>NZ_JBIWDW010000002.1:0-417878 GCF_044762205.1 Arthrobacter sp. NPDC097144 | reverse complement strand
ACCCCCGGCTGGGCGACCACTACTGGGGGGCCTAAAACCCCCTGCACGCCCCGGCCCGGGGTATATCACCCCCGTGTCCCCACCCCCGCTCCGCCCCAACCGTGTTGCCGCCCCCGCTTCTGCGTCCGTCCCAGAATCCCCAGCCGCAGTGACAAATAGGCCAGCGCGCCAACGGGGATGGGCAGCCAGAACTGCACCAGGCGCCAGGAGAGCACTCCGAGAACGGCAACGTGGCCCGGTGTTCCGAAGCCGGCGAGCATAGGCACCAGCACTCCCTCCACCAGGCCCAGCCCGCCAGGCGTGAGCGGAGCCAGGGCCACCAGCGAGGCCAGCGAGTAGGCCAGCATCAACTCTGCAGGAGAACTCACATGCCCGTAGGCTGCGAGGAAAACCCACAGGCAGGCCGCATCAAGGACGTACCGGGCAGCGGCCAGGACCACGGCCGCCGCCAGCCGGCGCGGTTCCTGCCGGAACATCTGCACTTCAGCGGCCACCGTCCGCACAAACTGCTCCGCCGAAGCGGGAGAGATAATTCTCACCTTTCCGGCGATGGCCCGCACCGTCCGGATTGCACCGGGCAAATGCCGGTCCAGCACCGTCAGAGCTGCCAGGGATAGTCCCAGCAGCACCAGCACCACGGCTCCGGCCGTACTGAGATACCGGCCTTCCGCAAAGCTGCCGTGGACAGTCAGCAGCGCCGCACCAAACAGGCCGGCCAGCACCAGGTTCGCACCAACCACCTGGATGGTGGCGGCACTCAGAGCGTCCTCAGGCTGCACCCCGCAGCGCGTGAGCAGCCGAAAGCGGACAGCGGCCGACGTCGTTCCGCCGCCGGGAACGGTGTGGTTGACCGTGAGGTCCGCAAGATCAATCCGGAACAGCGTGAAAAAACCGGGCCGGGCGTCACCGGCCAGCACCTCGCGCGTCAACCAGCTGTAGCTGGCCAGAGACACGGTTTCCAGGAGCACTGCCAGCAGGATCAGGATCACGGGCAGTCCGCGCAGAGCCGAAATCACATTCCCGGAGCCAACCAGCTGCGGCAGTACAACGTACTCAACAACCAGGACCACAGCCAGGATGCCGACCATCCACTTCAGCCACCTTGAGTGCTCGGCCTTATGCCAGTCCGCGCGCAGGTGCAGGGTCATGCCTCAAGGAGAGCAGACGGGCGCAGAGGGGACCAGAGGCCGCCGCACCTCAACCACGGCAGCACGCCAACGGGCACGCCAACCGGGGCGCAGTTGCCCCGGACCGGATGTTTCTGACATTATGTTGGCATGATACCGACACGTTGTCGGCATCAAAATCCCACAACCCACGGAGTTTTCCCATGTTTCTAGCGCTGCGTGAACTGCGCTTCGCCCGGGCACGGTTTGGTTTGATGGGTGGCGTCATTGCCCTGATCGCCATCCTGATGGTCCTGCTGTCCGGTTTGTCATCGGGCCTTGTTAATGACGGCGTTTCCGGCCTCAAAAGCATGCCCGCCACTGCCTTTGCCTTCAATGAGGGCACCAAGACCGACAACGCCTTTTCCCGAAGCGTGGTTGACGAGTCCCAGGCACAGGCCTGGCGCGAACAGCCCGGCGTCGCCGATGTCACCCTGATGGGCACCTCAATGATGAACGGCGCCACCGACGACGGCACCCAGGTGGACCTGTCCCTCTTCGGCATCGACGGCGACTCCTTCCTCGTCCCTGAAATCGGTGAGGGCCGTGCGGCATCAGCACCGAATGAGATTGTTGTCTCCCCCACCGGGGCGGACGAGGGCCTGGAACTGGGCACGGTTGTCACCCTGGAGCGGATCGGGACGGAGCTCACCGTCGTCGGTTACACGGCAGACCAGGCGACCTTCGGACATGTCACAGTGGCCTATCTCCCCCTGAGCACCTGGCAGTACATTGCCGGCGGCGACGCAGTGCCCGGCGCGCCCACGAATGCACAAACGGCAGCCACCGACTTCAACACCGCAAGCACCGTTGCCCTCCTTGCCGAAGACGGGGAGAGCATCGACTTCCCGGCCGGGGACGAAGCCGCACACACCGTGACGTCTTCGTTGAAGGAATCCTTCAACGCCTCTCCCGGCTACAGCGCCGAAACCATGACCCTGCAGATGATCCAGGTTTTCCTCTACGCCATCTGCGCACTTGTCGTTGGAGCTTTCTTCACCGTGTGGACCGTCCAGCGCAAGCATGAGCTGGCCGTCCTGCGTGCCATCGGCGCCTCCACCGGATACCTGCTGCGCGACGGACTGGCCCAGGCTGCCATTGTCCTCGTCGGCTTCACCGCGGTTGGCGTCCTGCTGGGCCTCGGCATGGGTGCAGGCCTGGCCGGAACCGCCATGCCTTTCGCATTGGAAGCTGGCCCCATTGGCCTGGCGACTGCCCTGACCATCCTTTTGGGACTGGTTGGAGCAGCCGCCGCCATTATCCGAATTTCCCGGGTTGATCCCCTGGCTGCCCTGGGAGGACAGCGATGAACACGCGAACCGAAACCCTGCAGGACACCACTCTTGGACTGGTGATTGAAGGAGCCAGCCTTGCCCTGGGTGACGGCGACGCCACTGTGCAGGCACTGGATGATGTGTTCCTCACAGTGCGCCCCGGCGAGCTCGTCGCCGTCGTCGGCCCCTCCGGAGCCGGTAAATCAAGCCTGCTGGCAGCGGCCGGCGCCCTGACGATGCCGGACTCCGGAACCATCACCATCAACGGGACGGACCTGGCAACGCTGAACAGTGCAGCCCGGGCCCGTTTCCGGCTGCGCAACATCGGCTTTGTCTTTCAGTCCGGAAACCTGATTCCCGCGCTGACCGCCGGCGAGCAGCTGGAGCTCGTGCACCGGATGGCCTTTGGAAAGAAGAGCTTCGACCCGCGGGAGCTGCTCGCCGCCGTGGGCATGGACCACAAGCTCAAGAGCCGCCCCGATCAGCTCTCCGGCGGTGAGCGCCAGCGGGTCGGAATTGCCCGTGCCCTGGTCACCCGGCCGCCGCTGCTGCTCGTGGATGAACCGACGGCCGCCCTGGACCGGCGCCGCAGCCAGGAAGTTGTTGCCCTGCTGGCGCGCGAAACCGCAGAGCGCGGCGTTGCTACAGTTATGGTGACGCACGATCACGACGTGCTTCCCCACTGCCACCGCGTAGTGGAGATGGTTGACGGACGCCTGATCAGCTAGACGACGCACAGCGAGCAACAAACAGGAGGGCATGTGCCCCGCATAACCGCCCCCACGGTCGCAGAACACCGTGTGGCCCAGCGACGGGCGCTTCTTGATGCGGCACGCACCCTGCTGGCCCAAACGGGCGAGGCTCCCAGCATGGCCGATGTGGCCGCGCTGGCCGGCCTCGCCCGCCCCAGCGCCTATCAGTACTACAAGTCCCGCCAGGACCTCCTGCATGCATTGGTCCTGGACGTCTTTCCGCGCTGGGCCCAGCGGGTGGAGGAAGCCATGCAGGCCGAAGCAGACCCGGCCGACCGCATCCTCGCCTACGTGCTGACCAACATTGCACTGGTCGCCGAGGGTGAGCACGCAGTGGGCAACGCGCTGGCAGCCGTGGCTCCCAGCGAGGAACTCAACACCCAAAGCACCATGATGCATTCGAAGCTGCTGGATCCCCTTGTGGGGACTCTGCGCGAGCTGGGATCCGAGGATCCCGCAGCAACTGCAGAACTCATCAATGGCATCGTCCACAGCGCCACCAAGCAGCTGGAGTCCGGCTCACCGCAGCAGGCCGTCAATGCACGGGTCACCGAACTCCTGGAACCTTACGTACGGGAGCACCGCCGCAACGGTGCCGGAAAGCAGCATCCGTGATTCGCCCTGACGCCCCCTCGTCCCCCCATCCGGCTTCGCCCCGCGCAGGCCGCGCAGCCCGCAGCACCGCAGTGCTCCTGGCCCTCGACGTCGTCCTGATTCTCCTTTTCGCCGCACTGGGCCGCGACACGCACCGGCACGGGCTCGATCCGGCCGGAATCCTCATCACCGCCTCACCGTTCCTGGTTGCCTGCCTCGCGGGCTGGGCCCTGCTGAGCCGCAGGCTTTCTCCCGCCCGGCTCTGGCCCGGCGGCGTTGTGCTGTGGATCATCACCGTAGTGGCCGGCCTTGGCATCCGCGCGCTTTTCGGAGGCGGTGTCGCCCTCAGCTTTGCCATCGTCACCCTGTTCGTCCTCGGGGCGTTCCTGCTGGTTCCCCGGGCGGCAGCGGCACTTATTGCCCGCCGGCGCGCTGCCCGCGTCCGCCCGTAGCCGCCGTCCGATAGGCTCGCTGTAGTGCGCCGGCTGCAGTAGAGCAGCGGCCCCGCCGCAGCATTATGAAAGGCTCCCCCATGATTACCGCTTTTGTCCTCATCCAGACCGACTCCGCCCGCATCCCCGAATGTGCCGAGGAGATCTCGGAGATCGAAGGCATCAGCGAGGTGTACTCCGTCACCGGCGAATGGGACCTGATCGCCATCGCCCGCGTACGCCGCCACGAGGACCTCGCCGATGCCATCGCCAACCGGCTCTCCAAGGTGGAAGGCGTCATCGGCACCACCACGCAGATTGCTTTCCGGGCCTATTCGCAGCACGATTTGGACGCGGCTTTTTCGCTCGGTTTCGACAGCTGACAGCCGGAATCAACAGCACCTGGATAACACTTCCGTAACAAAATGAGAGCCCTTTTTCCTCCCGGGCCGGGAGGAAAAAGGGCTCTCATTTGTTGGATTTGGTGCCGGGATGCAGCCGTAAAAATCTCCGCTCCACCCCGAAAATACGGCCTACTGGGTTACTTCAATCCAGCGGTCCAGCGCGGCCTTGGCGGAGCCGGCATCGATGGAGTCCTCCGCCTGGCGGATTCCTGCCGCCAGGCGTTCGGAAAGCGTCCCCCGGGCCTCGGGATCCAGTGCCACCAGGGCCGCGGCAGCGTTGAGGACGACGGCGTCGCGCACCGGCCCCCGGTCCCCGGCTAGGACGCTGCGGACCACGGCAGCGTTGGCGGCGGCATCTCCGCCCCGCAGATCGTCAAGGGTGGCCCGGGGTATGCCGAGGTCCAGGGGATCCACCGTCGTCACGCTCACGGCCCCGTTACGGACCTCCCAGACGGTGGAGGCGCCCGTCGTCGTCATTTCATCCAAGCCGTCCTCCCCCCGGAACACGAGCGCCCGTACGCCGCGGGCAGCCAGCACCCCTGCCATCAGGGGCGCCAGCCTGGCGTCGGCCACCCCAATGGCGGAGGCGGTGGGGCGCGAGGGGTTGGTCAGCGGACCCATGAAGTTGAAGGCTGTTGACACGCCCATTTCCCGGCGCGGGACGGCGGCATGGCGCATGGACGGATGGAAGACCTGGGCAAAGCAGAACGTGATGCCGGCCTTCACTGCGGCTTCCGCAACCCGGTCCACCGTCAGATCCAGGCGCACCCCCAGGGCTTCGATCACATCCGCGGACCCCGAGGCCGACGACGCCGCCCGGTTTCCGTGTTTGACCACCTTGGCGCCCGCCCCCGCGCAGACGAGCGCGGCCATGGAGGAAATGTTGACCGTGTTGTGCCGGTCACCGCCCGTACCCACTATGTCCAGGGTCTCGCCGGGGATGTTGATGGGCCGGGCATTTTCCAGCATGGCTTCCACGAGCCCGGTCAGTTCCTGCACCGTTTCACCCTTGGCCCGCAGCGCCACCAGGAACCCCGCCATCTGGGCATCCGATGCCTCCCCGGCCATGATCGAGTTCATCGCCCACCGGGTCTGGTCGCTGCGCAGGTCTTCACGCAGAATCAGGGCGTTAATCAGCGTCGGCCAGGTGTGTTCAGAGCTCGGATTCGTAGTCACATCCCCAAGGTTATCTACGAATCGTAGAAAATGCTGATTTCTTTCTGGGGAGCCACTTCCGCGCCGTTACTGGGATCCGCGGGGTTTCGGCACTATTTTGACGCGCCGAGCGTCTATATCTGTTGGAGAACTGGGTACTTTTACGTCCATAATGACTATGTGACAACAGCGACCCATGCCCCCAGTACCCCGGCTCACCCCACGCTGAACCGCCCCAACATGGTTTCCGTCGGAACCGTTGTGTGGCTGGCCAGCGAACTGATGTTTTTCGCCGCCCTCTTTGCCATGTATTTCACCCTTCGCTCAACATCGAGCGATCTGTGGGCCATGGAGACGGAGAAGCTCAACGTTCCGTTTGCGTTCGCGAACACGGTGATCCTTGTTCTAAGTTCCGTTACCTGCCAGTTCGGCGTCTTCGCCGCAGAGCGCCTCCAGCCGCGCCGCACCGGGGGACTGTTCAACGTCTCCCGCTGGGGCATGGTCGAGTGGTTCCTCCTCACCTTCCTTATGGGATCGATCTTCGTGGCCGTCCAGGCTTTCGAGTACGCAACGCTCGTCACTGAAGGAGTCTCGCTCTCGTCGAACTCCTACGGTTCGTCGTTCTACCTGACCACCGGATTCCATGGCCTCCACGTGACGGGCGGACTCATTGCCTTCCTGTTCATCATTGGACGCGCCTACGCGGCGAAGCGGTTTGGCCACTTTGAAGCGACCTCTGCGATCGTGACTTCTTACTACTGGCACTTCGTGGACGTAGTCTGGATTGCCCTGTTCGTCATCATCTACTTCCTCAAGTAACACCTGCTTGAGCCGGACCCCCTCAGATATCCACAGTGGCACCAGCACACCAAAGACCACACAAGTTAGGAACCACCAAGTGAAGGCACTATCGCAAAGGCGACGTCATCCCCTAGCAGCAGTTGCGCTGCTGCTGCTGGGACTCCTCGTTACAGGTGGGCTCTACGCGGCAGTCAGCGGCGCAAACGAAGCCCAGGCTGCCAGCACCGCCTACACGGCTGATGACGAAAACCAGGGCGAGAAGCTTTTCATCGCCAACTGCGCCACCTGCCACGGCATGGACGCCTCCGGCTCCGCCAACGGCCCCTCGCTCGTAGGCGTCGGCGCCGCATCGGTCGACTTCCAGGTCGGAACCGGCCGTATGCCCATGGCCATGCAGGGCCCGCAGGCCCAGCAGAAGCCGGTCCAGTTCACTGAAGAACAGACCACTCAGCTGGCTGCCTACGTGGCAAGCCTGGGCGCCGGTCCGGCCGTGCCGGACACCGAAGCCACCGATGCAGCAGAGGGCAACGCAGCCGAGGGCGGCGAGCTCTTCCGGGTCAACTGCGCAATGTGCCACAACGCTGCAGGCGCCGGCGGCGCCCTGACGCAGGGCAAGTTCGCTCCGTCCCTCGAAGGTGTCAGCGAGAAGCACATCTACGAAGCCATGGTCACCGGCCCGCAGAACATGCCCGTCTTCAATGACGCCAACATCGCCCCCGAGGACAAGCAGAACATCATTGCGTTCCTGAAGAACATCGAAGCCAACGGTTCGCCGGGCGGCGCCGAGCTCGGCTCGCTGGGTCCCGTATCCGAAGGCCTGTTCATCTGGACCGCCGGCCTGGGCCTCGTCATTGCTTTCACCATTTGGTTGACCTCCCGGTCTTCCTAGACATCACCCGCGCTCACCCACCTGGGTGACATCACAGTTACACATAGGTCTATAAATGCAGTTTCAAGAGAAGGATGAGGGGGATCATGGGCGACCATAGTCACGGCAGTCCGAACACCTCGGGCACCGTCGCTACGGCTGGCCAGGGCGACGAAGAGAAGTTCCGGAATCCCGGGCTTCCTCCGCACCGCCCTCGCCTGGCCGATACGAATCCCCAGGCTGAGAAGCGCGCCGAGCGGCAGGTGGCGGCACTGTTCGTCATCTCCATCATCGGTACGCTCGTGTTTTTCGTTGGGTACTTCGGGATCAAGCTCGAAGGCGGCCACACCATTGCCGACATCCGGGTGCAGAACCTGCTCCTGGGCCTTGGCACCGCCTTCGCGATGCTCGGCATCGGCCTCGGTATTGTGCACTGGGCCAAGACGCTCATGCCGGACCACGAAATCACCGAGGAACGGCATGAGATCCGTCCCGAGGAAGACCGTGTCATTGCTGAAAAGATGGTTGGGGACATCATCGAGGAGACGGGCATCAAGCGCCGTCCCCTGATCCGGAACACGCTCCTCGGAGCCATGGTCCTGGCACCGCTCCCGGCCATCGCGGTTTTCCGCGACCTGGGTCCGCTGCCCGGAAACACGCTGCGCCACACCATGTGGGACGCAGGCGTTCACCTGACCCGTGATCCCAGCGGAACACGCATCAAGGCTTCGGACGTGACCCTGGGCTCAGCCTTCCACGTCATCCCCGAGGGCCTGAACGAGTCCGAGCACAAGCTGGAGGAGAAGGCCAAGGCTGTTGTCCTGCTCATGCGCCTGGACCCGGATTCGCTGAACCCCTCCCCCGAGCGCAAGGACTGGAACGTAGACGGCATTGTTGCCTACTCCAAGATTTGCACCCATGTGGGTTGCCCGGTCGCGCTGTACGAACAGCACACCCACCATCTGCTGTGCCCGTGCCACCAGTCCACCTTTGACCTCACGCAGGAATGCAAGGTCATTTTCGGACCGGCTGTGCACCCGCTCCCGCAGCTGCCCATCGCCGTTGACGATGAAGGCTACCTGATCGCCACGAGCGATTTCCATGAACCGGTTGGACCGAGCTACTGGGAGCGTGGCTAGCCATGAGTGTTCCCTCTGTTACTCCCTACGAGCCCAAGACCCGCTTGGGCCGTGTCACCAACTTCGTTGACTCACGCGTCAGCGGTTCGGCAATGGTCAAGGAGTTCGGCCGCAAGGTCTTCCCCGACCACTGGTCGTTCATGTTCGGTGAAGTTGCACTGTACTGCTTCGTCATCCTGCTGATCTCCGGTACGTTCCTGACCTTCTTCTTCGATCCGTCCATGGCGGAAACGGAGTACCTGGGAAGCTATGTACCGCTGCACGGCGTTGAGATGTCAGTGGCCTATGAGTCCTCGCTGAACATCTCCTTTGATATCCGCGGCGGCCTCTTCATGCGCCAGGTTCACCACTGGGCCGCCCTGCTGTTTGTTGCAGCCGTGTCCGTGCACATGCTCCGCGTGTTCTTCACCGGCGCATTCCGCAAGCCCCGCGAGCTGAACTGGGTGGTGGGCGGCGTCCTGCTGATCCTCTCCCTCGCAGCCGGCTTCACCGGTTACTCCCTCCCCGATGACCTGCTCTCCGGCAACGGCCTGCGCATCATCGACGGCGTTATCAAGGCAGTTCCGGTGGTTGGTACCTACATCAGCTTCTTCCTCTTCGGAGGAGAGTTCCCGGGTACGGACATCATCAGCCGCCTGTACATGCTGCACATCCTGCTGGTTCCCGCCCTGATCCTGCTGATGATCGCCATTCACCTCTTCATGGTGGTCATCCACAAGCACACCCAGTTCCGCGGCCCCGGCCGTACGAACATGAACGTGGTGGGTTACCCGGTTGGACCGGTATACGCAGCCAAGGCCGGTGGATTCTTCTTCATCGTCTTCGGCATCATCGCCATCATCGCCGGCCTGTTCACGATCAACCCGATCTGGAACTACGGACCGTACGATCCCTCCCCCGTGTCCGCCGGTACCCAGCCTGACTGGTACATCGGCTGGGTTGACGGCGCCCTGCGCCTGATGCCGGGCTGGATCTTCAACATCCCGATGGAATGGAACATTCCGTTCCCGTGGGGCACCAACACGCTCTCCATGAACGTGCTGTTCCCGGCACTGGTTCCGGCCGGCATCGTTTTCACTCTCCTGTTCACCTGGCCCTGGATTGAAGCCTGGCTGACCAAGGACAAGAGCGTCCACAACCTGCTCGACCGCCCGCGCAACGCTCCGTTCCGCACCGGCGTCGGCGTTGCCGGCATCATCTTCTACTGCACCATGTGGGCTGCAGCCAGCTCCGACCTCATCGCCACGCACTTCCATGTGTCGCTGAACGATGTGACGTACTGGCTGCGCTTCCTGGTGATCTTCGGACCGATGATCGGCTTCGCCGTGGCCCGCCGCATCGCTCTGTCGCTGCAGCGCAAGGACCGCGAGCTTGTGCTCCACGGTGTGGAGAGCGGCCGTATTGTCCGCCTCCCGCACGGTGAGTACATCGAGGTCCACGAACCTGTGGACGAGTACAAGCGCTACAAGCTGGTGGACTTCGAATCCCCGCAGGTCTCGCCGGCACTGCCCGATGCCCGCGGCAAGGTCTCCGGCAAGGAGAAGCTGCGCGGCCGACTGTCACGCTTCTTCTTCGAAGACCGTGTTGCACCCGTTACTCCGAGTGAGCTGGAAGCAGCGCACCACCACGAGTCACCCGCAGAAATTGAAGCGGTTGAGGACGACCAGGCTTCGATCACGAACCGGTAGTCCTATGGGATAACAACCAAACATTAAGGAAGGGAGCCGACCAGCATTGCTGGCCGGCTCCCTTCCTTCGTGTCCGGGTTCTTTTGCCCCGGACTCTTTTGCCCCGGGCTCTTTTGTTCCGGGCTCTCAGTCCAAAGTGAAGGGCTGCTTGGCCGGAAGCGGGTGGCGGCGCTTCCACTGTGAAGTATCGGCTACCGGTGCGGAGCCGATGCTCAGCTTGGTGAAGTCAAGGTTGGCGTCCCGAAGGGCCACCAGCACCCCCTTCACGGCCTTGGGTACGTCCGGCGCCAAGATGAAGATGTTGAGTTTACCCGGGGCGAACTCACTCTCCTCAACGGCACCCAGGCCCCGCCAGGAGAAGTAGGACGCAAGAGTGGTGCGTGCCTTATGCTCAAGGTAGCGGTCACGCTCCGTGCCCTCAGCCGACTTCAGTGCATACTGGGCAACCACCCAGTGCTGCTCCTCGGCAGGAATCTCCGCGTACCCCAGTTCGGCGGACTTTGCAGCGAAGGCGGCAAACTTCTTTTCGGCAGCGGCCTCGTCCACGCCGGCGGTCGCACTGCCGGTCCCCATGTTTCCGACTTTGCCCTGGTTAAGCATGAACTCCTCGGAGTCCTCGTCGTACATGGCCTCACGGAAATGCAGGACCCCCTTGCCGTCACGGTGGTACATGATGCTGATGCTCATTTGATAGCCTTCCTGGCTGGTGTTAGGTCAGTGGACGGACACGGCGGCGGCGCCGGCCCCTCGAAGTGGTCTGGAGTGCGGCCTCAAGGGCCTGCGGAAAGCCGATCGCCGGCCGAGGGCCCCGGGACGGGACGGGGGCCCGGCTTCCTGCCGCTCCGCCCCAACTCTCCCGCTCCCCTGCGACGCCTCAGGAGCCCGGATGCCGTCCCGGGTGGTAGGAACGCGGTGTACGCATTCCCGGGCGCTGGAGGGGCACCCAGAGCTTGTACCGGTCGGCACGGTAATAGGAAACCGAATAGTCCACCATGGACCGGGACACATAGGCGTGGCGCTGGATCTTGAGCAGCGGTGCACCGAGCTCCACGTTGAGCAGCCGGGCAATCGACGCTGACGCCGCCGTGGCCTCGATGGTGTCTTCACCCCACTCCATCATCATTCCGTAGCGTTCGCTGAGTACCCGGTACAGCGAGGTGGGAGGCTCTTCCTCGAGCATTCCTGGAACATGCACCGCCGGGATGAAGTTTTCATCCACGCTCATGGGTTCGCCGTCCGCCAGCAGCTGGCGCCGGAAGCGGATGACCGGGGTACCGGGGTCTATCTGCAGCTCCCGGGCCACCAGATGGGAAGCGCCCACCTGCTCGAAGCTCAGCACGCGGGCGTCAGGAACCATGCCTCGGCGGGCCATTTCTTCACTGTAGGAGGTGAGTTTTACCTGCAGGTCCATCTTGGGGCGGGCGACAAAGGTCCCAAGTCCCACCACCCGCTCCAGGACTTCATCTGCCACCAGCGCATCAATAGCCTGGCGGACAGTCATCCGGGCCACGCCAAAGTGGTCGGCCAACACGCGTTCGGAGGGAATGGCCGCACCGGCTACCGCGTGTTCCGCCACGAACTTTCGCAGGATGCCCTGGAGCTGCAGGTGTTTGGCTACGCCCGCTCCAGCGCTGATCACGTCCGGCAACCGCCGCAGGGCCTGCTCCGTCATTTCTGCCAGGTTCCGGAGTCCGTCATCCTGCGCATGCGGTTCCTTTCCTTGGCGCTGCAGCTCATCAAATGCTCATCCAAGGATAGCTGTTGATTCCTGCAGCCGTGTCTACTGCCCTGCTTTGCGAAAGGTCCCGGATACACGAACAGAGGGCCCGCAGTTTCCTGCGGACCCTCTGTCGAAGCCGGTTATTGCTCTGTTCCGGCCTGTTGTTCTGTTTCTAGCTGTTGATCTGTGCCTTGCCGTTGCCCTAGTGGGCGTGGGCTCCGCGGCTGTACTCGAATACCCAGCCAACCAGTGCGATCAGCGCGAGGCCTGCACTGATGTAGAGGACCCACCAACCCACGGCCATGCCCAGGAATCCGCCTGCAGCGGATGCACCGAGCAGAAGCGGCCACCAGCTCCAGGGGCTGAAGAAGCCCTGTTCGCCGGAGCCTTCGTGGATTTCCGCATCAAGGCGGTCTTCCGGACGGGCACCGACGCGGCGGCCGGTGAAGCCGATGTAGAAGGCGATCATTGCGGACATGGCAGCTGTCAGGAACAGGGCCAGGTAGCCCACCGGTTCCATCCACTCCACCATGAAGCCGTAGACAACGCCGACTACCAGGAAGAACGGTGCCATATAGGCGAAGAGCTTGGACTCTACCTTCACTTGACTGCCTCCTTGCGATCGGCAGCGCCCATAACCTTGCCGGCGGCCGAGACGTCAGTTACCTTCTGCTGCAGTTCCGGGTGGTGCAGGTCCAGTGCAGGACGCTCCGAACGGATGCGGGGCAGGGAGGTGAAGTTGTGGCGCGGCGGCGGGCAGGATGTGGCCCACTCCAAAGATCCGCCGAAGCCCCAGGGGTCATCAACTTCAACCTTCTTGCCGTGGCGCCAGGTGATGTAGACGTTCCAGAAGAACGGGATCATCGAGGCACCCAGCAGGAAGGAACCAAAGGTGGAGAACTGGTTCATCAAAGTGAAGTTGTCCTCCGGCAGGTAGTCCGCGTAACGGCGGGGCATGCCGATGACGCCGAGCCAGTGCTGGATCAGGAACGTGGCGTGGAAGCCAACGAACAGCATCCAGAAGTGGATCTTACCCAGGCGCTCGTTGAGCATCTTCCCGGTCCACTTGGGCCACCAGAAGTAGAAGCCGGCGAACATCGCGAAGACAACGGTTCCGAAGATCACGTAGTGGAAGTGAGCCACCACGAAGTAGGTGTCGGAAACGTGGAAGTCCAGCGGCGGGGAGGACAGGATGATGCCGGTCAGGCCACCGAAGAGGAAGGTGATGAGGAAGCCAATGCTCCACAGCATGGGAGTCTCAAAGGTAATTGAGCCCCGCCACATGGTGCCGATCCAGTTGAAGAACTTCACACCCGTAGGCACTGCGATCAGCATGGTCATGAAGGCGAAGAACGGAAGCATCACGGCGCCGGTGACGTACATGTGGTGGGCCCACACGGTCACGGACAGAGCAGCAATGGCGATCGTTGCGTAAACCAGGCCCTTGTAGCCGAAGATCGGCTTGCGGCTGAAGACCGGGAAGATCTCCGAGACGATGCCGAAGAACGGCAGGGCAATGATGTACACCTCGGGGTGGCCGAAGAACCAGAACAGGTGCTGCCACAGGATGGCACCGCCGCGCTCGGGGTCAAAGATATGTGCTCCGAACCGCCGGTCCGCACCCAGTGCAAACAGCGCTGCCGCCAGGGGCGGGAAGGCCATCAGGACCAGGATTGCCGTCACGAGGGTGTTCCAGGTGAAGATCGGCATGCGCCACATGGTCATGCCGGGGGCACGCATGCAGATGATGGTGGTGATGAAGTTGACCGCACCAAGGATGGTTCCGAAACCGGACAGTGCCAGGCCGAAGACCCAGAGGTCTCCGCCGACGCCCGGTGAGAACGTGGTGTTGGACAGCGGTGCGTAGGCGAACCAGCCGAAGGAAGCGGCACCCTGCGGGGTGATGAAGCCGGCAACGGCGATGGTGCTGCCGAAGAGGAAGAACCAGAACGCCAGGGCGTTCAGCCGCGGGAAGGCAACGTCGGGAGCGCCAATTTGCAGCGGCATCATGACGTTGGCGAAGCCCGAGAACAGCGGTGTTGCGAACATGAGCAGCATCACTGTGCCGTGCATGGTGAACAGCTGGTTGTACTGTTCCTTGGTCTGCAGGATCTGCATGCCGGGTTCAAACAGCTCTGCGCGGATGACCAGGGCCATCACGCCTGCGAGACAGAAGAAAATGAATGATGCGATCAGGTACATGTAGCCGATCGTCTTGTGGTCAGTGGAGGTGATCCAACTGACGATGATGCGTCCCTTGGAGACGGGGACGACGCGCGGTGCAACTTGAGTATCTTCCGAAGTGTATTCGAGAGTAGTCACAGCTTCCTCCTACCTCCTTACTTCGCTTGATTCTGAGTTGTACACGCGGTCATACTCGGCGCCGGCCTGGCCCTGGGGCAGGGTGTCCAGGTACGCGTCGTACTCGGCCTCCGAAACCACCTTGACGTTGAACAGCATTTCCGAGTGGTACTCGCCGCAGAGTTCCGCACACTTACCTTCGTAGGTGCCCTCAACTCCGGGAGTGAGGTTGATGTAGTTGGTGCGTCCCGGGTAAAGGTCCATCTTCTGCAGGAAGGCGGGAACCCAGAAGGAGTGCTGCACGTCGCGGGAATTCAACTGAAGCTCAACGGTCTGGTTGACCGGCAGGTAGAGGGTAGGCATATCTGCCTCGGTCTTTTCCGTGCCGTCCAGGTTCACCTGGACGTTGACGTCGTACTTGTCCTCATTGACGTAGTTGAAGTCCCAGGACCACTGCTTTCCGCGGACGTCCACAACGACGTCGGGATCATCTACGCGCTCATTGATGGCGCGGATGTCCTGGTCGGTGAAGTAGAAGAGCACCAGCACCATGAACAGCGGAATGGCTGTATAGAAGATTTCCAGGGGCAGGTTGTAGCTCAGCTGCCGGGGGTAGCCGGTCTCATTCTTCCTGCGCCGGTAAGCAATGATGCACCAAAGGATCAGTGCCCAGGTGAGCACGCCAACCGCCAGCGCCGCAATCCATGAATTGACCCAGAGGTCCATGATTCGGCCGGTGTGGTTGGTCATGTCGCGCTCCGTGGGCAACCAGCCTCTTTGGACTTCTGACGAACAACCCGATAAAAACAACGCGCCGGCCGACGTTACGGCTGAGATCTTAAAGATCCTGGCGCGTCGGCTGCTGGTTCGGTCCTGCGAACTCACAGACGGCCCTTCCTCTTGTTACGTGCAAGTGCGGCACAGCAGGGCAAACGAATCCCCCACTGCGCACGATCAGTTTTACTACTACGTGTAGAGCTTACCCGCACGCGTGGCCATCCAGTGACAGACCGCACCGCGTCCCGGCAAAATACCGTGATTCCACGGCCTCCGGCTACAAGGCCCCGTCAGTGGAACGGGGCCTTGGAACGCAGCTTAGTGGAACGAGTCCCCGCAGGCACATGAGCCGCCTGCATTGGGGTTGTCGATGGTGAAGCCCTGCTTCGAAATCGTGTCCTCGAAGTCGATGGACGCACCGGACAGGTACGGCACGCTCATCTTGTCCACAATGACCTCAACACCGTCGAAGTCCCGCACGGCATCGCCGTCGAGGACGCGCTCATCGAAGTACAGCTGGTAGATCAGGCCCGAGCAGCCGCCGGGCTGGACGGCCACGCGGAGCCTAAGGTCGGTGCGGCCTTCCTGCTCCAGAAGGCTGCGGACCTTGCCGGCAGCAATCTCGGAGAGGGCAACTTCGTGGGTGGGCAGCTCAGTGTCCGGGGCCGTTGCCGCCGTGTCCACGCTGGTGCCGGTTTCGCTGGTGGAAGTGCTCATTGCTTCTCTCTTTCCTCGCTTGGACCGTGCACGGGAGGGCAGTTGCGCTCCCCCGAAGGCTCCGGGCCAGGTCCTTCTCAATGGTACGTCTGTGCCTACACCCAAACGCAACGCAGCCGGGCCCGAAAAGATTTCCCGGGCCCGGCTGCACTGACTCTTCCGTCAGAGGATCCGTTAGGAACCGGAAACCTGTCCCAGGCTGGCAAGCATCAGCGCTTCAGCGAGGATGGCGTTACGGAAATCACCCAGGTCCAGGGATTCGTTGGCGCTGTGGGCGCGCGAATCAGGGTCTTCGACGCCGGTGATCAGGATCTGCGCCGAAGGGAACAGCTCCGTCAGGTCGGCAATAAACGGAATGGACCCGCCCATGCCCGATTCCACCGGCTCCACTCCGTCCCAGGCTTCACGCAGTGCCCAGAGAGCGGTGCGGGCAGCGGGGGCCGAAGTGTCGGTGGCGAAGGCCTGGCCCTGTTCACCGGGGGTAAAGGTGACCTTTGCACCAAAGGGAGCGTGGGCCAGGACATGGCGCTCGACGGCGGCCATGGCCGCTGCGGGATCCTGTCCCGGGGCCAGGCGGAGGCTGAACCGGGCACGTGCCTTGGGGGCAATGGTGTTGGAGGACACATCAACGGCAGTCACGTCCATCCCGATGATGGCCAGGGCGGGCTTGGTCCAGAGCCGGGAAGCGATGGATCCGGTTCCGGCCAGCTGAACGCCGTCGAGCACTGAGGAATCGGCACGGAAGTCCGCCTCGTCATATTCCACGGCGGCGGTGTCGGAAGCAACCAGGCCCTCGACTGCCACGTCTCCGGCGTCGTCGTGCAGAGTGGCGATCAACCGCGCCAGCAGGGTGGGCGCATCCAGCACGGGTCCGCCGAACATTCCCGAATGCACGGCGTGGTCCAGCACCTGGACTTCGAAGGTTCCGTCCACCACTCCGCGCAGGCTGGTGGTCAGCGCGGGTACGCCCACCTTCCAGTTGCCGGAGTCAGCCACGACAATGACGTCCGCTTCGAGCAGGTCGCGGTACGTTTCGAGGAAATCGCGGAACGTAGGCGAACCTGCTTCTTCCTCGCCTTCGATGAAGAGCGTGATGCCGACGCCGGAATTCTCGCCCAGTACCTCATCCAGGGCGCGGATGGCGCCGATGTGGGCCATGATGCCGGCCTTGTCATCTGCTGCGCCCCGGCCGTAGAGCCGCCCGTTGCGTTCGGTGGCAGTGAAGGGCTCCGACTCCCACAGGGACAGATCGCCCGGCGGCTGGACATCGTGGTGGGCGTAGAGCAGGACGGTGGGCTTGCCGGCCTGCGCCGGACGGCGGGCGACGACGGCGGGACCGCCGGGCTTGCCGTTGTTGTCCACCCGCAGGATCTGCACGTCGGAAAGCCCTGCTCCGCGGATCAGGCCGGCCACCGCTTCGGCGCTCTCGTTCAACCGCTCCGGGTCAAAGGAGGCCCAGGCGATCCCGGGAATGGAAACGAGGGACTTGAGCTGTTCCACCGTGCGGGGGAAATCTGCGGCCACCGCGGACCGGAGGGCATCAACGTCCACGGCTGGAGAAGAAGATTCTGAATTCAAAGTCATAACAAAACAGTACATGCGGGCTGCCGGTCCGCGGCCGTCCGTAACGTTCTCCGGCACGGAAGACGGATCTTCGCGGCCCACCGGTTCTCCCGCGGGTCACGGCAGCGGGCTGATGGGCGGCGTCCGGCCGCACCAAGGTATCCTTTAAAGGTGTTCGGACGAAAGAATGAAGCGCCCACCGCGCAGGAAACTGTGGACCAGGCTGCTGCGGCGGCCCAAGCCAGCTCAGCCCGTACGGCCGCGGGGAAGGGAACTCCCACGCCCAAGCGCCGGGACCAGGTTGCTGCCCGGCAGCGCCCGCTGGTCCCCACGGACCGCAAGGCAGCCAAGAACGCCAGCCGCGAGGCTCTGCGTGAGGAGCGGCTGCGGACCCGCGCTGCCCTCGACACCGGCGATGAGCGCTACCTGCCCCTGCGCGACAAGGGACCCCGGCGCCGGTTCATCCGGGACGTAGTGGATTCGCGCTGGAACATCGGCGAGTTTGTCATGATCGCCGCCCTTGTCTTTGTGCTGGTCAGCTTCATCCAGGACCTTACCGTGCAGAGCATCGTCATGCTGGCCTTCTGGGTGCTGATCCTTGCGGTTGTAGTGGACAGCTTCATTCTGCGGGCGATCATCCGCCGCCGTCTGAATGAGAAGTTTGACGGCCCCAACCCGGGTGACGTCTGGTACGGAGTGTCCCGCTCCATCCAGCTGCGGCGTTTCCGTCTTCCCAAAGCCCAGGTCAAGCGAGGCCAGAAGCCCGCATAGGCCGCCTGCAGGTCGAATAACCTCATACTTGCGTCAAACAGAAGGGCCGCTCCTGCCGGAGCGGCTCTTCTGCTGTGCTTGGTGCCCAGGCTCTGCGAAATGCCTGGGCTTATTCTTCGACCTCAGGTTGTCTTCCCGACGTCAGGGTTTCTTCTTCAGGGTGCGGGCAAGCTGCCGGTTGATCCGGGCAGCCCAGAACGGGCCCTCATAGAGGAAAGCGGTGTAACCCTGCACCAGGGTGGCTCCCGCCGCAAGGCGCTCCCGGACGTCGGCTGCCGATTCCACGCCGCCCACCGAGATGATGACGGGGCCGTCGGCGCCAAGAGCCGAGTGCAGTCGCTTCAGCACCTCAAGGGAACGGCCGCGCAGCGGAGCTCCGCTGAGTCCGCCGACCCCGCAGGCCGTCACCCGGTGCGGGTCGGTGACGAGGTTTTCGCGGGTGATGGTGGTGTTGGTGGCGATGACGCCGTCGAGCCCCAGGTCCAGGGCCAGCCGCGCCACGTCGTCGACATCCGCATCCGTGAGGTCCGGGGCGATCTTTACCAGCAGCGGCACATGCCGGCCTGCCGCGCCGTCCGCCGTTTCGCGCACAGCAATGAGCAGGGGGCGCAGGGAATCTATGTTCTGCAGCTGCCGCAGCCCGGGGGTGTTGGGCGAGGACACGTTGACCACCAGGTAGTCGGCCTGCGGGGCCAGCTCCCGTGTGCTGATCAAATAATCGTCCACTGCGTCGGCCAGATCCACGGTCTTGGTCTTGCCGATGTTGACGCCGATGACGGGCCTGCCGGCTCCCCAGGTCTTGCGGAGCGCCGCACGGGCACGTGCCACGCGGGGCGCGACGGCGGCGGCGCCGTCGTTGTTGAAGCCCATCCGGTTAATCACTGCGCGGTCCTCGACCAGCCGGAAGAGCCGGGGCTTGGGATTGCCGGGCTGCGCGCGGCCGGTGACGGTGCCCACCTCCACATGCCCGAAGCCCATGTTGGTCAGCGCAACAATGCCGGAGCCTTCCTTGTCAAAGCCCGCAGCCAAACCGAACGGAGATGGAAAGTCCAGCCCCAGGGCACGGACGCGGAGTGACGGCGACGGCCGCATCAGCCGCCTCATCAGCGGGCCGGCGGGCGTAGTCGCGGACAGCTTGATCAGGTCGAATCCGATTCGGTGGGCCTTTTCGGGGTCCATGCCGGCAAATACGACACGAAAGAAGGCGGGGTAGAGACGCATGATTTCATGCTTCCATTGCGATGCCCCGGGACCAAATCAGGTGTCGTGAGGGGTTTGCGGCACTTTTACAGGCCGGTTCACCCCGGTTAGGGGAGGATAGGGGCATGGGTGCTGCGTGGAAACCTGATTTTCTGGGCGACGGTTACCGGTTCCTAACGCTGGAACTCGGTGAAGATGACGAAGGACCGGTGACAGCCACACTGGTCGCCCACACCCCGGAGCCGCCGACCGTACCCGCTCATGCTGTCCTGTATCTCCACGGCTGGACCGACTACTTTTTCCAGACCGAACTGGCAGAGTTTTGGAGCGGGCTGGGAGCAGCGTTCTACGCGCTTGACCTTCGCAAGTACGGCCGCAGCCTGCGGCCCGGGCAAACGCCGGGCTACATCACCAGTTTGCAGGAGTATGACGCGGACATCGAGGCGGCGATTTCCGCACTGACCGAGCATCTGCGCTCCGGCCGCGGGGCAGATGCCCCGGTGCGGCTCAGCATCATGGCCCACTCCACGGGAGGGCTGATTGCTTCACTGTGGGCCCATCGGAATCCCGGCCGTATTGAAGCACTGATCCTGAACAGTCCGTGGCTGGAACTGCGCGGCTCGTGGATTGTCCGCTATGCCGCTGCCGGGCTGCTGGAGCCGTTGGCCCGGCTGCGGCCCAAGGCCCGCCTGAAGGTCCCTGAGCTTACCAACTACTGGCGCAGCATCAGCCGTGAGGCAGACGGCGAATGGGATCTGCAGCCCGGGATGAGGCCGCCGTCCAGCTGGCCGGTCCGGGCAGGCTGGATCAAGGCGGTGCTCACAGGACACGCCCAGGTGGCGCGGGGACTGGATATCCGGGTGCCGGTGCTGCTGATGGCGTCGGCAACCTCAACGGTGGCCGTCTCCTGGACCGAGGCCATGAAAACCTCGGACAGCGTCCTCGATGTTAACCTCATGGTCCAGCGCGGACTGCTGCTGGGCCCTGAGGTGACGGTTTTCCGGTTCGCCGATGCCCTGCACGACGTGTTGCTCTCGGCGCTGCCGGTGCGGCGGCGCGTTTACGGCAAGCTCGAGCAGTGGTCGCGGGCCTTTGTCCTGCAGCCGCAGAAAGGCGTGCAGGCTTAGTTCGGAGCGGCCTGATCCACCGCTCCCCCGTACCGCCGATCCCGGCGGGCATAAATCTCCACTGCTTCCCAGAGGGTTCGGCGGTCAACATCCGGCCACAGGGTGTCCATGAAGACCATCTCCGCGTAGGCGGACTGCCAGAGCATGAAGTTGGACAGCCGCTGCTCGCCGGAGGTCCGCAGGAACAGATCCACGTCCGGCAGATCCGGTTCATCCAAGTACTTCTGGATGGTCTTTTCACTAATGGATCCCGGACGCAGCTTGCCCCGCGCTACGTCTGCGGCAATGGCCGACACGGCGTCGGTGATCTCCGCCCGGCCGCCGTAGTTCACGCACATGTTCAGGGTGCATACCGTGTTGTCTTTGGTCGCTTCTTCAGCGATCTCCAGCTCCTTCACCACGGACTGCCAGAGCCGGGGGCGCCGGCCGGACCAGCGGATCCGCACGCCCCATTCGCTGAGCTGGTCCCGCTGGCGGCGCAGTACGTCCCGGCTGAAGCCCATGAGGAAGCGGACCTCCTCCGGCGACCGTTTCCAGTTTTCGGTGGAAAAGGCATACACGGAGACGTGCCGGATTCCCATCTCCACCGCACCGGCCATGACGTCCAGGAGCGCAGCTTCACCGGCGCGGTGCCCCTCGGTCCGCGGAAGGCCGCGCTGGTTGGCCCAGCGTCCGTTGCCGTCCATGACGATCGCCACGTGCCTGGGCACCAGATCTGCAGGTACCGGCGGCGGAACAGCTCCTGAGGGATGCGGTTCAGGACGGGCCGGCGAGGGGGACTTTGCAGCCAAAACTTAGACACGCTCCACATGTTGAAGTGACTTGACGACCCGTTCCAGGTGCCATTGAAGATAGCTGCCCACCAGGCCTGCGGACTCGCGGCGGGACTGCTGACCTGCGGCGTCGGCGGTGGCCCAGTCTCCGGAGAGCAGCGCAGCCAGCAGGATCATGGTTTCCGGCGACGGCGACGCAGAGCCGGGCGGGCGGCAGGCAGAGCAAACAGCGCCGCCCAAAGCTGCGGAAAAGGCCGTATGCGGTCCCGGTGCGCCGCAGCGGGCGCAGACGGTGAAGCTCGGCGCCCAGCCGGCAGTGGCCAGCGCGCGCAGCAGGTAGGAGTCCAGGATGAGTTCGGGAGCGTGCGCTCCGCGGTTCAGTGCTGCCAGCGCCCCGATGACCAGATGATAGTGGGCGTTGGCGGACTCACCGTCGACGTCGGTGAGCCGCTCTGCTGTTTCGGCGATGGCGGCGGCCGCCGTATACCGGGCATAGTCCGACACAATTCCGTGCCCGTACGCACCGAGAGTTGACGCCTGGGTGACGATATCCAGGTTGCGCCCGGAGGAGAGCTGCAGATCAGCCACCATAAAAGGTTCCAGCCGGGCACCGAACTTGCTCGAAGTCCGGCGCACCCCCTTCGCTACCGCCCGCACCTGTCCGTGGCTGCGGGTCAGCAGCACCAGGATGCGGTCAGCCTCGCCCAACTTGTGGGTGCGCAGGATGACGCCCTCGTCCCGGTAGGTCCGGGAAGCAAATGATTTTCCTGCCACGTCTCCTATTTTCCCACGGCCTGCCCCTGCTGCGGCGCACCCGGACCCTTCGGCCCGGGTGTGCCGGCCTCAGAGCCTAGGCCCGGTCCCGAATTGCCCGGTTGACGGCCGAAATCACGGCCTTGAGCGCGGACATGGTGGTGTTGGAATCGATGCCCGCGCCCCAGAGGACCCGCTCCCCCACGGCCAGTTCCACGTAGGCAGCCGCGGCAGCGTTCCCGCTGGCCGAGAGCGCATGCTCGGTGTAGTCCAGCAGCCGAACGTCGATGCCGTCCTCGCTGAGGATCTTCAGCAGCGCATCAATCGGGCCGGTTCCCGACGCGGTGCGGTTCTGCTGCACGCCGCCGGCCCGCAGGGAAGCGGTCAGCTTGAAAGAGCCGTCTTCAGCGGTGTCTGCGTTGACCGAGGACAGAGCGTAATGTCCCCAGGGTTCGCCGTCGGACTCCGGCGTGTGCGGCAGGTACTCGTCCTGGAACACCTTCCACAGTTCAGCTCCGGTGACCTCACCGCCGGCAGTGTCGGTGCGGCGCTGGACAACGCCGGAGAATTCGATCTGGGCGCGGCGCGGCAGGTCCATGTTGTGCTCGTTCTTGAGCAGGTAGGCCACCCCGCCCTTGCCGGACTGGCTGTTCACCCGGATCACGGCCTCGTAGCTGCGGCCAATGTCCTTCGGGTCGATCGGCAGGTAGGGAACCGCCCAGGGAATGCCGTCCACCGTGGTTCCGGCGGCCGCAGCATCCTTCTCCATGGCTTCGAAACCCTTTTTGATGGCGTCCTGATGGGAACCCGAGAACGCCGTGAAGACCAGGTCACCGCCGTACGGGGAACGCTCCGGCACGGGCAGCTGGTTGCAGTACTCGACGGTCCGGCGGACCTCGTCGATGTTGGAGAAGTCGATTTCCGGGTCGATGCCCTGGCTGAACATGTTCATGCCCAGGGTCACCAGGTCCACGTTGCCGGTACGCTCCCCGTTGCCGAAGAGGCAGCCCTCAATCCGGTCGGCACCGGCCAGGTAGCCCAGTTCCGCTGCGGCCACGCCGGTACCGCGGTCATTGTGCGGGTGCAGGGACAGAATGATGGAATCGCGGTTGGCCAGGTTGCGGTGCATCCACTCGATGGAGTCCGCGTACACGTTGGGCGTGGCCATCTCCACGGTGGCGGGCAGGTTCAGGATCATCTGCCGGTCCGGTGAGGCTTCGAGGACTTCGGCGACGGCGTTGGAAATGCGCAGGGCAAAGTCCAGTTCGGTGCCGGTGTAGGACTCGGGTGAGTATTCGTAGGTGACGTCCACGCCGCGCAGCTGCTCTTCATACTTTTTGCACAGCCGGGCTCCGGTGAGCGCGATGTCCACGATTCCATCCTGGTCCGTGTTGAACACGACCCTGCGCTGCAGCACGGAGGTGGAGTTGTACAGGTGGACGATGGCGCGGTCCGCACCTTCGAGGGATTCATAGGTCCGCTCGATCAGGTGCTCACGGGACTGGGTGAGGACCTGGATGGTGACGTCATCCGGGATACGGTCGCCCTCGATCAGCTGGCGGACAAAGTCGAAGTCCAGCTGCGACGCGGACGGAAAGCCCACCTCGATTTCCTTGTAGCCCATCTGCACCAGGAGATCGAACATTTTGTGCTTGCGGTCCGGCGTCATGGGGTCGATCAGGGCCTGGTTGCCGTCCCGCAGGTCCACCGCGCACCAGCGCGGGGCCTTGGTGATGACTTTGTCCGGCCACGTCCGGTCGGGGAGTTCAAAACTGATTTGATCCTGGAACGGCGTGTATTTGGAGACGGGCATTCCCGAGGGCTGCTGTGCATTTCGCATGTTTGGTGGGGCCTTTTCTAGGAGATCAGAAGAGCGGCCGGGCAACACAAACTCCGCAGCGAGGGGCGGCCTATACGTAAGTTATGGCCTCGCCACGGCAGCTAAGGAGAAGGAGCTCTGCGCGCACGTGACCACCCTAACAGTGCAGGTGGACCCTACCCAATTGTTAATTGCCAAAGGCGCTCTGGCACGTAACCTGGGCTGCTGTCTGGCCGGACAAACCGCCAACGTCGCCTTCATCCGGCATGGCGGTTCCACTGGTGAAGTCCTGGCCCACCTGGACGCTGACACCGGGAACCAGGTTGCTGGCAACCACCTGGACAGCGGGGATGCGCAGTGCTTCGGCCACCTGCTGCGCCATTTCGAGGTATCCGGGGGCGTAGAAGATCTGCGTGGCCGGGCTGGCTGCGTCCGTCTGCCCGCCGGCCACAGCCTGCGTGTACCCCTGCGACAGCAGATGTGCGGCAAGGGCCTTGTCGCGGGTTTCGGAACCCTTGGCGTTCCCGGTGGCGTTGAGGATGGTTACGGGGATGTCGGCCGCCGAGAAGAGCGGAGCTTCCTCCACCGGAGCGGGCGGTGCGGGCGTTTCACCCGGCGAAGTGCTTTCCGGCGCGGGTTCGGGCTCGGGCTCGGTAATGTCCCGGTCCTCCACCAGCGCTTCAAAGAGGGGCTGCGCGGCTGCTTCATCCAGGACCAGCCGGTTGTTGTCATACTCGTACGGAACCACCGGAGCGGTGACAAAGGCGACCCGGCTCAGGTCGACTTCCTTGAGCCGTCCGGCCAGGGCGATGAGCGAGGAAACGTCTGTCAGGTCCTTGTCGACGGTCAGGTTGCGGGTCACCGTTTCCGCAATGGAATACAGCTTCGGAAGGTTGTTCAGTGTGCCTTCATCATTGACCTTGCGGACCATCGAGGCCAGGAAGCTCTGCTGGGCGCGGATGCGGCCCTCGTCTCCCCCGTTGCCGAAGCCGTGGCGGGTCCTCAGGAAGGCCAGTGCCTGGTCGCCTTTGATGCTGCTGACCCCGGCGGGGAGGCTGAGTCCGGACAGATCGTCCTCGATGGGCTGGTTCACGCACACTTCCACGCCGCCCAGGGTGCTGGACAGTTCCTTGACGGCATTGAAATCCGCCATCATGAAGTGGTCAATGCTGAGGCCGGTAAGTTCGTTGATGGCCGCGACGGTGCAGCCCGGTCCGCCGTTCCCCAAAGCGCCGTTGAGCTGGCCCAGCTCGACGGCGGGGTAGGTGTTTCCGCTTTCCGGATCCTTGCATTCGGGCAACGGCACCAGCAGGTCACGGGGAAAACTGACCACCGTGACGTGGGAGCGGTCCGCAGACATGTTGGCGAGCATCATGACGTCGGAGTTGTTGCTGTCCTGACCCTCCCTGTTGTCCGTACCCAGGATGAGGATCTGGAGCGGATCAGTGTTGGTATCCACGGGGGCGGCGGATTCCTGGTTGGAGCCCAGGTTCAGCGGCTTTGTCTCGAAGTTCTGCTGCAGCCGGACCAGCTGCACGCCCACGAACACCAGTCCGGAGACCAGGGTCAGGGACAGGATCAGGGCAACTGCCCGCAGCACGGGGTGCGGGGCTTTCCTGCGGCCTAGGTGCCGCCCGCCCGGGGCGGACGGCACCTTGGATCCGGAAGCAGAGTTTCCGGAGGCACCGGCACCCGTGTCGGCAGGGCGAAATGACATGGGCCGGTCCCCTTCAAGAATTCGGATTAGGTCTTGCTAAACGGCAGTGTTGCAGTCAGCGACTGTTCAAAGTGTACGCGGCGGCCCTGAAAAACGTAGTCAGGGGCGGGCTCAGCAGCTGAAGCTAGAACCCCAATTTGACCAGCTGCTTGGGATCGCGCTGCCAGTCCTTGGCGATCTTGACGTGCAGGTCCAGGTAAATCCGGGTACCCAGCAGTGCTTCGATGGCCAGGCGCGCGTTGGTGCCGACTTCGCGCAGCCGCGCGCCGCCCTTGCCGATAATGATGGCTTTCTGGGAGGACCGCTCAACGTAGAGGTTGACGCGGACATCCAGCAGCGGGTTGTCGTCCGGGCGTCCTTCGCGCGGAACAATCTCATCCACCACCACGGCCAGGGAGTGGGGAAGCTCATCCCGGACGCCCTCCAGGGCGGCTTCGCGGATGAGCTCGGCCACCATGACGGCCTCGGGCTCGTCCGTCAGTTCTCCGTCCGGGTACAGGGGCGGCGAGGACGGCATGTAACCGGCCAGGACCTCGGCCACGGTGTCCACCTGGAAACCGTCGGCAGCGGAGACGGGAACGACGTCGGCCCAGCCGGCTTCGCCCAGGACCTCGTTGCCCAGTGCGGTAACGGACATCAGCTGCTTGGCCAGCGCGGCACGGTCCACCAAGTCCGTCTTGGTCACCAGTGCTATCACGGGCTTCTTCTTGAGCGCGGCAAGCTGCTTGGCAATGTACCGGTCGCCCGGGCCGACGGCCTCGTTGGCCGGAAGGCAGAATCCAATGGCGTCGACTTCGGCCAGGGTGTCAGCCACCAGGTCGTTCAGGCGCTTGCCCAGCAGGGTCCGCGGACGGTGCAGCCCCGGGGTGTCCACGAGGATCAGCTGGGAGTCATCGCGGTGCACAATACCGCGGATGGTGTGCCGGGTGGTCTGCGGCTTGGCCGACGTGATGGCAACCTTCTGCCCCACCAGGGCGTTGGTCAGCGTGGACTTGCCGGCATTGGGCCGGCCGACCAGGGAGACAAAGCCGGCTCGGAACTGTGGATCAGTCATTGCGTGGTACCAATTCTGTTGAGGCGACGCGGGAGGATGACCTGCCGTCGTCGGAGGATATATCTGTGTCTGTGTCGCCGGGCTGTTTCCAGGCAATAATGTGGGACACCCGGTTGCGGCGGCCCTCCAGGCGCTCGGCGTGCAGGACGACGCCGTCGATCACCACTTCGCTGCCAACGATCGGCACCCGGCCCAGGGCTTTGGCCAGCAGGCCGCCCACGGTGTCCACTTCGTCGTCTTCAAGGTCGACGTCGAACAGTTCACCGAGGTCGTCAATGCCGGCGCGGGAGCTGATGCGGTAACGGCCTTCGCCGAGGTTTTCAATTTCGGGGCGCTCGGAGTCGTACTCGTCCACGATCTCGCCCACGATTTCCTCGATGAGGTCTTCAAGCGTTACCAGGCCGGCGGTGCCGCCGTATTCATCGATGACCACTGCCACATGGGTGGATTCACGCTGGAGTTCCTGCAGCAGTTCGCTGACCGCCTTGGACTCCGGCACATAGCGGACGCCGCGGGCAAAATCCTCCACCCGGCTGACGGAGGCCTCCGCAGGGTTGGAATGCATCTGGGCAGCCACATCCTTGAGATAGAGGATGCCCAGAATCTGGTCTGCGCTGTCCTCGATCACCGGAACGCGGGAATAGCCCGAGCGCAGGAAGAGCGACATGGCCTGCCGAAGATTGGATCCGGCGTCGATGCAGACCATGTCCGTGCGGGGCACCATCACGGAGCGCACCTTGGTGTCGCCGAGCTCGAACACCGAGTGGATCAGCTCCGCCTCGGTGTTCTCGATCATGTCCGCCTCGGAGGCGCGGTCCAGCAGTTCGCGGAACTCCTCTTCTGTGAAGAAGGCCGCGTCCGGCCCCTGCGTGCCGGGGGCCACGGCGGTGCCCAGCCGGACGAGCCAGCCGGGAACCGGGCCCAGGACCACCCGCAGGAAGCGCACCATGCCTGCTGTCAGGACCACGACGGCCGTGACGTGCTTGCGCCCGATCTGCCGCGGGGAAACTCCCACCAGGACAAACCCGATACCGGCCATCACCACTGTGGCCAGCAGGCCGGCCAGCCAGATGTTGTCCAGGAGCATCTGGAACAGGGTGGCCACCGAGACGGCGGTGGCCATTTCAAACCAGACACGCCAGAACCGCAGCGCATGCATGTGCGCTACGGGGTGCTGCAGGATCTTGCGCAGCGGTTTGCCGGACTTGCCGTGCAGCAGAGCCTCGGCTTCATGCCGCGGCAGGTAGCCGTAGGCGGATTCCGCCGCAGTCAGCAGCCCGGCCAGGACCATGAAAGCCACGGCCATGAAAATCAGCAGGGCAACGCTCAACTGCGGGTCTCCTTCGGGGCGTCATGACCCAGGTAGGAGGACAGGAGCTCACGCTGCAGGCCGAACATTTCTTTTTCCTCTTCGGGTTCGGCATGGTCGTACCCCAACAGGTGCAGCACGCCGTGGGTGGTCAGCAGGAGCAGTTCATCCTGCGTGCTGTGGCCGGCTGTTTTGGCCTGCTCAGCAGCCACCTGCGGGCACAGCACGATGTCCCCGAGGACTCCCGCGGGCGTCGGACGGCCGGGAACTCCGGGACGCAGCTCGTCCATCGGGAAGGACAGCACGTCGGTGGCACCGGGGATGTCCATCCACTCGATATGGAGCTTTTCCATGGCTTCCTCGTCCACCAGGATGATGGACAGGTCCGCTTCCGGATGCACGTAGAGGTTTTCCAGGAGGAAGCGTCCCAGCCGGGACAGCTCCTCTTCATCCACGGCAACCGCGGACTCGTTGTTTACTTCGATGCTCATTTGGCGGTTCCCCGTCCTGCACCGCGGCCGGCCGGGGCGGAGCCCTGCGCGCTGCCGCGGCGCGACTCATCCCATTCGCTGTACGCGGTGACGATGCTGCTCACCAGGGAATGCCGGACGACGTCGGACGCCGAAAGCTCGGAGAAATGCACGTCATCAATGTCGCCGAGGATGTCATGCACGATCCGCAGTCCGGAAGCGGTTCCGCCGGGCAGGTCAACCTGCGTCACGTCTCCGGTTACCACCATCTTGGAGCCGAAGCCAAGGCGGGTCAGGAACATCTTCATCTGTTCGGGGGTGGTGTTCTGGGCCTCATCCAGGATGATGAACGCGTCATTGAGGGTGCGGCCGCGCATGTACGCCAACGGAGCAACTTCAATGGTTCCGGCTGCCATGAGCCGCGGGATGGAATCGGGGTCCATCATGTCGTGCAGTGCGTCATACAGCGGACGGAGGTAGGGGTCGATCTTGTCGCTGAGCGTTCCGGGAAGGAAGCCCAGGCGCTCTCCGGCCTCCACGGCGGGACGGGTCAGGATGATCCGGCTGACTTCTTTCTGCTGGAGCGCCTGCACCGCCTTGGCCATGGCGAGGTAGGTCTTTCCCGTACCGGCCGGGCCGATTCCGAACACAATGGTGTTCTCATCGATGGCGTCCACGTAGTTCTTCTGGTTCAGCGTCTTGGGCCGGATGGTGCGGCCGCGCGTGGAGAGGATGTTCTGGGTCAGAACCTCAGCAGGGCGCTGGGCGCTCTGGTCCCGGAGCATGGTGATCAGCTGCTCCAGGAGCTGCGGCGTGACCTTGGTCTGGCTGCGGGCAAGCACCCGGACTTCGTTGACGAGACGGAGGGTCAGTTCAACCACCGGGGCCGGACCAGAAATCGAAAGCTCATTGCCGCGCACGTGCAGGCTGGCCTCCGGGTAAGCGGCCTCAATGATCTTGAGTGCCTCGTCATTGGCGCCCAGCGACTGGACCATGTGCTCCGTGGAATCAAAGATGATGGTCTGGCGATCCAGCCCGATGGTGCCAATTCCTGAGGATTCAGTCATATGTTCGGCCTTCCCAGGCCTTTCATCGCCCCTTTGCAGAGTGTGTTGTTGAAGCAGTATGTTCTGGAAACGAAGTGTTGCAGAAGCAGAGTCTGCTGGTAACAGTGTGTGCTTGCAACGGTGTGAAGATCCAGGCGTGTCAATAGACAGTCACTTCAATATTACTTGATGCCTCAGCGCTCGTCTGCTCCCATTTATTCCGCTGCGGGCGGGAACCGGCACGTCTCAATCAGGTCTCAGTCCGGTCGCAGGACGGTTAAGACCGCCGGTCAGGGCTTTCGGGTGTGCCAAGCTGGAAAGCGACCAATCGGCGAAAGGAGGAAATACGTGCGCGCAATTTCGCAGCACCGACATCTGTTGCGTCCCGGGAAACTTCTGGGCCTGGCTGCCGCTTCCTCCCTTTTTCTCAGCGGCTGCGGGGTGGTTGCGGTTACTCCCACCACCACCATGCCCACCCAGTTCAGTGAGGCCGCGGGCTCGCTGGCCGCCCCGCTGGGCACCACTCCTCCGTCAGAAGGAAAGCCTGCTCCGGGCCGCCTGCCCGTGTACTGGCTGGGCCTGAACGGTGACAATGTCTTCCTCTACCGCGAGTTCCTGCCCGCCGAGTCCAGCAGTGACCCTATTGTGGAGGCGGTCATGGCCATGACGGCAGGAAGCCCGCTGGACCCGGACTATTTCAACCCCTGGAACAAGGCCGGAAGAGTAACCGCCTCCATCTCCGGCAAGAACATCATTACCGTGGACATCTCCTCCGATGCCTTCAAGGCTTCGCTTGATGCCGGAATCGCCCACCGTGCCGTTCAGCAGCTCGTGTACACGGCCACTGCTGCGGCATCAAATGCAGGTCTCACCACGGTGGGCCATGACCCCCAGGTGGTGCTGCTGGTGGACGGGATGGCAGGCTACCGGGCCTTCGGCCATGAAGTCCTGGAAGGGCAGCTCGAGCGTGACCCGGCCCTAATGGCCCCCATCTGGATTATTGATCCGCAGGAAGGGTCCGCGTCACAGTCCGCCCTGACGGTCCACGGCACTGCCGTATCCGAGGGCGGCCAGCTCTCCTGGCGGGCGGAACCCATTGTTGACGGCCGTCCCGCCGAGGCTGCCGTGCAGAGCGGTTACGCGGAACTGCAGGACCCCGCAGGGGGAACCTCCCTGTTCAGCTTTACCGCCGAGCTGCCGCCGGGTGAATACAAAGTGAGTGTCTTCCACGGCTCAGGCCGGCAGGACGAGGACTCCAAGCGCGTCACCATCCACTCCCCGGCCCAGTAACAGGCCAGTAACCCAGTAACAGGCCACTAACCCAGTAATAGGGCAGTGACACGCGCCGCCGGACCGGCGGCTCTAAGGTGCCTTACCAGCGCCCGAGCGCGTGGTTCAGGACGGCCAGCGCCGCCGGTCCGGCCGTGGAAGAGCGCAGTACGTGCGATCCCAGCCGAACCGCCACGGCCCCGCCTGAGCGGAGCAGGTCAACCTCGGCGTTGCTGATGCCGCCCTCGGGTCCCACCACGACGGCGATGCTCAACGGCTGTCCGCCGTTTTGGCGGCGCGCTTCGTCCACCGCCGGAACCAGGGCGCCGTCGGCTTCTTCATGAAGCACCAGGACCAGATCCACGTCCGCCAGCCTGCGGGCCAGGGCCTTGGTGTCCAGCATCTCCTCTGCCCGGGGAATCTGTGAGCGGCGGGACTGCTTGGCCGCCGCCGTGAGGATTGCCTGCCATTTCATCCGGCCCTTGGCCGCCTTATCCGCACGCCAGCGGACAATGCTGCGCTCGGACTGCCAGGGGATGACCCCGTGCACGCCAAGCTCGGTGGCTGCTTCAATGGCCTGCTCGTCCCGGCCGCCCTTGGCGAGGGCCTGGACGAGCAGCAGGGTATCCGCGGCCTCATTTTCCTCGGTGACGGTCTCCACAGAGACCTCCAGCCTGGACGGTTCAGCGGCAGCTACGGTGCCTGTCAGCCGGCGGCCGGCGCCGTCCACAATGTCCACCTGCTCGCCCCGGGCCAGGCGCTTCACGGCGACGGCGTGGTGCGCCTCGGGTCCTTCGAGCACAAACACGGACCCGGGCCCGGCGGAGCGGACAGCGTCCGGTTCACCGAAGAAAATGGGGTTGGTCATCTCAGTGGTTGCCCAGGCGGTCCCGGAGCCGGGCAAAGACGCCGGTCCCGTTTCCGGCCAGGCGGCCCTCTGCGTATTCCTCGCCGCGCAGTTGTGCCAGCTTGCGCAGCAGTTCCTCCTGCTCGCTGTCCAGCTTCTGCGGGGTTTCCACGTGCAGGTGGACCAGCAGGTCTCCGCGGCCGTAACCGCGCAGGTGAGTTACGCCAAGGCCCTTGAGCGTGGTGATCTCCCCTGACTGGGTACCTGCCTTGACCGCGATCTCGCGGTCGCCGTCGAAGGTTTCAAAGTTGATGTTGGAGCCCAGGGCGGCCGCCGTCATCGGAACCGTCAAGGTGGCGTGCAGGTCATCGCCTTCGCGGACAAACGTGGGATCGGCATTGACCCGGATTTCCACGTACAGGTCTCCCTGGGGTCCGCCGGCCGTGCCGGCTTCACCCTGTCCGCCCAGCTGGATGCGGGTACCGGTGGCAACACCGGCGGGGATCTTGATGTTCAGGGTGCGGCGGCTGCGGACGCGGCCTTCACCGGCGCACTCGTGGCACGGGTCCGGAATGACCGTTCCGTAGCCCTGGCAGGATCCGCAGGGCGCGGTGGTCATGACCTGGCCGAGGATGGAGCGCACGGCACGCTGCACCTGGCCGGTGCCGTGGCAGATGTCGCAGGTGCGCGGCGAGGTGCCCGGCTGGCAGCAGCTTCCGTCGCAGGTGGGGCAGGTGACGGCCGTATCCACTTCGATCTTCTTGTTGGTGCCGAAAACGGCGTCCTTCAGGTCGATGCGAACGTTGATCAGGGCGTCCTGGCCGCGGCGCGTGCGGGACGCGGGGCCGCGCCCGCCGCCGCCTGCTGCTCCGCCGAAGAACGTGTCGAAGATGTCCTGGAATCCGAAACCCTGGCCGCCGAAGCCGGCACCCCCGCCGCCGAAACCGTTGTCATTGCCGTTTTCGTTTCCGGTGGTGTCATAGATCCGGCGCTTCTGCGGGTCAGCGAGGACCTCATAGGCGTGGGTGACGGCCTTGAACTCGTCCTGCGCTCCGGGAGCGGGGTTGACGTCCGGGTGCAGCTTGCGGGCAAGCTTCCGGTACGCCTTCTTGATTTCTTCTCCCGTGGCATCGCGTTCGACGCCAAGGACCTGGTAGTGATCGCTCACTCGTGCACATCGCTTCCTGTAATTGGCAGTAGCCGCGTTCTTCGCGCCGCCCTCGGTGAGAAGGCGTCCGCCGGCCGGTGCCGCGCTGGCGGCCGCGGCCGGCGTACTGCTGATGTATTCTCTAACGCTTTTCTAGTTGTTCAAGATCCGGGAAAGATAACGGGCCACGGCCCGGACCGTGGCCATGGTGTTGGGGTAGTCCATGCGGGTGGGGCCGAGCACTCCCACCTTTGCCGAAGCATCGGGTCCGTAACCCGTGGCAACCACCGATGCCTCGGAGAGGGAACCGTGCGGGTTCTCACGCCCGATCCGGACAGAGACACCCCTGGCGTCCTGTTCCATTTCCGACAACAACCGGAGCATGACAACTTGTTCCTCAAGTGCCTCCAGAATCGGACCGATTGTCAGGGGAAAGTCTACTGTGGAGCGCGCCAGGTTTGCGGTGCCGGCCATCACCATGCGGTCTTCGCGGTTGATTCCGGCCAGCTGTTCCAGGGCATGGGCCAGGGCGGCGGCATTGCGGCGCTTGCGGGCCGGAACCAGGGCCAGGCAGTCGGTCAGCTGTCCGGTGATGCGGGTCAGCGGGGTTCCGCCAAGCGTGGACAGGAAGTGCTGGCGCAGCTCCAGCAGGTCCGGCTCGGTTACCTGGTCCGGAACGGTGATGACGCGCTGCTCCACCCGCCCGGTGGTGGAGATCAAGACCACCAGCACCTGCGCCGGGGCCAGGAGGACAAATTCGATGTGCCGGACCTGGGCGCTGCCCAGATGCGGATACTGCAGGACCGCCACCTGGTTGGTCAGCTGCGAAAGCAGCCGGACGGTCCGTTCCATGACGTCGTCGAGGTCTTCCGCGCCCTCCAGCAGGGACTGGATGGCCCGGCGCTCAGCTGCGGACAGCGGCTTGACGTCTGAAATCTGGTCCACGAACAGGCGGTAGCCCTTGTCAGTGGGGATGCGGCCGGCGGACGTGTGCGGCGCAACAATCAGGCCTTCTTCTTCAAGGGCGGCCATGTCATTGCGGATGGTGGCACTGGAGACGCCCAGCTGGTGGCGCTCCACCAGGGCCTTGGAACCCACCGGCTCCCGCGAATGGACGTAGTCCTCAACAATGGCCCGGAGCACCTCGAGTCTGCGTGGTTCACTCATGGTTTTCCCTCCCTCGTTGACGGCCTTCGGCTTTGCACACCGAATCACTGCATGCACTGAAGAATGACGGTTAGCACTCACCATGCTCAAGTGCTAAGTCTAATACGGATCGGCGGCGTTGCTAGCATTGAAGCTCCCGTGCCCGCGTCCGCCGAACGGACGCGGAAACCAGCCGGAGCACCCAGAGTGAGGACTACACCCGTGTCGAATTTTTCGTGGGGGCCGCAGGACATCAGCGCCCCGGCCCGGCGCGTGCTGCCCAAGGTGGGAGCGGAAATGGGCCTGGTGCTCGAGGACGTGCAGACCGGGTGGGTGGGCGCCGTCGTGCGGGTGGAGAAATCCGGCGGACTGCACCTGATGGTGCTGGAGGACCGGCGCGGCAAGACCAAGTCCTTTGAGCTGGGCTTCGGGTTCCTGCTCGACGGCGAGCCGGTGGAAGTGGTGCCCGCGGTGAAGGCCGCGGCTCCCGTATCGCGGCGGACGGCGTCGGGCTCCGTGCGGGTGGACAACGTGCGGGCGCGGACCGCCCGGGCCAGCCGCATCTGGGTGGAAGGAAAGCACGACGCCGAGCTGGTGGAAAAGGTGTGGGGCGATGACCTGCGGGTGGAGGGGATCGTGGTTGAGCCGCTCCACGGCGTGGATGACCTGCACGCGGCGGTCCGGGACTTTGCGCCGGGACCGGGCCGCAGGCTGGGGATCCTGGTGGATCATCTGGTGGCCGGGTCCAAGGAATCCCGGATTGCCGCCGAAGCCATGGCGGTTCCGGGTGCGCGCGGCAACGTGCTGATTGTGGGCCACCCCTACGTGGACGTGTGGCAGGCCATCAAGCCCGGCACCATCGGGCTGCCGGCCTGGCCTGTGGTTCCCCGCCATGAGGACTGGAAAACCGGCATTCTCAAGGGCCTGGGCTGGCCGCACCGCGACCACACGGACGTGGCGATTGGCTGGAAGAAACTCCTGGGAAGCGTAAGCTCCTATTCCGATCTGGAACCCTCGCTGCTGGGGCGGGTGGAGGAAGTTATTGACTTCCTGACCGTCCCCTAGCGGCGTGCGGCCGCCGCGCCGTTGCGGGCTCCAGGCTCCGGAACCAGTACCCTAGATGAGAAATACCCCAGCCGGCCGACCCCGATCCGTACAGTCTCACCGGGAACCAGAGGCGAAGACCCACGCGTCCAGAGTCAAAAGGAAACAGCAGTGTCGAATACCCGCTCCAATCCCCACCCCCAGCCCAGTGAACGGGGCGGGGAGCGTCCCGCATATCAGGGCGCCCCGGCAAATGCGCTGCCCCTGACCGCGTCCGAGGACCGGCAGTGGGCAACCGTGGCCCACTTCGGCGGAATCCTGGGATTCATTCCGTCGCTGATCATCTACCTGGTCTTCCGCTACCGCGGACCGTTCACGGCACAGGAGTCCAAGGAGGCACTGAACTTCACCCTGCCTCCCACCCTCATTGCCCTGGCGGCGTGGCTGCTCTCCTTCATTCCGGTGATCGGCGGGTTCTTCGCCATTGTCAACGCCCTGCTGTGGGTTGCCATTGCAGTGTCCTCGATGATCGCCGGTATTGAGGTCAACCGCGGACGCCCGTACCGCTACCGCTGGAACCTGCGCCGCATCCCCTAGCCTGCGCTGCCGGCGGTCACATGCCGGCGGCTGACAAAAAGGGCCCCCGGGCCGGCGTTTGTACCGGCCCGGGGGCCCTTCTCCGCGTTCAGGACTGTGTCAGCTCCGTGCCCTTCGCAGCATCCCCGCCAGCGGGTCAGTCCGGCAGCAGGCGTCGCACGACGGCGTCCGCCAGCAGGCGGCCCTTGGTCGTCAGCAGCACCCGGCCCGTAAGCGCAGCCTTCGCGTCCACCAGGCCGTCCGCCATCAGGCCGGCAACGGCCAGCCGGCCGGTTTCCTTCAGCCGGGACAGTTCCAGCCCTTCGGCCAGCCGCGTGCGCAGCATGATGTCTTCCACGTACCGGGTTTCGGCGTCGAGGGTTTCACGCCCGACGGCGGGGGACTCCCCTGCCCCGATGCGCTGGGCATAGGCGGTGGGATGCTTGGCGTTCCACCAGCGCACGCCGCCGGCGTGGGAATGGGCGCCGGGGCCGATCCCCCACCAGTCATCGCTGCGCCAGTAGGCCAGGTTGTGGCGGCACTGGTCAGCCGGAGTCCGGGCCCAGTTGCTGACCTCATACCAGGACAGGCCCGCGGCGGCCATCATTTCATCGGCCGCCAGGTATTTGTCCGCGTGGTCGTCGTCGTCGATGGGCGGCACTTCGCCGCGCCGCATGCGCGCGGCGAGCTTGGTGCCCTCCTCGATGATCAGGGCGTAGGCGGAAATGTGGTCCGGCTCGTAGCTCAGGGCCTCATTGACGGAGACCTTCCAGTCCTCCATCGATTCTCCGGGCGTCCCGTAGATGAGGTCCACGCTCACGTGCAGTCCGGCATCGCGCGCCCACTTCACGGCCTCCGGAACGCGCGACGGCGTATGCGTGCGGTCCAGGACGGCCAGGACGTGCGGAACGGCCGACTGCATGCCGAAGGACACGCGGGTGAACCCCGCATCCGCCAGCAGCTGCAGGGACTGCGGAGTGACGGAGTCAGGGTTCGCTTCGGTGGTGACCTCGGCGCCGGGCGCCAGGCCCCACGCGTCAACAGCCGTTTTCAGGATGCCGGCCAGGTCCTCGGCGGGCAGCAGGGTGGGCGTGCCGCCGCCGAAGAAGACGGTGCCCATTGGCCGCTCGGGCATCCCCGAGCGGCGCAGTGCGTCCGCGGCGAAAACCACCTCACGTGCGGCCGTAGCGCCGTAGGCGGCCTGCGAGGCGCCGCCGCCAAGCTCCGTGGCGGTGTAGGTGTTGAAATCGCAGTAGCCGCAGCGGACGGAGCAGAACGGAATGTGGACGTAGAGCCCAAAATTCCGGTCTGCGGCTCCGTCTGCGGCCTGTGCGGGCAGGAGACCGTCGGCCGGTGCCGGATCTCCGAGGGGTAATGCGCTGGGTGTCACTTCTTGGCTTTGTCCTTGGAGTCGTCGGAGGAAAGTGCAGCCACAAAGGCTTCCTGGGGAACTTCAACGCGTCCCACCATCTTCATGCGCTTCTTGCCTTCCTTCTGCTTTTCCAGCAGCTTGCGCTTACGGCTGATGTCACCGCCGTAGCACTTGGCGAGCACGTCCTTGCGGATGGCCCGGATGGATTCGCGGGCAATGATCCGGGAGCCGATGGCAGCCTGGATAGGCACCTCGAACTGCTGCCGCGGAATGAGTTCGCGCAGCTTCCCGGTCATCATCACGCCATAGGCGTAGGCCTTGTCCTTGTGGGTGATGGAGCTGAAGGCGTCCACCTGTTCGCCCTGGAGCAGGATGTCCACCTTGACCAGGTCGGCAACCTGGTCGCCGTCGGCCTTCCAGTCCAGCGAAGCATAGCCGCGGGTCTTGGACTTGAGGATGTCGAAGAAGTCGAAGACGATCTCGGCCAGCGGGAGGCGGTACCGGATTTCCACCCGGTCTTCGGAGAGATAGTCCATGCCGCCGAGGACTCCGCGGCGGGCCTGGCACAGCTCCATGATGGCGCCGACAAATTCGTTCGGCGCCAGGATGGTGGCGGAGACCATCGGCTCGCGGACCTCTTTGATCTTGCCTTCGGGGTACTCGCTGGGGTTGGTCACGGTGACCACCTTTTTGTCCTCCAGCGTCACCTCGTACTCCACGTTGGGCGCGGTGGAGATCAGGTCCAGGTTGTACTCGCGCTCGAGCCGTTCACGGGTGATTTCCAGGTGCAGCAGGCCCAGGAAGCCCACGCGGAAACCGAAGCCCAGCGCCGCCGACGTCTCAGGTTCGTAGACCAGCGCGGCGTCGTTGAGCATCAGCTTTTCCAGCGCCTCGCGCAGCACCGGATAGTCCGCGCCGTCGATGGGGTACAGCCCGGAGAACACCATGGGCTTGGGATCTGCGTAGCCGGGCAGCGATTCCGTGGCCGGCTTGGCCAGGTTGGTGACGGTGTCGCCGACCTTGGAGAGGCGGACGTCCTTCACACCGGTGATCAGGTAGCCCACCTCGCCGACACCCAGCCCCTTGGAGGGGGTGGGTTCCGGGGAGCTGACGCCGATTTCAAGGAGTTCGTGGCTGGCCCGGGTGGACATCATCTGGATGCGTTCGCGCGGTGACAGGGAGCCGTCAATCACGCGGACATAGGTGACCACTCCGCGGTAGGTGTCATACACGGAGTCGAAGATCATGGCGCGGGCGGGAGCGTTGGGGTCACCCTGCGGTGCCGGAATCTCGCGGACAATCTGGTCCAGGAGGGCTTCAACGCCCACACCGGTTTTACCGGAAACCTTCAGGACGTCCGCCGGATCGCCGCCGATCAGCTTCGCCAGTTCCTCGGCGTACTTCTCCGGCTGCGCTGCCGGGAGGTCAATCTTGTTCAGGACCGGGATGATCGTCAGGTCGTTTTCCATGGCCAGGTACAGATTGGCCAGCGTCTGGGCTTCGATGCCCTGGGCGGCGTCCACCAGCAGGATCGCACCTTCGCAGGCCGCCAGGGAACGGGATACTTCATAGGTGAAGTCCACGTGGCCGGGCGTATCGATCATGTTCAGGGCGTAGGACTGGCCGTCGAGCTCCCACGGCATGCGCACGGCCTGGGACTTGATGGTGATGCCGCGCTCACGCTCAATGTCCATGCGGTCCAGATACTGGGCCTTCATGTTCCGATGCTCAACGACGCCGGTGGACTGGAGCATGCGGTCGGCCAGGGTGGACTTGCCGTGGTCAATGTGGGCGATGATGCAGAAGTTTCTGATGATCGCCGGATCCGTCGCGGCAGGCACCGGTGAGAAGCGGGCCATAGGTGACACTGTGGCGGTTCCTTTACTGTTCACAGGACTTCACGGCGGCCGCGGCGGAGGCCGCGTGCCGGAACCGGATAAGGCGCGGTTCGTCGGTTTTTCCTGGTGGGTTATCTACTGAATTAACAGTCTCCCACGAATGCCAGCCCGCACTGGAACCGCAGAACGTAATAGCGTGGGGTGATGCCCTTCTCAAGCCGCTCCCTGCTTTCCCTGGCCCGCACGGCCATCCGCCTGCTGACCCGGCCCGAACCCGGTTCCGGGACGGGGACTTCTCCCCGGACGGGGCAGCCCCGTTCCCGGAACACGACCGCCCGGCCGAAATCTGCATCTCCGAGGTCTGCGCCGCCGAAGTCTGCGCCAAAATCCGGCGGCAGATCCGCCGGCACCACGTCCTCCCCTGCCGGCAAGCCTGCTGCCCTGGGCACTTACCCCGGTGACTACCGGGGCAAGGTCACCCCCGTTTATGCTCCCTCGCCGGACGGAGCACCCGATCCGGGTGAGGTGGTGTGGGCCTGGGTGCCCTACGAGGATGACTACTCGCAGGGCAAGGACCGCCCGGTGCTGCTGATCGGCCGCAGCGGATCCAAGCTGCTGGCCCTGATGATGACCACCCGTGACCGCAACAATGCCCGGGAATCGGATCCGGACTATGTGGATGTGGGATCCGGGCCCTGGGACAACCAGGGCCGGCCGAGTGAGGTCAAGCTGGACCGCGTGCTGCAGCTGGATCCGGGCGCTGTCCGGCGGCAGGGGTCCGTTATGCCCGCAGCTGCTTTTCAGCGCGTTGCCCGGCGTTTCTCCACCCGCAACTGATCCGCAGACCTGCACCGCGGGGCCCGGCCGCGCACCCGGGAGGGGAAACAACGTCGGCCGCTCTCCACCGTCAATGGGCCTTCGGGCCCAAGTTCTGCTAACATTTATTGCTGTGTGTCCGCGCAGGTCGACGGGCACTTCAGTTCAGGCGCCATTACGGTATCCCCACGCCGCTCAGTCAATGTCTGCGCTGAAATTCCCTCACCGACCAAGTCCGCAATACAAAGAGAGTTTATATAAGTGGCCAATATTAAGTCCCAGAAGAAGCGCATCCTCACCAACGAGAAGGCGCGCCTGCGTAACAACTCGGTGAAGTCCGAGCTGAAGACCGCAATCCGCTCCGTTGACGTTGCCTTGAAGGCCAACGACAAGGATGCAGCAGTCGCAGCGGTGGCCACTGCCAGCCGCAAGCTGGACAAGGCTGTCAGCAAGGGTGTCATCCACAAGAACAATGCTGCCAACCGCAAGTCGGCCATCTCCAAGAAGGTCCGCGCGCTCTAAGCCGTTGTTTTTGCTTTAGTCTTCATCAGTCTGGCCGGTCCCCTCGGGACCGGCCAGACTGCTTTAACCGGCCGTTGGGCAGACAGGGGCGGACCGCCGCCCCCGCCACTTCCGCCGGTCCTGCAGCTTTAGCGGCCGGCGGCGGCCAGGGAAATGACGGTAACCGCGTGCTCGACGGCGTATACCGGATCGCGCCCGGCACCCTTGACCTGGGCATCAGCTTCGGCCAGCACCTGCACGGCCTTGATGAGCGACTCCTGGGACCAATGCTGGGCATCCCGCCGGGCCTGGTCCACCTGCCACGGTGCCATGCCCAGTTCCTTGGCCATGGAGGCAGAGGAACCGCGCAGGTTTGCCACCTTGGCGACGGCACGGACCTTCATGGCCAGCGCACCAACCAGCGGCACGGGGTCCACGCCGGTGTCCAGCGCGTGGCGGAGCATGGACAGAGCCTGTCCTCCGCGGCCTGCCAGCGCCGCATCGGCAACCTTGAAGGCTGTGGCTTCCACCCGGCCGCCGTAGTACTTCTCGACAAGCTCCTCGGTGATCTCCCCGGTGGCATCGTTAATCAGCTGCCGGCAGGCCGCTGCCAGGTCCGCCAGCTTTGATCCCACTGCGGCAACCAGGGCACGCGCGGCAGCGGGATCAATGCGGCGGCGTGCGGCTTTGAATTCCTGGGAGACGAAGTCCAGCTTCTCGGCGTCCTTCTTGAACGGCTGGCAGTCCACCACCGGCGCGCCGGCGGCTTTGACCGCATCCAGGAGTTTCTTGCCGCGGTTGCCGCCGCCATGATGCAGGACCAGCACGGTATCGGGTGCGGTATCGGTGAGGTAGGCCAAGGTGTCCATCAGGAATTCATCGTTCATCGCGGCCAGGTTGGAGGCTTCGATCAGCTTTGCCTCACCGAACAGCGACGGACTGGAATGCAGCGTCAGTTCCCCGCCGGCGTAGGCAGAAGCGTCCAGCCGGACAATCTCCGTGTCCGGCTGCGCCTGGCGGAGCGTGGTTCGGATCCGTTCCAGGGCCCGGCCGGCCAGATAGTCCTCGGGACCGCTGAGCAGCACCACGGGCGCCGGTTCCACCTCACGCCAGGAAACGGTCTTTCCTGCGGACTTGCCGGCGGATTTCGCGGGGCTGCGCTTGGACGGGACGGCCGGATTCACAGCGAACAGACTCCTGGGATGGGAAACGTTTAGGGAAACGGAAACACTTCAAGATTACCTGCCCGCCTTCACGGCGCGGCCATCCTGGCAGCGTGCAGCGCGGCCCTTCCCCCTGGCTCCTACCCGAACCAGGGCGCCTTTGCAGCTTCGTAGGTTCCGTCGTTGAAGCTCATGTTCAGCCACTGGTTCAGATATTCCTGAAAGACAGCGTCTCCGCGCGGGAGGAGATACGCCTTTTGCGAGAAGTTGAACGGGTTTTCCGGATGTACTGCGCACAGCTGGGGATGTTCGTTGGCAACCCACAGAGTCTCGGACGCATCCGTAGTCATCACATCCGCACGGCCGGCGATGATCTCATCAAAGATGGCATTGTTATCTTCGAAACGGATGATATCGCCGTTCGGATAATTCGCGTCAGCAAACTTCTCATTGGTGCCGCCGATAGGGGTGATCGACCGTACTCCGGGCTGATTTATTTCTTCGACCGTGTCGTATTTGTCCACATTTTCACACAGCGTTATGGGGGTCTTTCCTTCGTCCAGCGTAGCCGTGGTGTAGAAAGCCTGCTCCGCGCGTTCCATGGAGATGGAAATGCCGCCGACGGCGATGTCGCATTTGCTCAGGAAGTCCGGCATCAAGGTGGCCCAGGAGGTTTGAACATACTCAACGTCCACGTCCATTTTGGCTGCCAGGTCTTTGGCCATCTCTATGTCGATACCGCTCCATTCACCTGTTGCCGGATCGAGATAGGTAAAAGGCCTGTAGTCACCTGTGGTGCAGACTTTCACAGTGCCGTTGGCCAACACAGCATCCAGCCGGGATTCCTGCCCGGGTGCGGCGTCCCCGCTGCTGACGGCGCTCGGGCTGGGACTGGGGCTGTCACCCGGCTCCGCAGCAGATGTACACCCGGTAAGGACAACCAGGGACACACCAATGAATGCACTGAGGGGATTAATTTTCATGCGGGACCTGCTTTCTTCCTGAAGCTTCGGGGCTCCTGCGGCCACTGGGCCGAGCATACCCAGCTTTCGCACGGATCCCGAAGGAAAGGTCCGGAACAGAAGGAAAGTTCTGGGCAAAACAGGAAAGAGAACCCCGGGCGTTACTTTCCGGCCGTCCGGGCAATGTGCAGCGTAGACCCATCCATGGTGAGACTAACCGAACCCAGCTGATCCGTCCGGGCGACAACCGTTCCGTTGGAATCTAGGGCTTGAAGGATTTCCGGTCCGGGATGCCCATAGTCATTGTCAGCACCGACTGAGATCAGCGCCAGCCGCGGGGCCAGCGCATCGATCAGTGCTGTACCGCCGTTGCGGGCACCGTGATGGGGAACCTTGAGGACGTCCACGTCCACACGTCGTAACTCGGCATGCCGGGAGAGCAGGACGGCGGACGCATCTTCTTCAATGTCTCCGGTCAGCAGAATGGTTAATCGGGCGCCGTCATCAGCCTGCGTCTGCTGGCCGTTCTCAGTCAGTGCCGCCACAGGGTCCACGGTCATCAAAATTACGGAGCTGGCATCGTTTTCGTTCGCGGGTGCACTGCCCGCCTCCGGCCAAAGGACGTTCCATTCAGCAGCACCGGTCCGGGTTCCCATACCCTCGGTCAGCCGGGTCATTTCGGCTCCTGAACCTTCCAGAACCTCTTGGAGCGGGGCGGGCAGATCCGGCTCCGCCGACGAATAGGCGATCTGTTGAACCGTACGGCCGCGCAGCACACCCGCGGCTCCGCCGTAGTGGTCCAGGTGGGCGTGAGAAAGGATAAACAGGTCAACAACCTCCACCTGCAGCCGGGTGAGGCAGCGGTCCATCATCTCCGGATCGGGCCCGGCGTCAATGACCACGGCCCGGTGTGCCGCCGTGCGCACCACCAAACCGTCCCCCTGCCCCACATCGCAGGCGGCGGCTATCCATCCGGGGGATACGGCACCGGGGTGCAGATGCGTCCACGCAGCGGCACCCAGGGCAGGCAGGACCAGGAGCACTGCTGCGAAAGCGAGCCAGCGCGGGCGTGCCTCCCGGATCCGTGCCGGGGCTGCCCCCACCATGGCCTGCTGCCCGGCGTTTCCTGTCCCGCGCACCCGGCGTGCCGCGGAAGCTCCCCCACGGCGGGTGTTTGACCCCACGGCCACAGCACTCGGCTTCCCCTCACCGGACGGTCCGACTCGCCACAACAGCCAGACACCGGCACCGGCGGCGGCCGCCATCAGGAGAACCCCCGAAGTCCCCGGCGGCCACGGCAGCAGCGATCCGGGCAAGCCGTCGAAGAACTTCGCGACCATGGCCATCCATGCTGCACCGCCTCCTGAAAGGACCACCAGCGGCCCGGCCGCAGCCGGAACCGACGCCGCGGCAACCGCTGCGAGCATGCCGACCACTGTCACCAGAGGCACCACAGGTGCCACAGCCACGTTGGCTGGCAGGGAGAACGCCGGTACCTGCGGCTGCAGGAGCACAAGGACCGGAGAACAGAAAAACTGGGCGGCCAGCGGCACGGCGAGGGCAGCTGCCACCGGCCACGGCAGGCCGCGGGCGAGGACTTCGGTCAGCCGCGGACCAAGCAGCACCAGCCCCGCCGTCGCCAGAACCGAGAGGATGAACGCGTAGCTGCCGCTGAGCCAGGGATCCACGGCCAGCAGGACCGTGATGGAAAGGCTCAGCAGTGCAGCGGGAAGCTTGCCCCGCCCGGACAGCACAGCGAGCGTACCGAGGCTGCCCATGACTGCCGCCCGCAGGACACTGGCATCAGGGCGTACCACCAGGACAAATCCCAGCAGAGCTGTAACTCCGGCGGCAGCGGCCACCCCGCGCGGCAGTCTCGCCGCCCTGGCCACGAGAAAAACAAAGGCCAGCAGATATCCGCAGTTGGCTCCGGAGACGGCAACAATATGAGTCAGGCCCGTGTTTTTCATGGCGGATTCCACCGAGTCATCCAGGGCGCTCCGGTCCCCCAGAACCATACCCGGGAGCAGTCCGGCCGCATCATTGCCGATGATCCCCGCACGTTCCCGGGCGGCCGCGGTGAAGGCTGCCCGGATGCGCGCCGTTTCGCCATACCAGCCGCCTGCCGCCTGCACCTCCGGCTGCCCGTTTGCGTACAGCAGGGCCACCGACCGTTCCCCGGAATCGGTGGCCTGCAGGGACCCGGCTGCGCGGAACCGGTCTCCCAGCTGAACTTGTGCGTAACCGCTGCCGCCGATCACCAGAACCGTTGCTGCGGCGGAGAACTTCCTGCCGTCTCCGGTCGCTTCCTCCAGCACGGCCTCCGTGACGTACCGGGGGCCGCCGCTGAAGCGGTCGGCCGCTGCGGAACGCGAGTCCGTGGTCGCCCGGAATGTGCCGGTAATCGAACTTCCGTCAGCTATGGCGGCCGCGACGGGACCGGCAGTGCGCTCAGCGAGCAGGATGCCGGAGCACACACAGACCAGCGCTGCGGCCGCCAGAGGAACCGCGGCAGCCCGGGCAGCAGTTCCGAAGATGAGACGCGAGCCGCTGGTTCTCCCACCCGGGACCCGGTTTCTCCCCGAAACGAGAACGAGGACCACAAGGATCAGCGACACGACGGCGAGGACGGCCCCAACCGTCTTGGCGGCGCTGCTGTCCGAACGGACCGCGAGCGCCGCCGTGCCCCATGACGCTGCCGCTGACGGCACAAGCCTCAACTCCAGCAGCGGACGGATTCGGCTCTCGTCCGGCCGCTCCGGCACCAGGCCGCGCAGGCGTTGCCCAAGGCCCGCGAGTCGGTCTTGGTTTGGAAGTACTCCATGGAGGAAGCGCGGCGGCCGGATGCCGGATCCAGGGTGTCTTGCGCGAAGCGGGCTCTCCGCAGAAGGCGTTCGTGTTTCACCCGATCCTGCTTCGCCCGGCCCTGTTTCGCCCGGCCCTGTTTCGCCCGATCCGGGACCGCGAATAGCTGCACTGGTGTATCGCTGCCACCGGCCGGGCTGGTGAAGATCACGCCGCAGCGGTTGCCCTGCTCCTGTGCGGGCAGCTTCTCCCGGCCCCTGAGACCCGTGTCCCCTCGTCACCGGGCAGCTGTCAGACCGCAATAAGAGGAAGCAGCGCGGCCAGCATCGCTTCTCCTATGCCGGGAACTGCGTCCAGATCTTCGGGGCGGGCAAACTTCCCGTGATCGGCCCGCCAGTCGATGATCCGCTGCGCGATGACCGGCCCCACCCGGGGGAGGGCATCAAGTTCCTGCAGGGAGGCCGAGTTGATGTTGATCAGGGCACCCGACCCGGGAACCGGCGCCGTCCCCCCGGTTCCGCCTGGATCCGTCCCTCCGCCCGCCGCTGCGCCGGCCGGCGGAGCGGCGACGGGTACGGGGTTTTCAAGAGTTTCACCTACCCGGGGAACGATGACCATCATGCCGTCCTGCAGCGGCGCCGCGAGGTTCACCGCGGTGAGGTCCGCATCAGCCGCCGCTCCTCCGGCCGCGTCCACGGCGTCGACGGTCCTGCTGCCGGAGGGCACGTGGACGACGCCGGGACGGCCCACTGCCCCGGCAACATGGATGACCAGTACCGACGGATCAGCGGGTAACTCCCCTGCTGCCGGTTCAGCGGAAACCCCCGCCGGGCCCTTCCGGGACGCGTCCTCAGCGCCGGCTCCCGAACCGGCGGGAGATCCAACGGCTCCATCGTCTTCGGCATCTGCGGCGGAGCCTGCACTGGTACCTGCTGAGGGATCTCCACCCTTCGGACCGTCAGAAGCCAGCTCAACACTGCTGACCTCGGTACCTTCCCCGGCCCCCTTGAAGACCACCACGCCGGCGGTAATCCCCACCAGCAGGCAAACCGCCAGGGCTGCAGCACGAAAGGACATCATCCAGCGCCGCGGCACCGGAAGACTGCCCCGTTCGCCCGCTCTATCCGGGGCACCAGCTTCCCTGGGAAGGCCCTCGGCTCCCGGGACCGGAGGCGGTTCCGCTTCCGGGGCCCCTGATGCCGGCCACGGATGGTTCAGCCTCGATGCGGAGGGTGCGGTGTCCCAGCGGTGTTCTGCCATGCAGGCAAAGTTAGGGCGGCTCCGGGCTGCTGCAAACGGCGCGGACCTGCACTGTGCAAAACCACTGCTCTGCCTGGATTCAAGGCACCCTGTGCAGGATGCCTTGAATCCAGGAAGCCAGGTTAAACGACCGCGATCTCTGTCCCATCTGCCTTGTAATCCGCCATCGCGACGCTTTGGATAGCCGGGTCGTCGTACGTGTTCCAGTAATAGGTCATGGTCCGGGAGGAGAAGAGCCCGGTGTACGTGGTCTTTTCGAACTCGCCGGACCCCATGGCGGCACTGCCCTCCACCATCGCAATCTGCTGCAGGGTGTGGAACGCACGGCTGACGTTCTCCTCCTCAGTGGTCTTCTGCGGATAGTGCGCGTTGACATAGGCCGCGCGGACGAACCGGGACGGAGAGTAGTAATCGCCCGGTATCCCCCGCATGAGCGATCCGGATCCGAACGGCGTCAGATGCGCCTGGTTGATCACAACCTCCTCCGGGAAGTCCGGGGACGTGTTGAGGTAGTTGCGGAGGTTTTCATGGTGCCAGCCGAAACCGGGCTGGTTGGTGAGGACGTCGACGTCGTTGTGGAAGACGTTCATGCCTTCACTCGTATGCTCCACCACGATGGCACGGGTCTTGTCGACAATCAGCCAGTGCAGGAGCGAGCTCGGATATTTGTCATTGATGGGCCGGTCCACGATGACCACGTTTTCCAGTGCCGCCTCGACCTCGTCCACAGTGCTGAACTGGGAAGCAACCCAGAGCGGGAACTCAAATGCGGCAACGTTCGTCTTGCCGTCAACCGGCCCCGGAGCGTAGTGCGCGTATCCCGGAAAATTCAGGCCGCCAACAGCCAGGCCCACATCGTTGCCGCAGTCGAAGTACAGCGGCGTGTCCTCCTGCACAATGCCCATGCCGATTACGGCGTGCTGCATGCGCGGCACCACACCGAACGGAGACTTGGTGGCATAACCGGTGGGAGTCACCACCACCCGTTCCCCGAAGTCCGAGGTCCAGTCAAGGTTGCGCGCGAAATAGACGTTGTCATTGCCGTCCGTGTACCTGATGCCTGTGCACATATCGATGCTCCCTGTTATTACGAAACTCTGCCAAAGGCCTCGCTTGTCCGGTGGCCCTGCGCGGGGCGCTCGAGGGGTAAACCGAAGTGATCCGGGCCGGTTGTCCAACCCGTATCCCCCTGCCCCGTTCAGCTTAGGTCCGGACCCCCTGCCGGTGTCAGGGGGATGAGTCAATCCGGGCCCGGGCGGATCGTATTCATCCAGTGCATTCCTGTGTGGTTACTGCAGCAGCCGGCATAGAGGAAGCTGCGCGCAATCGGTGGAAGCGTCCAGAGCACGGCCCGGTACTATCGAAGGTGCGAATCACCCCGCAGCAGGGGTGCTCCGCCGGCAAGATACCGCATACAAATCCAGGAGCCCACAGCCGTTGAACAAGAAATCCCTCACTGCCGACGGGTTCACCGGATTCCGGCCCATTGCGGCCCTCGACATCAACCGGATTCCGCAGCGTCAGGGGATCTTCGTGGTGCTGCGGCCCTCCGGATTTGAGCCCCGGTTCCTTCCCCAAAGCACTGCCGGCACCTTCAAGAAGAAAAATCCGTCCCTTTCGAAGGACCAGCTCTCGGCCGAATGGGTACCGGATGCAGATGTCCTGTTCATCGGCAAAGCCAGCCCCGGCAGCAAGGGGAACCGCGGGCTTCGCCGCCAGATCTCCGAATTCGTGGACTTTGGAAACGGACGGCCCACGGGGCACTGGGACGGGAGGCTGATCTGGCAGCTCGCCGACGCGGAAGACCTGCTGCTGGCGTGGAAAGAACTGCCGGCGGAGAAACTCAACGCTGCGCTGGCGGCCTGCCATGCGCAGTTCCTGCAGGTTCACGGCAGGCTGCCGTTCGCCAACCCGGTTCAAGCCCGCGGCTAGGACCGCTGACCGAAGGCCCGCGGCCGCGACAGAGCGCCCTACGCAGTCTCCGGCCCGGGAGCCTGCATCTGCGGCGGAACGCCGGAGTCCCCGGCTACCGCCACCGCCAAAACCCCCAGCCCTGCGTGGGCCGCCAGGACGGCCGGCAGCGAGCAGATCATCAGCTCAACGTCCGGAGATGTCTCCTCGATGGCTCCGGCCAGCCGCTCGGCCTCGGATTCATTGCCAAAGTGATGCACAGCCACCCGCACCGGACCGGGCCGTGCAGCGATTTCCTGTTGGACCAGTTCGGTGAGCCGGGCCAGCGCCCGGGGCGCCGAACGTACCCGTTCCAGCGGAACCACCTTGCCTGCCTTCACCACCAGGATCGGCTTGACGGCAAACAGGGTGCCGAACCAGCCCGCCGCTGCCCCAATCCGGCCGCCGCGGCGCAGCTGGTCGAGGCTGGGTACATAAAAGAGAATGGCACTGGAGGCGGCGGCAGCGCGGGCCGCGGCCTCCACCGCCGCAGCCGAACCTCCGTCCCGCGCTGTTTCCGCAGCCGCCGTCACGGCGAAGCCCAGACCCATCGCCACGCTGGCCGTATCGACGACGGTGACCGGGAGAGAGGCGGAGCGGGCCGCCAGCCGGGCGGAATCCACTGTTCCGGACAATTCTCCGGACATATGCAGTGACACCACTGAACTGCAGCCCAGGGCGGCGAGTTCTGCGTAGGCAGCCTCAAACTGGCCCGGAGCCGGACGCGAGGTCCGCACATCGGAGCCCTGTGCCAAAGCCAGCGCGAGGGCACCGGCCAGGCGGTCGGTGCCCTCACTGTAAATCTGGTCGCCAATCATGACCGGCATGGATACCACGCGCACCAGATCGGTGACCTCGGCGGAACGTGCCCAGCCAGCCGGCAACGCGGCGGCTGAATCCGTGACCACGCCAACGCGGGGCACGGGGGCGGCACCGGTTTCCCGGAGCCGCCTCCGTTTCGCGCGCGCACTCAGCTTGTCCAGCCAGTCCACGTTCATCCGCCCCTCGTATCGCCGCGCTCCGCGCTGCGGCCGCGCCGTACTTCCTGTAAAAGCGCCAGCCTACGCCGGAACGATGTTCACGAGCTTCGGCGCGCGCACGATCACGGTGCGGATTCGGCGCCCGTCCAGGACCTTCTGCACGGCGTCGGAAGCCAGCGCCAGTTCGCGCAGGTCCTCCTCGCTGATGTCCGCGGACACCTCGAGGCGGTCGCGCACCTTGCCCTGGACCTGGACGACGGCGGTAACCGTGTCCTGGACCAGCAGCGTTTCATCCACGGCGGGCCAGCCGGCGTTGACCACGGAGGCCGGACGGCCCAGCAGGGCCCACAGGTCCTCGGCGGTGTACGGGGCGAACAGGCTCAGGATGATCGCCACGGTTTCGGCGGCTTCGCGGACCGCGGGGTCCGCTCCGCCGACGCCGGAGTCGATCGCCTTGCGGGTGGCGTTGACCAGTTCCATGGTCCGGGCCACCACCACGTTGAACTTGTTGTTCTCCAGCAGCTCGGTGGCGTCGGCAACCGTGCGGTGCGTCAGCGCGCGCAGCTTCTTGTCGCCCTTGGCGAAGTCGACGCCGGGTTCGCTGGTGACACCCTGGCCCAGGCGCCAGGCGCGGGCCAGGAACTTCGCGGAGCCCGACGGCGAAACATCCGCCCAGTCGACGTCGTCCTCCGGCGGGGAAGCGAAGATCATGGTCAGGCGCACGGCGTCGACGCCGTACTTGTCCAGCTGCTGGCCCAGGTCCACCCCGTTGCCCAGGGACTTGGACATGGCCTTGCCGCCGTTCAGGACCTGGCCCTGGTTCAGCAGCGAGCTGAAGGGCTCGCTTGCTTCCAGCAGGCCCATGTCATGGACCACCTTGGTGAAGAAGCGCGCGTAGAGCAGGTGCAGGATGGCGTGTTCGACGCCGCCCACGTACTGGCCCACGGGCATCCAGTTCTTCGCGGCTTCCGGATCGAACGGTCCGTCGGTGTAGTGCGGGGAAACGAAGCGCATGAAGTACCAGGACGAGTCCACGAAGGTGTCCATGGTGTCCGTGTCGCGGCGGGCCGGACCGTCGCAGTTGGGGCAGGAAACGTTGACCCAGTCCTCGGCGGAGGCCAGCGGGGAGGTGCCCTTGGGTGCCAGCGCCTCGCCCTTCAGCCCGGTGGGCAGCGTGACGGGCAGCTGGTCATCCGGGACCGGAACCTCGCCGCACTTCTCGCAGTGGATGATCGGGATGGGCGTGCCCCAGAACCGCTGGCGGGACAGCAGCCAGTCACGCAGCCGGAAGTTCACGAACTTCTCGCCCGTGCCCTGCTCCTGCAGCATCTCGATGGCGGCGGGAATGGCCTCGGACTTCGGCATTCCGTCCAGTTTCCCGGAGTTGATCAGCGTGCCTTCACCGGTGGTGGCAATGCCGGACTCGGCCGGATCTTCTTCGCCGGTGTCCAGGACTGCCTTCACGGGCAGGTCGAAGGTCTTGGCAAAGTCCAGGTCGCGCTGGTCATGCGCGGGCACGGCCATGATGGCGCCGGTGCCGTAGTCGGCCAGCACGTAGTCGGCTGCCCAGACGGGCAGCTTTTCGCCGTTGAGCGGGTTCACGGCGTAGCGGCCGGTGAAAACGCCGGTCTTGGTGCGCTCGGTGGACTGGCGTTCGATGTCCGAGAGCGCCTTGACCTGCTCACGGTAATCCAGCAGGGCGTCCATGTTCTCGTCAGTGGTCAACTCAACCGCCAGCGGGGCGTCGGCTGCCACCACAAAGAACGTTGCCCCGGCGAGGGTATCCGGGCGGGTGGTGAAGACGGTGACCTGCTCGGCCGGCTTGTCGCCGTCGGCCTCGATGGTGAAGCGGACGTGCGCGCCTTCGGAGCGGCCAATCCAGTTCTTCTGCATGGCCAGCACACGCTCGGGCCAGTGGCCCTTGAGCTGGTCCATGTCATCAAGCAGGCGGTCCGCGTAATCGGTGATCTTGAAGTACCACTGGTTCAGCGACTTCTTGGTGACCTGGGTACCGCAGCGTTCGCAGGCTCCGTTGACTACCTGCTCGTTCGCCAGCACGGTCTGGTCCTTGGGGCACCAGTTGACCGGGGAGTTCTTGCGGTAAGCCAGGCCCCGCTCGTAGAAACGCTTGAACAACCACTGCGTCCAGCGGTAGTACTCCGGGTCCGAGGTCTGGATCCGGCGCGACCAGTCCACGCTAATGGCGTAGCGCTTGAAGGATGCCGCCTGCGTGTCAATGTTGCGGTAGGTCCAGTCGCTGGGGTGCGCATTGTTCTTGATGGCCGCGTTTTCCGCCGGCAGGCCAAAGGAGTCCCAGCCGATCGGGTGCAGCACGTCGTAGCCGCGCTGGCGCCAGTACCGCGCGACGACGTCGCCCATGGCAAACGCTTCGGCGTGGCCCATGTGCAGGTCACCGGAGGGGTACGGGAACATGTCCAGCACATAGCGGCGTTCCTTGGAACCGTCGTCGGCTGGCTGGAAGACGCCGAGCTCGTCCCAGACCGCCGGCCATTTCTGCTCGATGTCCGCAAAACTGTAGACGGCCTCTTCAGACTCATCCGTCTGTGACTGCGTACTCACTGTTGTCGCCTCTGTCCTCAAAGAAATCCTGTTGATCCGCGGCCGCCGGTCCCTGCCGGTCCCGCCGCTTAAAACTCACGTTTCGCCATGCTCTCCCCCAGACACACAAAAGCCCCTCGGCAGGCAAGGGGCTGGGCCGCGCACGGACGGTGCGCGGCTACCTAAGGAGGAGGGAAGCGTTCATCTTTCCACTTTACAACAGCCGCCCCTTTGCGGCAGCCGCGCCACAGCCTTATGACGGGGAGATCGCATACAGCAGCGAATCTTCCCACCGGCCCCGAATGAGTTTATGGGCGGGCAGCCGGGCTTCCAGAACCATTCCGGTCTTCTCCAGCACCCTGGATGAAGCCGCGTTGGCCGGGCGGCACGTGGCGGTAATCCGGTTCAGCCCCAGCGTGCCGAAGCCAAAGCCGACGACGGCGGCCGCGGCCTCCGTGGCATAGCCCCTGCCCCAGCGGTCGGCGGCCAGCACATAGCCGACTTCGCCCGCGGACCCGGCAGTTCCAGATCCGGAACCGGAGCCGTTCAGCGTAAGCCCCACGGACCCGAACGGCTCGCCGGCCTGCCCGCCGTCGGCTCTTTCGCCGTCGTCGTCGGTTGTCACGGCGAAGGTGAAGGCCAGCCGGGGAGCCTGCTGCTCCTCGGCGAGGCAGGAAGCCAGGAACTCACGGCTGTCCTGCAGGGTATTGGGGCCCCATTCAACGTATTCGGTCAGCCGCCGGTCGGAGGCGAAGCGGTGTACCGCGGCCAGGTCCGCTTCCCGGTAAGGGCGCAGGAGAAGGCGGGGCGTGTGCAGTTCCATCCGGCGATTCTGCCATGGCTTCACCGAGGTTCCGGCCGGCCCGTATCTTTTTGGCCGGCCAGTGCGTCTACCGGGTAGGAACATGGCGCAGTGCCATGCTTTGCATCAGGCGCCGCCTCGGCGGCGAAAGACGGGATACCGAAAATGACACTCGGGCCCGAGGTGGTGAGTGACGTCCTGCGCCTCCGCGGCGCACACGGGGCACCGCTCATTGCCGAGCTGAAGGGGTACTACTTCTGCCCCGAGGTGGTCGCGGAGGTGGCCGGCGGACTGGGCCTGCCGTTCAAGACCAGCGGCGTGAGCTACTTCTAGCCCAACAGCGAAGGGCCCCGGCGGTTACCCGCCGGGGCCCTTCGGGACGGCCTGTGTCCTTACACCGCCCGAAGGGGCGGTGCCGGTTCACAGACGCTCAAGTGCCTGGGTTAGAGCACGTCCTCATCAACCCAGTCAAAGGTCCGCGTTACGGCCTTGGACCACAGACGCATCTGGCGCTGGCGTTCGCTGTCTTCCATCTGCGGAGCCCAGCGCTTGTCTTCAGCCCACTTGGTCTCCAGCTCATCGGTGTTGTTCCAGAAGCCCACTGCCAGGCCGGCTGCGTAAGCAGCGCCCAGAGCCGTGGTCTCGACAATCTTGGGGCGGACTACGTCCACGCCCAGGATGTCTGCCTGGAACTGCATGAGTGCCTCGTTGGCAACCATGCCGCCGTCCACGCGCAGCTCGGTGAGCGGAACGCCCGAGTCGGCGTTCACGGCGTCGAGCACCTCGCGGGTCTGGAACGCCGTGGCTTCCAGGGCAGCGCGGGCAATGTGGTTCTTGTTCACAAAGCGGGTCAGGCCCACAATGGCGCCGCGTGCGTCGGAGCGCCAGTGCGGAGCGAACAGACCGGAGAAGGCCGGCACAATGTAGACGCCGCCGTTGTCAGTGACCTCATTGGCCAGGGCCTCGATCTCCGGTGCGCTCTGGATCATGCCCAGGTTGTCCCGCAGCCACTGGACCAGTGATCCCGTGACGGCAATGGAGCCTTCCAGTGCGTAAACCGGCTTGGCGTCGCCCAGCTGGTACGCCACCGTGGTGATCAGGCCGTTCTCGGAACGGACAATTTCTTCGCCGGTGTTGAAGATCAGGAAGCAGCCGGTGCCGTAGGTGTTCTTGGCGCTGCCCTGTCCGAAGGCTGCCTGGCCGAACGTAGCGGCCTGCTGGTCGCCCAGGATGCCGGCAACCGGGGTTTCACGCAGCAGCTGCGAGGTGTGGACCGTGCCGTAGACCTCGGAGGAGGACTTGATCTCGGGCATCATGGACAGCGGCACGCCGAAGTCCTTGAGGATGTCCTCGTCCCAGGTGAGGGTCTCCAGGTTCATGAACAGCGTGCGGGAGGCATTGGTGACGTCGGTGATGTGCACGCCGCCGTCGGTGCCGCCGGTGAGGTTCCAGACGATCCAGGAATCGGTGTTGCCGAAGATCAGGTCTCCGGCTTCGGCGCGCTCCCGGGCTCCTTCAACGTTGTCCAGGATCCACTTGATCTTGGTGCCGGAGAAGTAGGTGGCCAGCGGCAGGCCAACGCGGTCCTTGTAACGCTCCAGGCCGCCGTCGGCTGCCAGTTCGTTCACGGTGGGCTGCGTGCGGGTGTCCTGCCAAACAATGGCGTTGTAGACGGGCTCACCGGTGGTCTTGTCCCAAACCACTGCGGTTTCGCGCTGGTTGGTGATGCCGACGGCGGCAATGTCGTGCCGGGTCAGGTTCGCCTTGGACAGCGCGGTACCCACAACTTCGCGGACGTTCGTCCAGATTTCCTGCGGATCGTGCTCCACCCAGCCTGCACGGGGGAAGATCTGCTCGTGTTCTTTCTGGCCCGTGGAGACAATGTTGCCGTCATGGTCAAAGACGATCGCACGGCTGCTGGTGGTGCCCTGGTCAATGGCAATGATGTACGTGGGGTCAGGCATGGTTCGCTCCTTCTACTGCTGAATGGATGAGGGGTTCGAGTCAGTCAACCGGCGTGCGGTCTTAGACAACGGGCATCGGGATGCCGTTGAAGACGATGCCGGCCAGTGAACCGCCGATGATGGGACCAACAATCGGCACCCAGGCGTAGGCCCAGTCGCTCTTGCCCTTGTTGGGGATGGGCAGCAGGGCGTGCACGATGCGCGGGCCGAGGTCACGCGCAGGGTTGATGGCGTAACCGGTGGGGCCGCCGAGGGAAGCACCGATGGCAACCACAAGCAGACCCACGGCCAGCGGGCCAAGCTCGTTGGGAGTTCCGCCGAAGGCCAGGATCACGAAGACCAGCACGAATGTGCCGATAACCTCCGTCACGACGTTCCACCCGTAGGAGCGGATGGCCGGGCCCGTGGAGAACACTCCGAGGATGTTCTCGGCGTCGGGCTCGTCGTCGAACTGCTTCTTGTAGGCCAGCCAGGCCAGCACGGCACCGAGCATTGCACCGAGCAGCTGCGCGCTCAGGTACACGAGCACTGAGACAAAACTCGTCTCCACCCCGGGTGCCAGTTCATCCTTGCCGTTGAAGAGCAGCCCGAAGGTCACTGCCGGGTTGAGGTGCGCACCGGACTGAACAGCCACGAACACACCCGCGAATACACCCAGGCCCCAACCGAAGTTGACCATGAGGGTCCCGCCCCCGCTGCCCTTCGTCTTGCGCAGGGCTACATTCGCCACCACGCCGCAACCCAGCAATATAAGCATTGCTGTTCCTGCGAACTCACTGAGGAATACCTCACCGAGAGTCACCATTGACTTCTCCATCCTTCTCATCTGATGTACCAGCAGATTTTTCGCTGGTTTTGGTTAACTCTGCCATGACTCCATCCCCAGTCAGCCACGGAAAGCGAATGTTCCGCTGACCCGTTTGGGCAGGCAGTGGTGCCATCGTGCCCCATGCAATCAAGGTTCTCCCCCGAAACGCCACAGCGTGCGGAAAGTACAGGTACTTTTCCGGGCCGGGCGGCCCCCTCATCCAGTGCCGCGTGTTGGAAACGATTCCAACGGCGGGCGCCATCCTCGGTAGAGTCTTCTGCATGGAACCGGCACCCAAACTTACACTCAATAACGGCGTTCACATGGATCAGATGGGTTTTGGCACCTACAAGGTTCCCGCCCCGGATGCAGCTTCTCTGGTAGTGGACGCCCTCAAAACGGGCTACCGCCACCTTGATACGGCAGCCTTGTACGGCAATGAGGAGGGTGTTGGCGAGGGCCTGCGGACCTTCACCGAAGGAACCAACACCGTCCGTGATGAGATCTTTCTCACGTCAAAAGTGTGGAACACGGACCAGGGTTACGACTCCACCCTGCGTGCCTTTGATGCCTCCATGTCCCGCCTGGGCCTGGACGTCCTGGACCTGTACCTGATCCACTGGCCGTGTCCCGAGCGGGGTCTGTTCGTCGAGACGTACCGGGCCATGGAAGAGCTGTACCGAGGCGGGCGCATTCGGGCAATCGGCGTGTCCAACTTCCAGCCGGACCACCTGCGCACCCTGCTGGACGCTGCCGACGTGGTTCCGGCGGTCAACCAGGTGGAGCTGCATCCCTGGCTCCAGCAGCGCGAACTGGCCGCGCTGCATGAGGAACTGGGCATCCGCACGGTGGCGTGGAGTCCGCTGGGCCGCGGCGCCGTCCTCGCCGATCCGGTCATCACGTCCCTTGCCGCCGATCTGGGGGTCTCCCCGGCACAGGTCATCCTTCGCTGGCAGATGGAGCAGGGGAACGTCGCAATTCCCAAGGCCAGCTCCCCGGAGCGGATGGCGGAGAATCTTGATGTCTTTTCCTTTGAACTGAGCCCCGCACAGCGCGACGCCATTGCCGGCCTGGACCGGAACCAGCGCTCCGGCTCGCATCCGGACACGGTCAACTAGTGCGCACCGCCTTTCGGGGAAGCACGACGGCGAACATTGCCTTTTCCCGCCGGGCCGTGGTCCGGACGTTTGCCGTGGACGGAACAGTGCAGCGCTGCTGGGATTTTCCCGCAGTACCCGGCCCTGCGGACGGCACGGCATCCAGCGGGCCCGGGGCCCAGGCGCCGCCGATCTTCATGGTCCACGGCTTCCGCGGCGACCATCACGGCCTGCTGCGCATCGTGGAGGCCCTCCCCGGGCACCGGGTCCTGGTTCCGGACCTGCCCGGCTTCGGCTCCGCCCAGCCCCTTCCGGGAACGCACGACGTCGGCGCGTACGCCGGCTTTGTGGCGGCGGCCCTCTCAGGCGGGCTCCCGGATCTGGGCCCGGACACGGTGCTGCTGGGGCATTCCTTCGGTTCCATCATTGCGTCCCGGGTGGCGGCCGGGCATCCGGAACTCATCAGCGAACTCATCCTGGTGAACCCCATCTGTGAACCTGCGTTGGAGGGCCCTAAAGGCATCACCAGCAAGGCCGCGGAGCTGTACTACCTGGCCGCTGCCCGGCTGCCAGAGCGGCTGGGCATGGCCCTGCTGCAGCATCCGGCCATCGTCCGCGGCATGAGCATTTTCATGGCCAAGACCCGGGACCGTTCACTGCGGCGCTGGATCCACGGACAGCATGACGCGTATTTCAGTGCCTTCGCCAACCGGAACGTGGTGCTGGATGCCTTCAGGGCATCGATCTCCTCCACGGTGCGGGACAGCGCCGGCGCCCTCGGCATGCCGGTGCTCCTGGTTGCCGCCGAACGCGACGATCTGGGGTCTGTTGCGGGACAGCAGAGGCTGGCAGCGCTGATGCCGGATGCGGAACTGCACGTGCTGCCGGGGGTCGGCCACCTGGTCCACTATGAGGCGCCGGCCGAGGCGGCGGAACTCATCTCCGAGTTCCTGCGCCGGAGGCATTCATGACCCTGCGCATAGCCATGGATGCACGGTTCACCCGAACGGATCACCACGACGGGATCAGCCGGTACGGTGCCTCCCTGATCGAGGCCGTGTCCCGACACGCGTCCGTGCTGATGCTGATCTCCGATGAACGCCAGCTGGCGCTGCTGCCGGACCTGCCCTGGGTGAAGATCAACAGTCCGCTCTCCCCCGCCGAACTTTTGGTGGCTCTGCGCGTGAACCGGTTTGGCGCCGACGTCGTCTTTTCCCCCATGCAGACCATGGGCAGCTGGGGACGGAAGTATCCGCTGATCCTGACCCTGCATGACCTGATTTACTACTCGAACCCGACGCCGCCGGGCTTCCTCCCGTTCCCGGTGCGGGGCCTGTGGCGGCTGTACCACCTCGCGTACTGGCCGCAGCGGCTGCTGCTGAACCGGGCCGACGTCGTTGCCACGATCAGTGACACCACGCGGTCGCTGATAGCGCGGCACCGGCTCACCAGGCGCCCGGTGCGCATCGTCGGCAACGCTCCGCAGCCGGGCGCGGTGCTGCGCGACCCCGCGGCTGCCCCCGAAAAGATCCTGCTGTACATGGGCTCGTTCATGCCGTACAAAAACGTGGAAACCGTGGTGCGCGGCATGGGGCACCTGCCCGGTTATACGCTGCACCTGCTGAGCCGGATTTCTCCGGCGCGGCGCAGCGAACTGCAGGCACTGGTGCCCGACGGCGCCCGCGTGGTGTTTTCCAACGGCGTCACCGACGCAGAGTACGGTGATTTGCTGCGCAGGGCCACCGCGCTCGTGACCCTGTCCCGGGCCGAAGGGTACGGGCTGCCGATGATTGAGGCCATGGCAGCCGGCACCCCGGTGGTGGCCAGCGACATTCCGATTTTCCGCGAGGTCGCCGGCGGCGCCGCCCTGCTGGTGGACCCGGACAGCCCGGAAGCCTTTGCGGAGGCAGTCTCTGCCCTGGATGATCCGCAGCACTGGCGCAGTGCCTCCAAGGCGGGGCTGAAGCGGGCTGCCGAGTATTCCTGGGAGACCTCCGCCAGGGAGCTCCTTGCCGCCGCCGGTGAGGCCGTCCGCCTGTTCCGGAAGCGCTGACCGGCAATAACGGCACAAAGCGGCCCCGGGCCTGGAGCCCGGGACCGCTTTGGAGAGTCGGTGCGGAAGCACTGCCCCGGAAGGCCGGAATCAGGCCTTCAGGGTCACAACCATCTTGCCCTTGTTGGCGCCCTTCATCAGGTCGATGAAGGCCTGCGGGGCATTCTCCAGACCGTCAACGAAGGTCTCGTCGTAGCTGACGGCACCGTCGCGCAGCCAGCCGGACATCAGGGAGGCGAACTCGTCAGCGTACTGGTTGTAGCTGCCCACGATGAAGCCGCGCAGCGTCAGCTCCTTGCCGATGGCCAGGGCCAGGTTGCGCGGGCCTGTGGGAGCGTCGGTGGTGTTGTACTGGGAAATGGCACCGCACATGGCGATCCGTCCGCCCTTGTTCATCACCGCGATGGCAGCTTCGAGGTGCTCGCCGCCCACGTTGTCGAAGTAGACGTCAATGCCATCCTCGCCGGCAGCCTTCTTCAGCTGCTCCTTCACGGGGCCGTCGTGGTAGTTGAAAGCCTCATCAAAGCCGAGCTCCAGCAGGTGCTGGACCTTCTCGGCGGAACCGGCGCTGCCGATGACCTTCTTGGCGCCCATGGCCTTGGCGATCTGGCCAACAAGGGAACCCACGGCTCCGGCGGCACCGGAAACGAAGACAACGTCGCCTTCCTTGAACTCCGCGACCTTGGTCAGGCCGGCGTAGGCCGTCAAACCGGTCATGCCCAGTACGCCGAGGTAGGTGGTGGCCGGTGCGATCTCGGTGTCGATGATGCGGGCACGGGCGCCGTCCAGGACGGCGTAGTCGCGCCAGCCAAGGCCGTGCAGGACCTTGTCTCCGGGCTTGTGGTCCTCGGAACGGGACTCAACAACTTCGCCGATGGCGCCGCCGTCGAGCGGGGCGTCAATCTGGAAGGGCGGAACGTAGGACTTGACGTCATTCATGCGGCCGCGCATGTACGGATCCACTGACATGTACAGGTTGCGGACCAGGACCTGGCCCTCCTGGAGTTCCGGCACCGGCACCTCGGCCAGGCGGAAGTTCTCGTCCGTCGGCCAGCCTTCGGGACGGGAGGCGAGCTGGATCTGGCGGCTGGTCTGAGGGGAATTCGTCATGGACGATACCTTTCCTTGAGGCGGGCCTGGGGCCCGCCGGGGACAAAAATGGGGGAAATCCGGGGAAATCAGGTGGACGGGAGAGTCAGTTGGACGGCGTCCGGCAAAGGCTAGCCTGCGGCAGTGCGCAGGGCGCGGGTAACTTTCACCAGCGTCTCCTGCAGTGCCCGCAGTTCTTCCGGCGCCAGGCCGGCTGCTTCGGCAACGTGCTGGGACAGCGGCAGGGCTTTTTCCCGCAGGCTGCGCCCATCCGCGGTGAGATGGACTTCCACGCGGCGCTCATCCGTTTCGGAGCGGAGGCGGCGCAGCAGGCCTGCGGCTTCCAGCCGCTTGAGCAGGGGCGAAAGCGTTCCGGAATCGAGTTCCAGGGCGCGGCCCAGGTCCCGGACGCTCCTGCCGTCCTGTTCCCACAGAACCATCAGCACGAGGTACTGCGGGTACGTCAGGCCCAGTTCTTCCAGCAGCGGCCGGTACACCGCGGTGGCGGCACGGGAGGCCGAGTACAGCGAAAAGCAGACCTGGCGGTGGAGGACGTCGTTCATGCTCCGAGCCTAGTCCACAATTTAGTTGTGCACAACCGAATTGGCCTTCGCGTGGTTTTCCGTCGATTTTTCCGTGCACCGCGTCCAGTTTTAAAATGCAGGTAGCCAACTTCTACCCGTACACCGCGCAGGAAGGAGTTTGATGCGCATGGCCTTCGGGTTCGGCGGGCCGCCGGGTTCGGAGGATTCCGGACACCACCGCCCCGAATTCCCCTCCGCCGCTGCTTCGAACGGCGCCGTCCCCGTTGATCTGTACCGCCAGGGGGACCATTACATCCTGAATGCGGATCTGCCCGGCGCGGACCCGGGTTCACTGGAAATCACCCTGGCGGGGCAGCTCCTGACCATCCGGGCGCACCGTACCCTTCGGGATTTTTCGGGTCCCGGCTGGATGGTTGGTGAGCGCGGATGCGGCACGGTCCAGCGGCAGGTCCTCCTCGGCACGGGGATCAACACCGACTGCATCAATGTGCAGTACAACTGCGGGATACTGAGCCTGCTCCTTACGGTAAAGCCGGAACACCGCACACGGAAGATCGGCGTGCGGGTTCGCTGAGCACTGCTCAGTCCTTATAGGACGTCGGTTCCGTCCACCCGGATGTACACCGGGTCTCCCGTCCGCTTCGCCGAAACTGCTGCCTTCGCGGCCCGCATGGCAGCAGTCACCGCCGGAGCAGCAGCATAGGGAAAGAACAGCAGCGTCCGGTAGCGGCCGCCGGAGCCGCCCAGCTGTCCGTCCCGGTGAACGGGTGCGGGGCCGGGTGGATCCTCCAGCGGTGCCGGCCCCACCACACGGGCCTCCGGCGGCAGGTCCAGCCGCGGCACAAAGGCGCTGAGTGCCTCGCGGGAGCCGGTGAGTTCGGCATACCTCACCGCTGGCGGCAGGCCCAGTGCCCGGCGCAGCTCCAACTCCCGTTCAGCGGCGCCGGCCGGGTCCCAGCGCAGCAGGTGGCCCACCGTTGACGTGTCGTCGGCAGTGACTACCACCAGCCCCTTGTCTCCGGCGGGCCGGACCAGGGCTGCCGCGCTGAACCAGCGCCGCAGCGTCTCCTCCCCCGCGCGCAGGGATTCCCGCGACATCATGGCGTTGCCGTCCAGCAGCACGGCGGCCGCATAGCCCCCGGCTGCCACCGGCTCGGCCCCCGGCGTCGCCACCACCAGTGCCGGGGCATCGGAAACCTCGGCCCGGACATGGTCCCCGGCAGAAGATATCACCGTGACCGAGGGGAAGGCCCGGCCGAGTTCCTCTGCCGTCCGTCCGGCACCGGCCGCAGATCCGCGCAGCCGGGTGCCGCCGCAGTTTCCGCAGCTCCACCTTGGTTCCGGGCGCCCGCACCAGCGGCAGGCCGGTACGCCGTTGCGGCTGGCCAGGCCCAGCGGTCCTGCACAGGCCCGGCAGCGCGCCGGTTCCCGGCACTCCTGGCAGGACAGTGCCGGCGAGAAGCCGCTGCGGGCCACCTGCACCAGCACCGGGCCCCGGGTCAGACCGTCCTGGGCCGCCTTCCAGGCAGCGTGCGGAATCCGGGCGCGGGCCGCCAGCGGATCACGTTCCATGTTGAAGGAATCCGCGGTGCTGACCACGCGCGGAGCCAGTTGGCGCACAGTGCTGCGGTCAGCCGCGATGCTCGCAGCCCATCCGCTGGCCACCAGCCGCTGGGCTTCGGTGCTGCGTGAGTGCGAGGCCAGCAGCAGTGCGGTGTTTTCCGCGGCCGCACGCAGCAGCAGGACATCGCGCACGTGCTGGTAGGGCGCACGCTGTTCGGCGTGGAGGTCATCGGCGTCGTCCCAGATCACCGCAAGTCCCAGGTTGCGCACCGGCGCGTAGGCGGCCGACCGGGTGCCGATCACCACCTGCACATCCCCGTGCAGGACCTTCAGGAAAGCGCGGTAGCGCGGCGTTGCGCCGTCGTCGGCCGTCAGCCGCACAAAGGCAGCGGCGCCGATGCGCGCTGCCAGTGCGGTTTCCAGCCGGGCCAGGTCCTTGGCATCGGGCACGACGACGACGGCGCCGCGCCCGGAGAGCAGGGTGGACTGTACCGCCGCGGCAATTTCCTCCGGCCATGCCCCGGGGCCGTAACCGCCCAGTGAAGACAGCACGGCGCGCGGGCTGTGTCCGGCCGCCAGGTGGGTCAGGAAACGCGGACCATGGGCATACCGGGCCCAGGGATTGGGTCCGGAGCCTTCGGGGCCGTCCGGCGCGTCGGCGCCCGCCTCCGCAGCCTCGCGTGCCTGCGGGGTGAATTCCTTTTCCACGCGTGCGGCGCGCGGCGGAACGGCCACCCGCAGCACATCGTGGACGGTGCCGGAATAGCGGGCCGCCACTGCCTCGGCAAGCTGCAGGATCTGCGGTGCCAGGACCGGCTGCGGGGACACGACTTTGCCCAGCGGAACCAGTCGTGCGGAGGTGTCCGCTTCGGCGGTGCGCTCGATAATGAAGCCGGGCAGCTCCTGCCCGCCGAAGCGGACCTTCACCCGGGCGCCGGGCACGGCGTCCCGGTCCAGGTCCGCCGGGACCAGATAATCGAACGGCCGGTCCAGGTGCGGCAGCGGTGAATCCAGCAGCACCCGCGCTATGGGCAGCTCGGGTGCCGTCGGCTGCGTGCCCAGGCTCCGGGCCGGGGCAACAAAACCGTGCAGCAGGGACAGCTGCCCGTTGTCTCCGGCGGGATCCTGGCGCATCGCAGCCTCCGGGCTAGGCGTTGAAGTAGCTGCGGAGGGCTCCGACCTTGTCCTTGCGCTCCCAGGTGAATTCCGCATCCTCGCGGCCAAAGTGGCCGTTGGCGGCTGTCTTCTGGTAGATCGGGCGCTTCAGGTCCAGGGCGTTGATGATGCCCAGCGGCCGCAGGTCAAAGACTTCGTGGATGGCGTCGGCAATGCGGGCCGGGTCCACCGTTTCCGTGCCGAACGTTTCCACGTAAATGCCCACGGGGTGTGCCATCCCGATGGCGTAGGCCACCTGGATCTCCGCGCGGCGGGCGAGTCCGGCCGCCACCACGTTCTTGGCCACCCAGCGCATGGCGTAGGCCGCGGAGCGGTCCACCTTGGACGGGTCCTTGCCGCTGAACGCACCGCCGCCGTGCCGGGCAAAGCCGCCGTAAGTGTCCACGATGATCTTGCGTCCGGTCAGGCCGGCGTCTCCCACCGGACCGCCGATGACGAACGGGCCGCCCGGGTTCAGGATGTGCTTGACCTTGGAGGTGTCCAGCTCGGTTCCGGCCAGGACCGGTTCAATGACGTGGAGGGCGAGGTCTTCGCGCAGCTGCTCCAGCTCGACGTCGGCGGCATGCTGGGAGGAGATGACCACGGAATCCACCGAGACCGGGCGGTCGCCGTCGTATCCGATGGTGACCTGGGTCTTGCCGTCCGGGCGGAGGTAGTCCAGCGTGCCGTCCTTGCGGACGGCCGTGAGCCGTTCGGAGAGCCGGTGTGCCAGCCAGATGGGGGTGGGCATGTACACGGAGGTCTCATCCGAGGCGTAGCCGAACATGATGCCCTGGTCCCCTGCGCCCTGGGCGTCGAGGGGGTCGGACGTGCCGGCCCGGTTCTCCACGGAGTTGAAGACGCGCGAGGCGATTTCCGGGGACTGCTGGCCAATGGAGACCGAGACGCCGCAGCGGGCTCCGTCGAAGCCGTTGGCGGAGGAGTCGTAGCCGATGCCCAGGATGGTGTCCCGGACGAGCTGCGGGATTTCCACGTAGCCCTCGGTGGTTACCTCACCGGCAACATGGACCAGGCCGGTGGTGACCAGGGTCTCCACTGCTACGCGGGACTCGGGGTCCACCTTGAGCATGCCGTCCAGGATGGCGTCACTGATCTGGTCACAGATTTTGTCCGGATGACCCTCGGTGACGGATTCCGAGGTGAATAGGCGCAGCCCGTCGCGGGCAGCCGAAAGTGCTGAAGTATCTGGGGAAGTCACGGGATTTACTCTACTGGTTCCGGGCCGGGTCCTCCGAATGGGGGCGGGAAGGCTGTGGACCGGCAGGCCCGGGCGGGAAAGCTCAGCTGACGGCAGGGACTGCTTGAAACTCCTGCTCGACGCGGGCAATGATCCTGCGCGCCACGTCGGATTTGGTGCCGGTGTAGGTGGCCGGCGGAGCAGTCTCGGAATCCTGCGGTGAAAGCAATGTCACTTCGGTGCTGTCCTGGCCAAAGACCAGGGAGGTTCCCACCCGGTTGAGCACCAGGAGGTCACAGCCCTTGCGGAGCAGTTTCTGCCGGCCGTAGTCCAGGACGTCGGCGCTGCCGTCTCCGGTTTCTGCGGCAAAGCCCACGATCAGTGCCGGACGGGCCGGTCCTCCGTTCGCTGCACGGTGCTGGACGGCTTCGGCCAGGATGTCCGGGTTGCGGATCAGGGTGATGACCGGATCCGCGCCGTCGTCGCGCTTTTTGATCTTGGTGTCGGAGAGGGAGTCGGGGCGGAAATCCGCCACTGCGGCCGCCATGATCAGCACATCCGACTCGGGGGCGGCGGCGTGCACGGCGTCGCGCAGTTCCAGGGCCGTTTCCACGCGGATGAGTTCAACGCCGCCTGGGGCGGGAACATCCATGTGCGCAGCGATGAAACGGACATGCGCTCCGGCGTCGAGGGCTGCTTGGGCGAGGGCAGCGCCCTGCTTGCCGGAGGAGCGGTTGCCCAGGAAACGGACGGGGTCCAGCGGTTCGCGGGTGCCGCCTGCTGTGATGGTGACGGTTTTGCCGCTCAGCGGACCGGGCGCGGATTCCGGCACGGCCGGCAGGGGGTTTACCGCAGCCATGGCAGCGGCAAAAATGTCTTCGGGGTCCGGCAGGCGTCCGGCCCCGGAGTCCTTGCCGGTGAGGCGCCCCACACCGGGTTCCATCACCAGGGACCCCCGCGTGCGCAGGGTCTGGACGTTGGCACGGGTGGCGGGATGCGCCCACATTTCCGTGTGCATGGCGGGCGCAAAAAGGACCGGTCCGCGTGCCATGAGCAGGGTATTGGTGAGCAGGTCGTTGGCCTGCCCGGAGGCCGCCCGGGCCAGCAGGTCTGCGGTGGCCGGAGCCACCACAATGAGGTCTGCCTCGTGTCCGAGCCGGACGTGGTTGACCTTCTCCACTTCATCAAAAACCGAACTGGAGACGGGGTTGCCGGACAATGCCTCCCAGGTGGCCACGCCGACGAACCGCGTGGAGGCTTCCGTGGGAATCACTGAGACGTTATGTCCGGCTTCAGTGAAAAGACGCAGCAGCGACGCGGACTTGTAGGCGGCGATGCCGCCGCCCACACCCAAAACTATGCGCACCGCTGCTGCTCCTGACCCTGACCGCTCGGGTCAGCTTTTACTGGTGTTTACCGGCGACGTTATTCGGCGGATTCCACGGGGCGGCTGACCAGCATGCCCTCGTTGATTTCGCGCAGGGCGATGGACAGCGGCTTCTCGTTCAGCTTGGTTTCCACGAGCGGGCCAACGTACTCGAACAGGCCTTCGTGCAGCTGGGAGTAGTAAGCGTTGATCTGGCGTGCGCGCTTGGCGCCGTAGATGACCAGCGCGTACTTCGAGTCAGCTACGTTCAGCAGGTCGTCGATCGGCGGGTTGATGATGCCTTCAGACACAGTAGACACAGATTCTCCAAAATTCTTGATACGGGATATTGCGGTACGTCAGCGCGGACGCGGACTGATTCCCATGAGTGATACAAGCTCAGCTGCTGCCCGCTGGACGTCATCATTTACCACGGTGTGATCGAACTCGGGCTCGGCAGCAAGCTCCAGTTTAGCGGTTTCCAGCCGCTGCTGCTGTTCTTCGGGCGTTTCAGTGCCGCGTCCCACCAGCCGGCGGACCATTTCGTCCCACGACGGCGGAGCAAGGAACACGAAATTGGCCTCCGGCATGGTCTTTTTGACCTGCCGTGCACCCTGCAAATCAATTTCCAGGAGCACGGACCGGCCTTCGGCCATGGCCGACTCTACCGTGCTGCGCAGCGTGCCGTAACGGTTGCGGCCGTGGACCACGGCCCACTCCAGCATTTCGCCCTTTTCCACCAGGGAATCAAATTCCTCCGGGGACACGAAGAAGTAATGCACCCCATGCTCTTCCCCGGGACGCGGCGGCCGGGTGGTGGCGGAAACGGACAGCCACACCTCCGGGTAATTGTCCCGAATGAACGTGGACACCGTGCCTTTGCCAACTGCGGTTGGACCTGCCAGGACTGTCAGCCGCGGTTGCGACACTGAGGACCTTCTTTGCTCTCGTTGTGGTTCGGCCCCGGGGGTGCGGGCCGCAGCGAAGCGCGGCCCTAGTCGGATGCCAAAAGTTCTATCAGCGCCTTGCGCTGGTGGATGCCCAGACCGCGCACTCGGCGGGTCGGAGCAATGCCTACGGTATTCATTATTCCAGCTGCGCGGCGCTCTCCGACGCCAGGCAGCGCCCGAAGCAGGTCCACCACCTTCAGCCTGCCCACGGCTTCCTCCGAAGAGCGGGACAAAATGACCTCTTCGACGGACATTTCTCCGGTCTTGATCTTGGCCTTAATGTCGGCCCGAACGGACCTGGCGGCGGTGGCCTTTTCGCGCGCCTTGGTGCGTTCATCTTCAGTCAGTGGCTTGAGGTTCAAGAGACCCTCCCGGGCGGAGACCGGCCCGGCACTGCGGCACGTGGCGCAGCTGCGGTGCTGGGGCGGTGCTTGGTGTATGGGGGTACGGTCTGAACCGTAGCCGCAACCGAACCGCAATTGCAACGTGCCGCACTACCCGATCCGCGCCTCATGCGGGGCCGCACAAGGCATTGCGGCCCCGCATGCACGCTACCGGGCCAGTTCCTCCCGGGTCCGGCGGGCGGCGTCCCGCAGGGCGGCCGGTTCCGGTCCGGCCTTCAGGATGTCCCGGCTGGAGGTAGCCAGGACGTTGGGGTAGGCCGCGGCGAAGGTGGCCGCCAGATCCGCTGCGGTGGCACCCTGGGCGCCGAGCCCGGGCGCGAGGATCGGCGTGTGTGCCGCAGCCAGATGGATGCCCAGTTCCGCCAGCGCTGTTCCCACCGTTGCGCCAATTACCAGTCCGGTGGAACCCAGGCGCGGATTTGCAGAGGCCGCTCCTGATGCCGGGCCGGAAGGATCCCCGGCAGCGGATGCAGAGGCAGCGGCGGCTGCCCGTCCCAGTTCACGGCTGTTTTCAGCTGCGGCCGCGTTCACGATCCGGGCCGCCACGGAGTGGTCACCGCCCACGTGCTGCACCGACCGGCCTTCGGGGTTGGACGTCAGCCCCAGGACGAATACTCCGCGCCCGGTTGCCTGGGCCAGATCCAATGCGGGGCGCAGCGACTCGAACCCCAGGTACGGGCTGACGGTGAGGGCGTCTGCGGCCAGGGCGGAGCCGTCCCGCAGCCAGGCATCCGCGTAGGCAGCCATGGTGGAACCGATGTCTCCGCGCTTGGCGTCGGCAATGCTCAGCACGCCTGCCTCCGAGCAGGCGGCCAGCACCCGCTCCAGGGCGGCCAGCCCCGCGGAGCCGTGGCGTTCAAAGAGGGCCACCTGCGGCTTCACTGCCGCAACCTGCTCCCCCACCGCTGCCAGGACGGTGAGGGAGAAGCGCTCCAGGGCGGCGGCGTCGTCGTTCAGCCCCCAGGCGGCCAGCAGCGCCGGGTGCGGGTCAATACCCACGCACAGCTGGCCGCGGACGTCCATGGCCTGCTGCAGCCGGATGCCGAAGGACGCCCGCGCCGGCTCAGGCAGCTCAGGCTCAGGCACCGGATGAAGCCTTGAGCTTGGCGGCGTGCTCCTGCAGGGAGGTGACGTCCCATTCGTAGGAGCGCATGGCTTCAATCGCCTGCACGGCAGCGCCGAATTCGGAAACCGTAGTCACCACCGGGCAGCCGATGGACGTGGCGGCGGCGCGGATTTCATACCCGTCGCCGCGGGCCTGGCCGCCGGAAGGCGTGTTCACCACCAGGTGGATCTCCCCTGCGGTGATCAGGTCCGCCACGGTGCCTTCGCCGTCGGGGCCGGAGCCCTCACTGACCTTGCGGACCGTGGTGGCCTGGATGCCGTTGCGGCGCAGGACCTCGGCGGTGCCGCCGGTGGAAAGGATCTCAAAGCCCAGGTCCACCATCAGCTTCACCGGCATGATGATGGAGCGCTTGTCCCGGTTTGCCACGGAGACAAATACCTTGCCGCCGGTGGGGAGCGCGGAGTTGGCCGCGGCCTGGGACTTGGCAAAGGCAGTGTCAAAGTACTTGTCAATGCCCATGACTTCACCGGTGGAGCGCATTTCCGGGCCGAGCAGGGAATCCACCACGGTGCCTTCGGGGGTGCGGAAGCGGCTGAAGGGCAGTACGGCTTCCTTCACGGCCACCGGGGCGTCCAGCGGCAGGACGGAGCCGTCACCCACGGGGAACAGCTTGCCGGCCGCTCGCAGCTCCGCGATGGAGTGCCCGGTACCGATGAGCGCCGCGGCCTTGGCCAGCTGCACGCCGGTGGCTTTGGAGACAAAGGGCACGGTGCGCGAGGCGCGCGGATTGGCTTCGATGACATACAGCACGTCCGAAGCCAGGGCGAACTGGATGTTGATCAGCCCGCGCACTCCCACTCCGGCGGCAATCACGCGGGTGGCTTCACGAACGCGGTCGACGACATCGGTGCCCAGGGTGATCGGCGGCAGGACGCAGGCGGAGTCGCCGGAGTGGATGCCGGCTTCTTCGATGTGTTCCATGATGCCGCCCACGTACAGGTCGGTGCCGTCGAAGAGTGCGTCGACGTCGATCTCGATGGCGTCTTCCAGGAACCGGTCCACCAGGACGGGGTGGTCCGGGGTGATTTCCGTGGCGTTGGCGATGTAGCGCGACAGGTTCGCTTCGTCGTAGACGATTTCCATGCCGCGGCCGCCCAGGACGTAGGACGGGCGCACCAGGACGGGGTACCCGATCTCGTCGGCAATCTTCTTGGCATCGTCGAAGGACACGGCGGTGCCGTTCTTCGGGGCGATCAGCCCGCCCTCGTCGAGGACGTGCTGGAAGGCGCCGCGGTGTTCAGCCAGGTCGATGGCTTCCGGGGAGGTGCCAAGGATGGGCACGCCGGCGTCGGCCAGCGACTGTGCCAGTTTCAGCGGCGTCTGCCCGCCGAGCTGGACGAAGACACCCAGCACTCCCCCGGTGCGCTGCTCGGCCGCAATGACTTCCAGGACGTCCTCAAGGGTCAGCGGCTCAAAGTAGAGGCGGTCGGAGATGTCATAGTCCGTGGACACCGTTTCCGGGTTGCAGTTGATCATGACGGTCTCGTGGCCGGCCTCGCGCAGCGCCATGGTGGCGTGCACGCAGGAGTAGTCAAACTCGATGCCCTGCCCGATCCGGTTAGGTCCGGAGCCCAGGATGATGATGGACGGCTTTTCGTGCTGCGCCACCTCATCCTCCTCGTCATAGGAGGAGTAGTGGTACGGCGTATATGCGGCAAACTCGGCAGCGCAGGTGTCCACGGTCTTGTAGACCGGCCGGATGTCCAGCGCGTGCCGGACCCCGCGGATCACGGCCTCCGGGGTGTTGGTGAGGGCACCGATCTGCTCGTCGGAGAAGCCGTGGCGCTTGGCCAGCCGCAGGATCTCGGCATTCACGGTTCCGGCGCCGCGGATTTCCTCCGCCACCTCGTTGATCAGGACCAGCTGGTCCAGGTACCAGGGGTCGATGCCGGTGGCCTCGTAGAGGTCCTCCACCGTGGCTCCGCCCAGAAGGGCCTGCTGGACCTGCTTGAGCCGGTCCGTCGTCGGCCGCTTGGCGGCCTCGATCAGGGCGGGCACATCTGCGGGATCCACGGGGGCGAAGGACAGCGAGGCGCCCTTCTGCTCCAGGGAGCGCAGCGCCTTCTGCAGGGCTTCACTGAAGTTGCGGCCGATGGCCATGGCTTCGCCCACCGACTTCATGGTGGTGGTCAGCGTGGGGTCGGCGGCGGGGAACTTCTCGAAGGCGAAGCGCGGCACCTTCACCACCACGTAGTCCAGGGTGGGCTCGAAGGAGGCCGGGGTCTTCTGCGTGATGTCGTTCGGGATCTCGTCCAGCGTGTAGCCGAGGGAGAGCTTGGTGGCGATCTTCGCGATGGCGAAGCCTGTGGCCTTGGAGGCCAGCGCCGAGGAACGCGAGACACGCGGGTTCATTTCAATGACGACGACGCGGCCCGTGTCCGGTTCGATGGCGAACTGGATGTTGCAGCCGCCGGTGTCCACGCCCACCTCGCGGATCACGGCGATCGCGATGTCGCGCAGCTTCTGGTACTCGCGGTCCGTCAGCGTCATGGCCGGAGCCACTGTGATGGAGTCCCCCGTGTGCACACCCACCGGATCGAAGTTCTCGATCGAGCAGACAACCACCACGTTGTCATTCTTGTCCCGCATCATCTCCAGCTCGTATTCCTTCCAGCCGAGGATGCTCTCTTCGAGCAGCACCTCGGAGGTGGGGCTGTACTGGATGCCGGCACCGGCGATGCGGCGCAGGTCTTCGGCATTGTAGGCCAGGCCGGAGCCAAGTCCGCCCATGGTGAAGGAGGGACGGACCACCATCGGGTAGCCCAGTTTCTCCGCGGCGGCAAAGGCTTCATCCATGCTGTGCACAATGATGGATTCGGCCGATTCGGCGCCGCAGCGTTCCACCACGCCCTTGAACTTCTCGCGGTCCTCGCCGAGCTCAATGGCGGCAATGTTGGCGCCGATCAGCTCCACGTTGTACTTCTCCAGGACGCCGTTCTTGTCCAGCGCGATGGCCGTGTTCAGCGCGGTCTGCCCGCCAAGGGTGGGAAGGATCGCGTCGGGGCGTTCCTTGGCGATGATCTTTTCCACGATCTCGGGGGTGATCGGTTCAACGTAGGTGGCGTCGGCAAACTCGGGGTCCGTCATGATGGTGGCGGGGTTGGAGTTCACCAGGATGACCCGCAGGCCCTCCTCCTTCAGCACGCGCAGCGCCTGGGTGCCGGAGTAGTCGAATTCAGCGGCCTGGCCAATGACAATCGGACCGGAGCCGATAACCAGGACGGACTTGAGGTCGGTTCTGCGGGGCATTAGTGGGATTCCTTGATCTTGCTGGCGGCCATGAGGTCCACGAAACGGTCGAACAGGTACGCCGAGTCATGCGGCCCGGCGGCGGCTTCAGGGTGGTACTGAACGGAAAAAGCGGGGATGTCCAGGCAGGCCAGGCCTTCCACGACGTCGTCGTTGAGGGACACGTGGCTGACCTCCACCCGGCCGAAGCGGGAAACGGGTGCGGTGACGGGGCCGTCCAGCGGCGCGTCCACGGCGAAGCCGTGGTTTTGGCTGGTGATTTCCACCTTCCCGGTGCGCCGGTCCAGCACGGGCTGGTTGATGCCGCGGTGGCCGTAGCGCAGTTTGTAGGTGCCGAAGCCCAGTGCACGGCCCAGGATCTGGTTGCCGAAGCAGATGCCGAAGAACGGGATGCCGGTGTCCAGCACGTCGCGCAGCAGGTCCACCTGCACATCTGCGGTGGCGGGATCGCCCGGACCGTTGGACATGAACACACCGTCGGCATCCAGCGCCGTGATGTCCGCCAGTGCGGCGGTGGCGGGCAGGACGTGCACGCGCACGCCGCGCTCGGCGAAGCGGACCGGGGTCATGGATTTGATGCCCAGGTCAAGTGCTGCCACGGTGAACCGCGGCTCACCCTCCCAGCCGTGGTCCTTGGGCTCGATGACGTAGGCGGCGTCAACGCTTACTTCCTCGGCAAGGCGGGCGCCGGCCATGGATTCCTGGGCCAGGACGTCGGCGAGCAGCTCGCTGTCCGGGCGGGCGGCGTCGGCTCCGGAAAAGATTCCGGCCTTCATGGCGCCGCGCTCGCGCAGGTGGCGGGTGACGGCACGGGTGTCCACGCCGGAGATTCCGACGACGCCCTGAACGCTCAGTTCCTCGTCCAGGGTTCGCTCGGAGCGCCAGTTCGACGGGCGGCGGGCGGCGTCGCGCACAATGTAGCCGGCCACCCAGATGCGCCGGGATTCGGCGTCGTCGGTATTCACGCCCGTGTTGCCGATGTGCGGCGCGGTCTGCACGACCAGCTGGCGGGCATAGGAGGGATCGGTGATGGTTTCCTGGTACCCGGTCATGCCGGTGGCAAAAACGGCCTCGCCGAGGGCGGTTCCCTGCGCGCCGTAACTGCGGCCGCGGAAGGTTCGGCCGTCTTCAAGCATCAGGACAGCCGGGGTCGGAGCGGATGTGTTTGAGACGGTCACAGTTGTTCCTCGCTTGTTTCTGACGGCTCGGCCGGCAGGATTTCGGTAATTGCTGTTACCAGCGGTGTTTTCTCTTCGGGGGTTCGGTTGCGGAAACCGGTGTCCACTTTGGTGCTGCCCAGCTTCCAGGTAAGGATCACCAGGCCCTCTTTTTCCACGAATTTTCCGGCCATGCCCCGCTCCAGGCGGACGCTCTCCAGGTCTTCGCGGGGAATCCAGAGGTCGGGGGCGCCGCTGCGGACAAACAACAGCCCCTCATCAAAGACGGCGGCGGTGGCATTGGACTTCACGCCCAGCCCGTAGACGGCAATGCGGTCCAGCCAGTCCCCGGCGGTGGTGGTGCAGACGTACTGGCCCAGTGCCTGGAAGCGGGGTACTTCCAGGCCGTCGGGCATCGGCACCGGCCGCGGCACGCCCGCCTGGCGCTGTTGGCGTCCGCGCCAGCTCCAGGCAAAAAGGCCCAGGAGCACCAGGACCAGGGCAAGCGTGCCCAGGGCGAACATCAGGCGATCCATGCGGACTCCTCGGTGGAAACGGGGGAAGGCGTATTCAGGGCGGCAGCCAGGACCGTGGGATGGCCGGCGAAGAACGTCGCCTGCACAACGCCGGGCAGTTCCAGGCCGGCAAACGGTGAGTTGCGTCCCTTTGAAGCCATCCTATGAGGGTCAACCGTCCGCCGCGCAGACGGGTCCACCAATATGACGTTCGCCGGTTCCCCGGCTGCCAGCGGCCGGCCCTGGGTTTTCACCCCGCCAATGAGCGCCGGAGTGATGGAAGTCACCCGGGCGAAGCCCTCCCAGTCCATCAGGCCGGTATCGATCATGGCGTGCTGGACCACTGAGAGCGCGGTTTCCAGGCCGGTCATGCCCATTGCCGCCTGTGCCCATTCGCATTCCTTGTGCTCGGAGGGGTGCGGTGCGTGGTCGGTGCCGACAATGTCGATCGTTCCGTCGGCCAGGCCCCGGCGCAGGGCCTCGACGTCGGCCGCGGTGCGCAGCGGCGGGTTCACCTTGTACACCGGGTCGTAGCTGCGGACCAGGTCGTCGGTGAGCAGCAGGTGGTGCGGGGTGGCTTCAGCGGTGACGTTGATGCCGCGTTCCTTGGCCCAGCGGATGATCTCCACGGAGCCGGCGGTGGACACATGGCACACGTGCAGCCGGGACCCGGTGTGCTGGGCCAGGAGCACGTCCCGGGCAATGATGGATTCCTCGGCCACGGCGGGCCACCCGGCCAGGCCCAGATCGGCGCTGACGTCGCCCTCGTTCATCTGGGCGCCCTCGGTCAGGCGCGGTTCCTGCGCGTGCTGGGCGATCACGCCGTCGAACGCTTTGACGTATTCCAGCGCGCGGCGCATGAGCACGGGGTCGGAGACGCACTTGCCGTCGTCGGAGAACACGCGGACGCGGGCGCGGGAATCTGCCATGGCACCCAGCTCGGCCAGCCGCTCCCCTTCCAGGCCCACGGTGACGGCGCCGACGGGGCGGACGTCCACCCAGCCGGACCGGCGGCCCAGGCTCCAGACCTGTTCCACCACGCCGGCGGTGTCCGCCACGGGGTTGGAGTTGGCCATGGCATGGACAGCAGTGAAGCCGCCCAGCGCGGCGGCGCGGGTGCCGGTTTCCACGGTTTCGGCGTCTTCGCGGCCGGGTTCGCGCAGGTGGGTGTGCAGGTCCACCATGCCGGGCAGGGCAATCAGGCCGGCAGCGTCGATGACGACGGCGTCCTGCGGCGCCTCAAGCGCCGGTCCGACGGCGTCGATCCGTCCGCCCGAAATGAGGATGTCGGCGGTTTCCCTGCCCAGCAGGGAGGCGTTCTGAATCAGGTAGGTGCCCGGGGTTGCCCGGACGTGGGGGGTTGTCACTGTGCGTTCTCCAAGGTGGCGGCGGCAGCGGGGGTGTCCCCGCCTGCCAGCAGAAGGTAAAGGGAGGCCATGCGCACGGACACGCCGTTGCTGACCTGCTCCAGGATGGTGGCCCGGGGCGAGTCGGCGGCACTGGAGGAGATCTCCAGGCCGCGGTTCATCGGTCCGGGGTGCAGCAGGATGGTGTCGGTCAGGCCCAGGGCGTCCAGCCGGCCGAGGCGTACGTCGTCGAAGCCCCAGCGCCGCGAGTATTCCCGGACGGAGGGGAAGAACGCGGAGTGCATGCGTTCGCCCTGCACGCGCAGCATCATGACGGCGTCGGGCCGGGTTTCCAGGGCGGCATCGAGGTCATAGCTGACCTCGCAGGGCCAGGATTCGACGCCGAAGGGCAGCAGGGTGGGCGGCGCCACCAGCGTGACCGATGCGCCGAGCGTGCGCAGCAGCCACAGGTCGGAGCGGGCCACCCGGGAATGCAGCACGTCGCCAACAATGACCACGTGCATGCCGGTGAGGTCGGTGCCGGTGGAGGCCGTGCCGTGCAGCCTGGCCCAGTGCCGGCGCATGGTGAACGCGTCCAGCAGGGCCTGGGTGGGGTGTTCGTGGGTGCCGTCCCCGGCGTTGAGTACGGCGGCGTCGATCCAGCCGGAACTTGCGAGCCGGGCCGGCGCCCCCGAGGAGCCGTGGCGGATGACGACGGCGTCCGCCCCGATGGCAGCCAGGGTCTGCGCGGTGTCCTTCAGCGATTCGCCCTTGGAAACAGAGGAGCCCTTGGCGGAGAAGTTGATGACGTCCGCGGAGAGGCGTTTGGCGGCCGCTTCGAAGGAGATGCGGGTGCGGGTGGAATCCTCGAAAAAGAGGTTGACCACGGTGCGTCCGCGCAGCACCGGCAGCTTTTTCACCTCGCGCTGGGAAACCGCCGCCATCTGCTCGGCGGTGTCCAGGATGGCCAGTGCGTCGGTGCGGCTGAGGTCCCGGGTGGAGAGCAGATGCTTCACGGGGCTGCCTCGATGACCACTTCATCCACAGCCGGATCATCGGTTTCCTGCAGCCGAACGCGGACTTTCTCCGCTGCGGCGGTGGGCAGGTTTTTGCCCACATGGTCAGCGCGGATGGGCAGCTCGCGGTGTCCGCGGTCCACCAGGACGGCCAGCCGGACAATCCGGGGGCGGCCCAGCTCGGTCAGCGCGTCCAGGGCGGCACGGATGGTCCGGCCGGAGTACAGGACGTCATCAACGAGGACCACCACTTTGTCATCAATTCCGGACAGTGGAACCTTGGTGGCGTGCGGTGCACGGGTGGGCTGCCGGGCCAGGTCGTCACGGAACATCGTGACGTCCAGCTGGCCCACTATTGCGCCGGCATCCACTGACGAGTCAGCGGCGGCAATCTTGGCGGCAAGCCGGCGGGCGAGCGGGTAGCCCCGGCGCGGGATCCCCATGAGGACGAGGTCCTCGGCGCCTTTGTTGGCTTCCAGGATCTCATGTGCGATCCGGGTAAGCGCGCGGTCAATATCAGCTGAAGCCAGAACTGTGCGGGCGGGCACGGGTGCGCCCGGCAAGTTGGACAAGTCCATAGTCTGCCTCCTCCTTCCCCGCCTCACAGGACGGAATTTAAAGGGTGAATGCCTGTTCAAGCTATCACGGCAACCGGTGCGCCCGGTGAACTGTTACGCCGAACCGGAAATCCGGAGACCGGGGTGCCAGGGTTCCGGTAGATGCGATTTCAGCCACATGGGGGTCCGCCGACGCGCCGGATCCGGCGCAATGGTGCACCTTCCTTTTATGGTTGGCCTATGACAGGCGGATTTTTATGAGCGGCTACGGTCCCGACCAGTTTCCGGAGCGGGCCAGTGTTCCCTGGACCCCGCCGCCGGCGCAGGTTCCACCCCCGAACCACGGCCCGGTTCCCGTGCAGCCCCTCTGGTCCGCAGCCCCGCGGGGAGGCAGGGGAACCGTCGTCACCGTTGTGCTCATCATCGCCGCCGCCGCCGTGCTGCTGGCGGTGGCCTGGTTCCTGTGGTGGCAGCTGGGAACCGCGGCGTTTGCCCTCTGCGGCATCCTTGCGCTGGTTCCGCTGGGAATCTGCTTGCTGGGGCTGCGCTGGGTGGACCGGTGGGAGCCGGAACCGCGCTCAGCGCTGCTGTTCGCCCTCCTCTGGGGTGCGGGCGTCTCGGTGGGCATCAGCCTGCTGGTCGGGCCTTTCTTTGCCCAGCTCCTGCACCTGCTTCTGCCCGGCATCCTGCCGGAATATATTGGGCCTGTTTTCGAGGCTCCGATCGTGGAAGAAACAGCCAAGGGCCTGGGCGTGCTCATCCTCGTGTTTGTGCGGCGCAGCCACTTCGACGGGCCGGTGGACGGCGTGGTCTATGCCGGGACGGTGGCGGCCGGGTTCGCGTTTACCGAGAACATCCTGTACTTCGGTTCCGCGCTGATCAGCAGCGGCGGCCTGGGCGTGCATCTGGGCTTTGTCTTCGTGCTGCGCGGGATCTTCTCCCCCTTCGCCCACGTCCTGTTCACCTCGGCCCTTGGCCTGGCGCTGGGCTTCGCCGTGCAGCGCGGCGGAAGAGCCCGGATTATCGGCGCATTTTTCGGCGGCCTGGTGGTTGCCGTCCTGGCACACATGTTGTGGAACGGCGGAACGGCGCTGGCCTCCGGCAGCTTCTTTTCCTTCTACTTCCTGCTTCAGGTGCCGTTGTTTGCGCTGGCCGTTACGGGAGTGATCCTGCTGCGCCGCGGGGAGCAGCGCCTGACCCGGCAGCGGCTGGGCGAATACGCGGCGGCCGGGTGGTTCACTCCGCAGGAAGTGCTGATGCTTTCCACCCGTGCCGGCAGACACCAGGCAATGGCATGGGCCTCCGGGTTCGGTGCGGGGCGCACCATGAAGACTTTTATCTCCGATGCCACCCGGCTTGCCCTGACGCGGCAGCAAATTGCCGCCGGCAGGGATGTGCCGGCCAACCAAGCTACAGAACGGACCCTCCTGCATGACGTCACCCGGGCGCGCAGCATGATGCTGGCACGTTCCGCGGCCGCCTATTAGCGTCCGGGCCACTCAGTGGTCATCGCGTGGACAGCAAAAAACCCGTCCGGCTCCCCAAGGGGAGCCGGACGGGTTTTGGGTGCCGGAACCTGCACTGTGCACAGGTTGCGGCCGGTTAGCTCCCGATCAGGCAAGCAGCGAGGGCTTGAGCTGGTGGAGCCGTCCCAGCAGTCCGTTGACGAAAGACGGTGACTCGTCCGTGGACAGGGTCTTGGCGAGTTCAACGGCTTCGCTGATGGCCACCTTGTCCGGGATGTCGTCGTTGTACAGCAGCTCCCAGGCGCCGATCCGCAGGATGATGCGGTCCACGGACGGCATGCGCTCCAGCGGCCAGCCCTGCGAATAGGTGCTGAGGAATTCGTCGATGGTCTCCTGCATGGAGACCACACCCTCCACCAGGTCCATGGTGTAGGGGTTGATCGTCTGATCGGTCTGCTCCCTGCGGGCCTTGATCATGTCAAAGGCTGATGCTGAACGCTGTTCAGCTTCAAACAGAACTTCCAGTGCCCGGGTCCGGGCCTTTGTGCGTGCACTCACTCGTTAACGCGTCCCAAATAATCGCCGTTGCGGGTATCTACCTTGACCTTGGTTCCCTGTTCCAGGAACAGCGGAACCTGGATTTCGTAACCGGTTTCCACGGTGGCGGGCTTGGTGCCGCCGGTGGAGCGGTCGCCCTGCAGGCCCGGCTCCGTGTACGTGATTTCCAGAACCACCGACGGGGGCAGTTCGATGTACAGCGGGGAGCCCTCGTGGATGGCAATGGTGACCATCATGGATTCGAGCATGAAGTTGGCGTTGTCGCCCACGATGGTTCCCGGTACGGTCAGCTGATCGTAGTCGGAGGTGTCCATGAAGACGTAGTCTTCGCCGTCCTGGTACAGGTACTGGTAATCGCGGCGGTCAACGGATGCCGTTTCGATCTTGATGCCGGCATTGAACGTCTTGTCCACTACCTTGCCCGAACGCACGTTACGCATCTTGGTACGGACAAACGCACCACCCTTGCCCGGCTTCACGTGCTGGAACTCGATGATGCTCCAAAGGTTGCCTTCAAGCTTCAGCACGGTGCCGTTCTTGATGTCGTTGGTCGTCGCCACAGTTTCTCTTTCGTTGATTCGCCAGGTTTCGTTTTAAGTCCGTCGACCATTCTACCTGCTCCGGCACCTACAAGCTGAGGCGGATGCCGCCCTGCGGCTCCGAAGCGATTTCCTGATAGGCCGCAAACAGCAGCGATGTGTCGGGGACCTCAAGCATGGACGGCTTGGCGAGTCCGTCCAGGACCACGAAACGGAGCAGGTCTCCGCGGGACTTTTTGTCCCGGCGCATCCCGTCCAGCAGAGCCGACCAGCGGTCCTTCCGGTACGTCACGGGAAGACCCAGGGACTGGAGGATTTCCTTGTGCCGGTCCGCGGTGGCGTCATCAAGCCGTCCAACCATGCGCCCCAGTTCGGCGGCAAAAACCAAACCCACTGAGACTGCGGCACCGTGGCGCCACTGGTAGCGTTCGGCCAGTTCGATGGAGTGGCCCAGCGTGTGCCCGTAGTTCAGGAACTCCCGGCGGCCGGCTTCACGCAGGTCCGCGGAGACGATTTCGGCCTTGACGGCGATGGAGCGTTCCACGAGTTCACGCACGACGTCGGAGGCGCCGTCCCCTACAGCTTCCGTGTTCGCTTCGATGAGGTCCAGGATGGCCGGATCGGCGATGAAGCCGCACTTGACCACCTCGGCCATGCCGCTGAGCAGTTCGTTCTTGGGCAGGGTTCCCAGGGCGTCCAGGTCCGCGAGCACGCCTGCCGGCGGATGGAAGGACCCCACCAGGTTCTTGCCCTCGGCAGTGTTGATGGCGGTCTTGCCGCCCACGGCCGCATCCACCATGCCCAGCAGGGAGGTGGGGATGTGCACTACCTTGATGCCGCGCAGCCAGGTGGCGGCCACAAAGCCGGCCAGGTCGGTGACGGCGCCGCCGCCCACGGCAACAATGGCGTCCGAACGGGTGAAGTCGTTCTGGCCCAAGACCTGCCAGCAGAAGGAGGCAACCTGGATGTGCTTGCCTTCTTCCGCGTCGGGAATTTCAGCGGTCACGGCCGTCAGGCCGATGGCAGCCAGTTCGTCGCGGACGGTGTCGCCGGTGGCGCGCAGAGCCCGCGGGTGGATGACCAGGACGCGCCGCACGCGCTCCCCCAGCATGGCCGGGAGGCGGTCAAGCAGCCCGTTGCCGATGACGACGTCGTAATTGTTGGCGGGGATTTCGCCGGTCACCGGGATAACGGTGGGATCGGAGGCCATGGGGTTAAGCTCCTTCATTGAGGGCAGTTGTCAGCCGGTTGATGACGGCCGGGACGGTGAGTCCCCTGGTGTCGATGGTGATGTCGGCCAGGGATTCGTAAACGGGGCGCCGGGCCTTGGCCAGCTCTTCCCAGCGGCGCAGCGGGTCGCCGGCGAGCATGGGGCGGTTTCCGGAGCGGAGGATGCGGGGGCGGACCGTCTCCAGGTCCGTGTCCAGGAACACCACGGTGGTCCGCTGCAGCAGCTGCTGGGTGCCGGTGTCCAAGACCGCTCCGCCGCCGAGGGAGACGACGGAACGGGTCTTTTCCGCCAGTGCCGAGGCAACGCTGCGGGCCTCAAGCTCACGGAAGCCGCATTCGCCGCGTGCGGAGAAGATCTCGGGAATCGGACCGTGTTTTTCCACGATGAGCTGGTCCGTGTCCACGAACTTGAGCCGGTGGCGGCCCGCCAGTTCCCGCCCCACCACCGACTTGCCGGCGGCCATGAAGCCGATTAGGACAATGTGCGCAGAGTCACGGCTGCCGGACATTGGTGCCAGCCGACTCGAGGGCAGACGGAATGTTCTCCAGGTAGGTCCGGAGGTTGCGGGCGGTTTCTGCCACCGAATCCCCGCCGAACTTCTCCGTGACCGCTTCAGCCAGCACCAGGGCCACCATTGCCTCGGCCACGACTCCCGCAGCCGGAACCGCGCAGACGTCGGAGCGCTGGTGGTGGGCACGTGCGGGTTCGCCGGTGCTCACGTCAACGGTCTGCAGCGCGTGGGGCACGGTGGCAATGGGCTTCATGGCGGCCCGGACGCGCAGGACCTCGCCGATGCTCATGCCGCCTTCAATGCCGCCGGCGCGGTTTCCCGAGCGGATGACCCGTCCGCTGGCATCCTGCAGGATTTCATCGTGCGCAGCGGAGCCCCGGCGTGCGGCAGTGAGGAATCCGTCTCCGATTTCAACACCCTTGATGGCCTGGATTCCCATCAGGGCTCCGGCGATGCGGGCATCCAGCCGCCGGTCCCAGTGAACGTAGCTGCCCAGTCCCGGCGGCAGGCCGTAGGCCACAACCTCCACCACGCCGCCGAGCGTTTCGCCGTCCTTGTGGGCGGCGTCCACTTCGGCCACCATGGCGGCGGAGGTTTCCGGGTCAAAGCAGCGCAGCGGATCAGCGTCCAGCGCGGCAACGTCGCCGGGGCCGGGCAGGGCAGATCCCTCGGGGCTGGCCACGCCGGCGATGCTTACCGTGTGCGAGACCAGGTCAATGCCCAGGGATTTCAGGAAGGAAGACGCGACGGCGCCGAGGGCCACGCGGGCAGCGGTTTCGCGGGCGCTGGCACGTTCCAGCACGGGACGGGCCTCGTCAAAACCGTACTTCTGCATGCCGGTAAAGTCGGCGTGTCCCGGTCGGGGCCGGGTCAGCGGGGCGTTGCGGGCGGAATCGGCCAGCAGTGCGGGGTCCACCGGATCCGGGGACATGACCTGCTGCCATTTGGGCCACTCGGTGTTCCCGACTTCGATGGCCACCGGACCGCCCTGGGTGAGGCCGTGGCGGACACCGCCGAGGATCCGGACCTGGTCCTGTTCGAATTTCATCCGGGCACCGCGGCCGTAGCCGAGACGGCGGCGCGCCAGGGCTTCCTGGATCAGGGCCGTGTCCACTTCGACGCCAGCGGGGACGCCCTCAACTATTCCTACCAGTGCAGGCCCATGGGACTCACCGGCGGTCAACCAACGCAACATGGTTTCAATACTGCCATGTTCGGTGCGCGCGTTCAGCGCCGCGGTGCTCCCACTGCGTCACACATCACATTTGTGACGGCCTGCCCGTCACGGAACTGGTCTCCGGTAAAGAGCCGTACCTGTTCCACCGCCTGGTAGAGGAGCATTTCCAGGCCCGGGACAATCCGACCGCCCCGGTCCTCCCAGACACGGGCGATGCGGCTGGGCCACGGATCGTAGGCGACATCCAGCAGGACCGTGCCGGCAAGATCCGCGGTGCCCGCGGCAACGGCCTCGGCCAGGGAATCCGCGGCATGCGGCGGCAGGGTGGAAATCACGACGTCGGCGCCTGCACAGGCTTGAGCGGCGTCCGCCCACGGATGCAGGGTAAGCGCGGTTCCGGTGCGGCTTCCGGCTGCTTCCACGGCAACTGTTCCGTCTGCGGATTCCGGGTAGCGGCGGGCATAGACGTCCACGGAGGAAGCACCGAGCAGTCCTGCCGCAGCCACCGCTGCGCAGGCCGTGCCGCCGGAACCCAAGACGGCGACCCGGGGTGCCGGGCGCGCGCCGGCGTGGGTCAGCGCGCGCACGATTCCTTCGACGTCGGTGTTGTGCCCGGTGAGGAGCACTCCGCGGTCCGTGTACTCAAAGGTGACGGTGTTCAGTACCTGCAGGGCCTGTGCCATGGGCGTCAGCCGGTCCATGGCGGGGAGCAGCGCTGTCTTCAGCGGCATCGTCACGGACAATCCGGCCCAGCGGGGCTGGGCCGGATCCGGTTCCCGGAGGGCCGCCGCGAAGGCGGCGGCGTCCTCTTCGGGAACATCGACGGCGTCATACGTACAGCTAAAGCCGAGATATCCGTAGGCGGCGCGGTGCAGGAGCGGAGATTTCGAGTGGCTGATCGGATGCCCCAGGACGGCTGCCCGTGCGGCGGAACCGTTCAACTACCCGCACCTGCCCGGCTTCTGCGTACCGCACCACTGCTGGTACTGCTCCACGAATTTGGCGTGTTCAGCCAAGGTGCTGGAGAACTCGGTCTGGCCCGTATCCAGGTTCACGGTCACCCAGTAATAGAAGGGAACGTCGGCAGGGTTCGCCGCCGCGTCAACGGCCTCGGTGCTCGGTGAACCGATGGGTCCCACCGGCAGCCCCGGGTTTGCGTACGTGTTGTACGGGTTGGAGGTGTCCGCCTTCTCTTCCGGCGTCAGCTCGTAGCTCTTGCGGCCCAGGCCGTACGTTACCGTCGCGTCGGACTGGATCAGCCCGGACGTTTCCACGTTGTCGGCGCGCAGGCGGTTCTCGATCGCTCCGGCCACCTTGGCGTAGTCGGCTTCACCGGCTTCGGCCTGGACAATGCTGGCTTTGGTCAGGGTCCGGTACTGCTCATCCGGATCGGTGATGCCTGCGTCCTCCAGGGTCGTGAAGGTGCTGTTCACCATTTCCGTGACGATCTCGGTTGCGTCCTGGTCCAGCGGGAAGCGGTATTCACCCGGATGCAGATAACCTTCAAGGCTCACCGCTGCCGCCGGCAGGCCAAACGACTGGGGGTTCTTTGCCAGGGCTTCGAACTCGGCCAGCGGAATCCCGGTGGACTTACTGAGGATTTCAAACACTTCGCCCTGGCGCAGGTCACGAGCCACGGCGGCGTAGTGGACGCCGGGATCCTCTTCACCCAGCAGCGCGTCGACCGCCGAGGATGAGGACATCTGCTGCTTCATCTCGTAGGAGCCCGGCTGGATCTCGCGCCCGGCCGACTCTTCCTGGAACGCCTTAATAAACTCCTTGGAGGTGGCAACAATATCCGCCGCTTCCAGATTGGTGCCGATAACCATGGGGCCGTCGCCCTCGGCAACGGTGAAGCTCACGCTGCCGGTTCCGGACCCTTCATAATCCTTGATTTCGTTCAGTCCCAGCAGGTCCCGTACGAACACGGTCAGGCCGAACACCACGCCGGCGAAAATCACCGCAACCACCACCATGACAATGGTGCGGCGGCGCCGAAGGCGCTGTGTGGCGGGTGACGGACGGGTCTTGCGCGTCTCCGCAGCTTCTTCGAAAAGTTCGGCCACGGGGGCTGTACCGTCAGGGGCATAACCCGCGTCCTGCTGGAGTGCCGGGTCAGAGTCCGGGTCCGTTCCCATCGAAGGGTAGTCCGGGTACCTGTGGCTCACAGCGCAGAGCCGTTTCCGCGCTTGTTGTCCTGGGAAATGATTGGCTCCTGTGTCGGGGCCGGCAGTGCGTCGCTGGGACGCTGCTGCCGGCGCGTTGTAACCGGTTCCCCCACATCGCGTTTCTGGGAACGCTGCATGTCAATAGCGTGCTGCAGAATCGCCACAGCCGCCGCCTGATCAACCACTCTACGGTGATCTTTGCTGTTCAAGCCAGCCTCGTGCAGAGACCGGTGGGCAGACACCGTGGTCAGGCGCTCATCCACAAGGGAAACCGGAAGGGGATTTCCACTGCGTTCCAGCTCCGCCGCCAGGGTGTCTGCGTAGTCGCGTGCCATTTGAGTGGATGCGGTTTCAGTTCCCCGCATGCTCCGCGGCAGACCCACAAAAACCTGGACGGCTCCCCGGGTTTCCGCCTCGCGGACGACCACTCGAATGTCGCTGTTCTTCTTAGCGTCCCGTTTCAAAGTCTTGACCGGCATGGCCAGCATGCCGTCGGGATCGCTGACAGCCAGGCCCACGCGGACCTGGCCCACATCTACCCCCAGCTTAACCCCGCGGGGGTAGACCTGCTGTTCCACCATTAGCCCCGGTTGGCTACTGCGGCTTTGACGGCGGTGAGGGCGTCGCCGAGCTTGGCGGCGTCCGAGCCGCCGCCCTGGGCTACGTCGTCCTTGCCGCCTCCGCCGCCGCCGAGGACTCCGGCAGCAACCTTGACCAGCGCGCCGGCCTTGATGCCCGCAGCCCGGGCCTGCTCGTTAGTGGCAACGATCACTACCGGGCGGGAGTTGGCGACGCCCGCAACCGCAACAACGGCTGCACCGCTTCCCAGGCGGGACCGGAGGTCCAGCGCCAGGGTGCGCAGGTCATCCGCGCCGGCACCGGTTCCGGCGTCGTGCACCAGGACGCGCACGCCGTCAACGTCCACGGCCTTGGAAACCAGGGCCGCGGCTGAAGCAGCCAGCTGCTCGCGGCGCAGGCGCTCCAGTTCCTTCTCCGTTGCCTTCAGCTTGGCCAGGGTGGCGGCCAGGCGGTCCGGCAGCTGCACGGAGGGGACCTTCAGCATTTCGGACAGTTCATTGACCAGTGCGCGCTCGGCGGCGAGATGGCGGAACGCGTCCATGCCAACAAAAGCTTCCACGCGGCGGTTGCCGGATCCGACGGACTGTTCGCCCAGCAGGGTGAGGCTGCCAATCCGGGAGGTGGATTCCACGTGGGTGCCGCCGCAGAGCTCGCGGGACCAGTCGCCGTTCATTTCCACCACGCGCACGGTATCGCCGTAGGCCTCGCCGAACAGCGCGGTGGCGCCCAGTGCCTTGGCATCAGCCAGGGACATGATCTTTGTTTCCACCTGATAGTTGCTGCGGATCGCCAGGTTGGACACTTCTTCGATTTCAGACTTCGCGGCGTCGGAAAGACCTTCGCCCCAGGAGAAGTCGAAGCGCAGGTAGCCGGCCTTGTTGAAGGACCCGCGCTGCAGGGCCTCCGGGCCCAGAATCTGGTGCAGGGCGGCGTGCACAATGTGGGTACCGGAGTGCGCCTGCTCCGCCTCGTGGCGGCGCTGGGCGTCGACGGCGGCCAGGACATTGGCGCCTTCGGCAATTTCGCCTTCGCGGACAATGGCCTTGTGCACGCTCAGTCCCTTGACCGGGCGCTGGACATCGGAGACTTCCAGGACAAAGCCGTCACCGGTAATCAGCCCGGTGTCTGCGGCCTGGCCGCCTGCTTCTGCGTAGAACGGGGTCTCGTTGAGCACCAGGGAGATTTCGGTGCCCTGGCCGGCGTACGGCACCCGGGATCCGCCGGAGATGATGCCGCGGACGGAAGACTGGCTGGTCAGCTCGTCATAGCCGGTGAAGACGGTCTGTCCGGCGGCCAGGAGTTCGTTGAACACCGAGACGTCGTCGTGGCCGTGCTTCTTGCCCCGGGCATCCGCCTGGGCGCGCTGGCGCTGTTCGAGCATGAGGGCGCGGAACCCGGCCTCGTCCACCTTCAGGCCCGCTTCCTCGGCCATCTCGAGCGTGAGGTCGATCGGGAAGCCGTAGGTGTCATGCAGGGTGAAGGCGTCTTCGCCGGACAGCGGCTTGTGGGCGGCCTGGGATTCCTTCACGGCTTCTTCAAGGCGTTCGGTGCCGGAGGCGATGGTGCGCAGGAACGCCTTTTCCTCGGCGTAGGCAATGCGGCTGATCCGGGCGAAGTCGGTCTCCACCTCGGGGTAGGTGCCCTTCATGGCGTCGCGGGAGACGGGCAGCAGTTCGGGCAGGACGGCGGTCTCCACGCCCAGCAGGCGCATGCTGCGCACCGCACGGCGGATCAGGCGGCGCAGCACGTAGCCGCGGCCTTCGTTGGAGGGGCTCACGCCGTCGGAGATCAGCATCAGCGCGGAGCGGACGTGGTCGGCAACAACGCGCATCTTGACGTCATCGGCGTGGTGCGGATCCGAGGGATCTTCGGCCGAAGTGTAGGTCTTGCCGGAGAGCTCGGCGGCCTTGTCCAGTACGGGACGGACCTGGTCCGTCTCGTACATGTTTTCCACGCCCTGGAGGATCATGGCCAGACGCTCCAGGCCAAGGCCGGTGTCGATGTTCTTCTGCGGCAGTTCGCCGGCCACGTCAAAGTCGGTCTTGGACCGGACCTCGGAGAGCTGGTACTGCATGAAGACCAGGTTCCAGATTTCGATGTAGCGGGTCTCGTCGACGGCGGGGCCGCCTTCGAGTCCGTACTCGGGTCCGCGGTCGTAATAGATCTCGGAGCAGGGGCCGCCGGGGCCGGCCTGTCCGGTGTTCCAGTAGTTGTCGGCTTTGCCGGTGCCGATGATGCGCTCGTCCGGCATGCCGATCTTGTCCCGCCAGATGGCGCGTGCTTCGTCGTCGCGCTCGTCGCCGTCTTCGTAGACGGTGACCCAGAGACGCTCAGGGTCCAGGCCGAAGCCGCCCTTCTCGACGTCGGACGTCAGCAGCTCCCACGCGAAGGTGATGGCGTCTTCCTTGAAGTAATCGCCAAAGGAGAAGTTTCCGGCCATCTGGAAGAAGGTGCCGTGGCGTGCGGTCTTGCCCACTTCTTCGATGTCCGCAGTACGGATGCACTTCTGGACGCTGGTGGCCCGGCTGTACGGCGGCTTTTCGCGTGCGGTGAGGTACGGGATGAAGGGCACCATGCCGGCTACGGTGAACAGCAGCGACGGGTCATTGGTGACGAGCGACGCGGAGGGAACCACCGTGTGGCCCTTTTTGCTGAAAAAATCCAGCCAGCGGCGTGCAATCTCGTGGGACTTCATGGTGCTTTTTACCCTTCCGGTAATTCAGGTGTTTGCAGCATTTAGCTGCGGGCAGGCAGTGCGCGGCGGTGCGGGCCGGTGGTTCAGCGGCGGGCGGCGGCCATGGTGCCGGCAACTGTGTCGCCGGTTTCCACGCCCAGGGCGGTGCGCAGGTCGCCTTCCCGTTCGGTCATGCCTTCACGGAACGCATCGGCAAAGTTCTGCAGGGCGTCGGCGGCGGTGCCGACGGCCTTGTTGAGTCCGGCCGGACCCAGGGTGTTCTTGGCGTCCGAGAGGCGGCGGACGGCGATGACCCCGATGGTGACACCGATGGACATCCAAAAGACTCGCTTGATCATTCTCTTCGCTCCTGTGCTGGTGGCGGATTAGCGGCTGCTGCGGCGGCCGCGGCTCTTGCCGCGGGCAGAAATGGCCGAACGGACGCCGTAGCTGAAGGCGGAGACCTTGATCAGCGGCGAACCGACGGTGGCGGCCACCAGGGAGGACAGCGCGGAGATGTTCGCCGTGGCGTCCGAGACGTTGGAGGAAATGCCGTCCACTTTCTGCAGCTGCAGGTTGGTGGTGGACACGGTGGTGGTGACTTCCTCGATCAGCGGAGTCGTTTCGTCGCTGATCGTGCGGATGGCGCCGCGCAGCTCATCAAACACCTTGCCCAGCTTCCAGATCGGGACGGCCAGCAGCACCACCAGCACCGCAAACACACCGGCCGCAATCAGACCGGCAATATCTCCACCCGACATGGTTCTCCTCTTTGGGTTAAAAACTAAAAACTTCCGCTATGTACCTTACCTACTTCAAGGCCACAGCACTTACTTGCTTCCGCGGCGCGCAGTGCACCGGCAAAACGGGCCGCTTAAGCGAACAGCCCGCGGCACGGGCCGCGGGCTGTTGCAAAAATCGAGAAGACTCGAGATTAGCGTGCGTAGTATTCCACGACGAGCTGCTCTTCGCAGGTCACGGGGATTTCCGAACGCTTCGGGCGACGCACGAGGCGTGCCTGCAGCTTGTCCAGGGAAACATCCAGGTAACCCGGAACAGCAGGCAGGACGTCGCGGTGGGCGCCGGCAGCGGCAACCTGGAACGGCGTCATGGTCTCGCTGCGCTGGTGCACATGGATGAGCTGGCCTTCGGAAACGCGGAACGACGGGCGGTCCACGCGGGCGCCGTCAACCATGATGTGACGGTGCACAACAAGCTGGCGGGCCTGGGCGATCGTGCGGGCAAAGCCGGCGCGCAGCACGAGGGCGTCAAGACGCATCTCGAGCAGCTCGATCAGGTTTTCACCGGTCAGACCGGCGGTGCGGCGGGCTTCCTCGAAGACACGGGTCATCTGTGCTTCGCGGATACCGTACTGGGCGCGCAGACGCTGCTTTTCACGCAGGCGTACCGCGTAGTCGCTGTCCTGCTTGCGACGTGCGCGGCCGTGCTCACCCGGCGGGTAAGGACGACGCTCGAAGTACTTGGCTGCCTTGGGGGTCAAAGCAATGCCGAGGGCGCGCGAAGCGCGGGCCTGACGGCGTGCACGTGTGTTGTTAGCCACGTTCACCTTTCACTGTTTTGGCGGTTTGGCCACCATGGCCCTGGCTTGCGCCGGGATACCGCGATGACTGATACGTAAGTACTGGCCTCCATTAGGGAGAGCTCGGGCCAACCGCTGCCTTCTGCTACAGAAACGGCGCCGGGCACACCTGACGCTCGTAAAAGCGAAAAGGGGGCTTGGCGTCGCACTTGCCAGTCAACCATCAATGCTAGCACGCAGCAGCAGGCGCACGGGTCCGCCGCGGGGTGCCCGCGCCGCCTGTACTGCACCCTCCATTTTCCCGCCGCTTCACTTCCCGCGGACAATCCCCCGCAGCCGCTCCAGCCGCGCAGCGATGTCGCGTTCCACTCCGTTGACCGTCGGCTCGTAATAATTGCGGCCCACCAGGTCATCCGGCGGGTACTGCTGCCGGGCCACGCCGTGCGGTGAGTCATGGGAGTAGATGTATCCCTTGCCGTGCCCGAGCTGCTTGGCTCCGGGATAGTGCGCGTCCCGCAGGTGGGCAGGAATCCCCTGTCCCCGGCCGGCCCGCACGTCAGCGATGGCGGCATTGATGCCGTTGTAGGCGGCGTTGGACTTGGGTGCGGTGGCAATGTGGACCACTGCCTCGGCCAGGATGATCCGGCCCTCCGGCATGCCGATCATCTGCACCGCCTGGGCGGCAGCGACGGCGGTCTGCAGCGCGGTGGGATCCGCCATGCCCACGTCCTCGGCGGCGGAAATCATCAGGCGGCGGGAGATGAACCGCGGGTCCTCCCCCGCTTCGAGCATCTTGGCCAGGTAATGCAGGGCCGCGTCCACGTCGGAGCCGCGCAGGGATTTGATGAAGGCACTGGTGACGTCGTAGTGCTGGTCTCCGGCCCGGTCATAGCGCAGCGCCGCCACGTCCAGCGCCTTCTCTGCATCGCTGAGGGTGACCTCCGGGATGTCCGCACCCGCGGTGCGTTCGGAGTACGCGACGCCGGCCGCGGCTTCCAGTGCGGTCAGGCCGCGCCGGGCGTCCCCGGCGGCCAGGCGCACCAGGTGTTCCAGGGCCTCGTCGCTGAGGCGGACCCGGCCGGCGAGGCCGCGCTCATCTTCCACGGCGCGCTTGAGCAGGGCGGCAATGTCATCCTCGGTGAGTGGCTTCAGGGTCAGCAGCAGGGAACGCGAGAGCAGCGGGGAGACCACTGAGAAGGACGGGTTCTCCGTAGTGGCGGCCACCAGGACCACCCACCGGTTCTCCACGCCCGGCAGCAGGGCATCCTGCTGTGCCTTGTTGAAGCGGTGGATCTCGTCCAGGAACAGCACGGTGGTGATGCGGTGCAGGTCGCGGTTGGTGAGCGCTTCCTCCATGACCCGGCGGACGTCCTTGACGCCGGCGGTGATCGCGGACAGTTCCACGAACTTCCGTCCGGATCCTCGCGCCACCACATGCGCCAGCGTGGTTTTGCCGGTTCCCGGAGGCCCCCACAGCATGACCGACGACGGCCCGGCGGGACCGCGGTCATCGGCTGACTCCGCCAGGGTGCGCAGCGGTGATCCCGGGCCGAGCAGGTGCTGCTGGCCCACAACTTCATCGAGGGTGCGCGGACGCATCCGCACCGCCAGCGGGCTGCGCGGACGCTTGGGGGCGCCGTCGTCCTCGCCTGCACCGAAACCTGCGCCGTCGTCGTACTGGTTGTCCGTGCCCGTGGCACTGTCACTGTCGTCGCTGCTGAACAAATCACTCACGTCCCAAGGCTACTCGTGCCGTAGCGTGGGAGTTGGTCCGGCAGGTGCCGGCCGCTGCGACACGCTCGGTGGGCAGCATCACCAGGAGAATCGCGATATGCCCGCCACACGCCACACCTTCGTTTCTGCGCAGCGCCTGCCGGGCTGGTTGGACCGCCTGGCCGCCGGGAACGGTGAGCTGGACATCACACCCGAACACGGCGGACTGCACGTCCGCGCCGCCAACGGAACCGAAGCGGATCTGCGGGCGCCCTGGCCCGACGACGGACGCCCGGGACGCGGGACCAGCGACGTCGAACGCCTGGCCTCCCTGGCCGGCCAGTCCCGCACCCTCGGGATCGTGCTGCTGCGCCGCGGAGGGTACGCCGCCGGTGTGGCCCGAGAGGGGCTGCTGCTCGCGTCCAAGGCCGGCAACCGGTACGTGCAGTCCCGAACCGCGGCCGGCGGCGGGTCGCAGCAGCGTTTTGCCCGGCGCCGGGCCAACCAGGCGGACGCGCTGGTGGAGACCGCCGCCGAGCAGGCCGCGCGACTTTTCGCCGGCCATCCGCCGGAGTACCTCGTATTCGGCGGAGACCGGACGCTGACTGAACTGCTGGCCCGGCAGAAGGTTTTTGCTCCGTGGAGCAGTCTGCCGCGGCTGCAGCCCCTCGATGTCCAGGACCCCAAGCTGGCCGTGCTGGCTCAGGCGGCGAAGGATGCCTGCTCGGTTTCCATCCGGATTACGGTGCCCTGAGGGTTCCGTACTGCAGTTTCACCCGGGGAACAACCTGCGGACGCTGGCCTGTGCGGGTTCTTCAGCCGCGTGCCGGTACCTGGTTCCCGCCCACAGGCTCACTGCTTCGGGGTTCCCGGATGCCGCTGCTGCTGCACGGAGCGGCCCGGTGATCTGGTTCAGGAACGGATAGGCGTCCGGGGCATCCGGATGGGCGCGCATGAAGCCGTTGGTCAGCCCGCGGGCCGGACGGCCGGAGAAGGCACGGGTAACCGAGGTGCGCGGGTCCCTGCGTCCTAGGACGGCATCGCGGAGGGCAGTCCGGTGCACCGCCGAGGTGCCTGCCTCATTGGCCAGCAGCAGCAGGGTTCCCACCTGAACCGCCGAGGCTCCTGCGGCGAGGGCAGCGGCGGCATCGTGCCGGGTGGAAATTCCGCCGGCAGCCACCAGCGGCAGCGGGCAGGCTTGTCGAACCTCATCCAACAGGTCCGTCAGTGAGGCTTCTCCGGGTGTCTTCCCGCTGTCCAGGGTTCCGCGGTGTCCGCCGGCCTCCGGACCCTGCACACACAGCAGGTGCGCACCCGCTGCTGCAGCGGCTCTGGCCTCCTGTTCGTTGGTGACCGTGACCACGGTGCAGATGTCCTGTCCGGCAAGCTCCGCGAACACATCCGGCCCCGGCAGCCCGAAGGTGAAGGACACGGCGGGAACCCGTTCCCGCAGGACCAGCTCCAGTTTGGCCTGCCAGCAGTCGTCGTCCTGCGGATCGGGAAATCCCGGTTCGGGGATTACTGTTCCGGCCGGACCCTCCTGTGCCGCGGCGGCCAGGGCCTCGCGGTAGGCCAGCGAGGCCGCGAGCTTACCGGCCTGCTTCTCCTGCGACGTATCGGCATACGTGTTGGCATGATCGGGCACAAAGATATTCAGGCCGAAAGGCCGCCGGGTCAGTTCGCGGGTCCGGGTGATCTGACCGCGGACAGCGTCGGGACTCTTGTACCCTCCAGCAAGGAATCCGAGCCCTCCGGCGTTGCTGACCGCTGCGGCCAGCTCCGGCGTGGAGGGTCCACCGGCCATCGGCGCGCCAAGGACCGGAAGCGACAGCGAATTCAGGGTGAACATGGTTCCGGCCTAGAGCGTCACGGTGCCGTCGATGCAGGTGACCGTGGATCCGCCCACCCAGATTTTGCCGTCGCGCGTGAAGACCCGCACCCGCCCGGAGCGCTGGACGGCAGTTCCCTGCGTGACGACGTAGCGGTCCGGCGCCAGATTCGCTCCGATCAGCCACTGGGCCAGGCCGGCGTTGAGGCTTCCCGTCACCGGATCCTCGGCAACGCCCAGTCCCGGCACAAAGGCACGCACTTCAAAGTCCGTTTCAGCATCCGCCGGCTGCGCTCCGATCACGCCCACGCGCAGGTTGCCCATGACGGCAGGGTCCGGTGACAGACCCAGGACAGTCGCGGCGTCGGGCAGCAGGAGTCCGAGCCAGCCGGGTCCGTTGTCAATCCAGTTGGAAGCCAGCACCTGTCCCGGTTCCAGGTGCAGGGCCCGCCGCGCCTGGTCCAGGATTTCTTCCTCCAACGGACCCGAGCGCTGCAGCGGCGGGGCGGCAAACGCGGCGATGCCGGCATTGGCGTGCAGCGTCACCAGGCCGATGCCGCACTCCTGGACGACGACGTCGGGATAGCGGCGCTTGGCCCCGGTTTCCAGCCAGGCGTGGCAGGTTCCCAGGGTCGGATGTCCCGCGAACGGGAGTTCCCCGCCCGGGGTGAAGATCCGCACCCGGTAGTCGGCGCCGTCCACCGTGGGCGGCAGCACGAACGTTGTCTCGGACAGGTTGGTCCACCGCGCGAAGGACTCCATATCCGCGTCGGTGAGGCCCTCCGCTTCCAGCACCACCGCCAGGGGGTTGCCCAAATACGGTTCGCTGCCAAAAACGTCCACCTGTTTAAACCACCGCTGTCTCATGGTGAAAACTGTATCCCTTCGGTTGCGGGAGTTTTATGAAGCGGAGTTTTACGAACTGTGGCGGGGGTTTGCGCCTCGGTGCAGCCGGGCCTACCGTGGAACCAGAATCATGAGTCCCAGCCACAGGCCCTGGCCGGCTGGGCGGCAACCCTCTCGCCGTAGCGGGGTGCTCCAGGTGACGATTCGGCCGCCGGTTCTTCCAACCGGTCCGGCAAGTACCGCGTTTCGCTGCCGTGCTGGTCACGGCCGCCGGGCGCTTGAGGCAGAGGACCTTTTCCGCATGACGCTCACAACCGACCTTCAGCCGGCCGCCCTGCGCCGGGCCTTCTCCCGATTCCCCTCCGGCATTGCCGCTCTGTGTGCCGTGGTGGACGGCGAACCGCAGGGCATTGTTGCTTCCTCCTTCACCGTGGGCGTTTCCATGGATCCGCCGCTCGTGCTGTTTGCCGTGCAGAACACGTCCCGGACCTGGCCGCTTCTGCGGGGCGCAGCCAGGATCGGAGTCTCTGTCCTGGGTTCCGGGCACGAGGGCATCTGCCGGCAAATTGCGTCCAAGTCCGGTGATCGTTTTGCCGGCCTTAGCCTGCACACTGACGACTCCGGCTCCCTGTTCCTGGACCGGGCTGCCCTGTGGCTGGAATGCTCCGTGGAGAACGAAATTCCCGCCGGAGACCATGCCGTGGTGCTGCTGCGCGTCCACGGCCATGCCGCCCATGACGATGCCCGCGAGCCGCTGGTCTTCCACGGCTCAGCCTTTCGGCATCTGGGCGTCCCGTCCTTCGCCTGACTTCACGCGGCACCACCGTTTTGGGAAATTCCGGCCACTTTGGGAAATTCCGGCCGCTGCGGACCGTCCGGATTTTCCCAAACCGCACGAAATCGGACCTGATATTCCACGGGTTTATGACAGCGGCCGTCCGTTACCAATCCTTTACATTTGTAGCCGGGGCCACTATCGTTCTTCGGATTACTTCGGAAGGAAGTAGCGGAGATGGCCAGAAACAGAAATGCCAATGGAACATCACGGAATAAGGCAAGGCCCGGCAGCGCGTCGGATTTGCCGTTTATGCAGAAGGCCCTGCTTCCCGCAGCGGCGCTGGGCATGGTGCTGACAGGGTGCAGCGCCCAGGAGGAGCCCGAGGCCGTTTCCTCTCAACCGGCCACATCGGCGGCCACTGCCGAGGAGACCGCCACGGCGTCCCCCTCAGCCCGTTCTTCCAGCCGGAGCAGCATCGGCGTGGAAGTGCCCCCCGGAAGCACGGAGCCTCCTGTCCCCAATGACCCGGCCATGACGGCACTGTTCCGGGCGGACAATCCCATCAGTCTTGAGAGCTACTTCCAGCAAAACCCCAAGTGGCGTCCACTCAACGCCGACCTTGTACTCGAGGAACGCGGCACCGGGAGGAGTACCTTCGATCTGCCCCGGGTGGAACCGGGGACCAGCTTCAGCGTGTTCCTCACCTGCAACCAGCCCGGGGATTACAGCATCGAGGTCCTGGACGCTGGTTCTGGCCCGGTTACCGCTGCCAGCAGCAACAACTGCAATTGGCCGGTTCTGACGTCTTTCGAACACATCGTCACACCCGATCAAACCCCGGCATCCATCACAGTGGACGGCCCGGACGGAGATTACTGGCTTGTTGTCTACAATTTGCCGGTCCCCACTATGGCGCCCGAAACGTCCATGGGGCCCGCAACTACGGCACCCGCACCGGGCTAAAAAAGGCTGTCGGAATAAATTACCGAGAATTACCGGCGCGCAGAAACATGAAAGTGCCCGGCCGCATCAACGGCCGGGCACTTTCATCATTCTGGAATCCTGCGAAAGACCTAGTCCTTCTTGGCGTCGTCCTTCTTGGCCTCAGCCTTCTTCTCCGGCTTGAAGTCCACGCCGGCTTCCTTGCGCTGCTGGGCAGTGATCGGAGCCGGTGCCTGGGTCAGCGGGTCGTAGCCGCCGCCGGACTTCGGGAAGGCAATGACGTCGCGGATGGACTCGCTGCCGGACAGCAGGGCAACCACGCGGTCCCAGCCGAAGGCGATGCCGCCGTGGGGCGGTGCGCCGTACTTGAAGCCCTCAAGCAGGAACCCGAACTTCTCCTGTGCGTCCTCCTGCGAAAGGCCCATGACCTTGAAGACGCGTTCCTGTACGTCACGCTGGTGGATACGGATGGAGCCGCCGCCGATTTCGTTGCCGTTGCAGACAATGTCATAGGCGTAGGCCAGCGCCGACGCGGGATCCGTGTCGAAGGTGTCCATGAACTCGGGCTTCGGGGAGGTGAAGGCGTGGTGGACGGCCGTCCAGGCTCCTCCGCCCACTGCCACGTCACCGGCGGCGACGGCAGCGGAAGCCGGCTCGAACATGGGTGCGTCAACAACCCAGACGAAGGCCCAGTCGTTGGGGTCGATCAGGCCGGTGCGGTGGCCGATTTCCACGCGGGCTGCGCCGAGCAGGGCACGGGCTTCGGTTGTCTCGCCGGCACCGAAGAAGATGCAGTCTCCGGGCTTGGCGCCAACCTTTTCCGCGAGGTTTTCGCGCTCAAAGTCGGTGAGGTTCTTGGCAACGGGGCCGGTCAGCGTGCCGTCTTCCTGGATCAGCACGTAGGCCAGTCCCTTGGCGCCGCGCTGCTTGGCCCATTCCTGCCAGGCATCCAGCGTGCGGCGGGGCTGCGAGGCACCGCCGGGCATCACGACGGCGCCCACGTAGGGAGCCTGGAACACGCGGAAGGTCGTGTCCTTGAAGAATTCCGTCAGGTCCGTCAGCTCCAGGCCGAAGCGCAGGTCCGGCTTGTCGGATCCGTAGCGGGCCATGGCGTCCGCGTACGTCATGCGCGGGATCGGAGTGGTGATGTCGACGTCGATCAGCTTCCACAGCGCCTTCACCACGGACTCACCGAGAGCGATGATGTCATCTTCCTCGACAAAGCTGGCTTCAATGTCCAGCTGGGTGAATTCCGGCTGGCGGTCGGCGCGGAAGTCTTCATCGCGGTAGCAGCGGGCAATCTGGTAGTACTTCTCGAACCCGCCCACCTGAAGCAGCTGCTTGAAGAGCTGCGGGGACTGGGGCAGGGCATACCAGGACCCCGGTGCCAGGCGTGCCGGAACCACGAAGTCGCGGGCGCCTTCAGGGGTGGAGCGCGTCAGCGTGGGAGTCTCGATTTCCACGAAACCTTCGTCGTGCAGCAGGTTTCGGGCCACCCGGTTGGCTTCGGAGCGCAGGCGCATGTTGCGTGCGGGAGTGGGACGGCGCAGGTCCAGGTAACGGTGCTTCAGGCGGGCCTCTTCGCCAACTTCCACATGCTCGTCAATCTGGAACGGCAGCGGGTCGGACGTGTTCAGGACCACAACTTCGTCAGCAATGACTTCCACTTCGCCGGAGGCCAGTGAGGGGTTTTCATTTCCCTCGGGGCGCTTCTGCACGGTGCCGGTGATCTGCAGTACGTATTCGTTGCGCAGTCCGTGGAAGACGTCTTCTTCCCGAACCACTACCTGGGCGATCCCGGAAGCATCGCGGAGGTCGAGGAAGGCAACGCCGCCGTGGTCCCGGCGTCGGGCCACCCAGCCAGCGAGGGTGACGGTCTGTCCAATATGCTCGGCCCTCAGGGAACCAAGGGCATGAGTGCGCAGCACAGCAGTCCTTTCAAGATTGCTTGCGGAAAACACTGTTCCCGCTCATTGTGAATACAAGGTCTCTATAGAAGTTTACCGGTGTTCACTTCCTTTCCCAGCCAAGGACCCCAGCGCGCAGCCGTTGCGGCCGCACTGCCGGCCGGGCCCGACTGATCGGAGGGACGCGTGTCCGGAAGCTCCGACGTGAAACTTCCGCTGGGCGGCTTCGACGCCACCACGGTGGGCATCGGCTGCATGGTGGGCGGGGGGATCTTCGTGGTCCTGCCCCCGGTTGCGGCAGCCGCCGGTTTCGCGACGGCCGCATCCCTCGTCCTGGCCGCCCTGGTGGCGTACTGCTCGGCCGCATCAACTTTCCTGCTCGGCGCCGGTCTTCGCGCCAGCGGCCACTCGAATGCCGGGGGCACAACGCGCTCGGCAGCCCGAGTCATTTTTGGTACCCATGCGGGTTTCTTCACCGGCTGGACCATGGTGTGTGCCCTGGTGACCTCCGCCGCCGTCCTCTCCCTGGCTTTTGGCCTGTATGTGCTCCCCGGCCAGGCGCGTCCAGCGGCGGTTGGAGCTGCGGCGGCGGCAACCGCGCTGAATCTGTTCGGCCTGCAGCGCAGCACCTGGGTGATCCGTTTTGTGCTGGCCTTCGTGATTGGCGTACTGGGCTTTGGGGTGGTGGTGGCCTTCAACGAGGCCGGAGGTCCTCCCCCGCCGCCGGGCGTCCTGGAGGAGACCGAGTCCACCGCCGGTTTGCTGCAGGGAGCGGGTTTCGCGTTCTTTGCCTTTGCGGGGTACGCCCGCCTGGCATCGGGCGGCTTCCGGGTCCGCGCCCCGGACCGGAACCTTCCGCGTGCCATTCCGGCGTCCATCCTGGTGGCCCTCGGGCTGTATCTGTTGGTGAACCAGTCCCTGCTGGCCTGGTTCTCCGGGCCGGCGGGCCTGGCGGCGTCGCTGGCTCCGCTGCGTGAACCGGTGGCGAATGTGGGTCTGGGGATCGGCACCGGGGCCGTGGCCATCGCCGCCGGTGCGGCCAGCCTGTCCGGCGTGTGGCTGCTCACGGAAGGAAGCGCGCATACGGCGGCTGCCATGGCCGACGACGGCGACCTCCCCCGGGTTTTCGCCCGCACGGGCAAAACCCGGCGGGTGCCGTGGCCGGCTGCCGCCGCGGCGGGCGCCGTCGTCGTCGTGCTGGTGCTGACCGCCAGCCTGGGAACGCTCCTGGCCCTGGCCTGCTTTGCGCTGCTGCTGCACGCAGCCATGACCAATCTGTGCGGCTATGCGCTGGAACAGCGGCGCTGGTACACGCCGCGGGCCGTTAACCTGGCCGGACTGGCCGGCGCCCTGGTGACGGCGCTGAGCCTGCCGCTGGCGGCGGTCCTGATGATGCTGATCGTGCTGGTGTTTGGCCTGGTGGTGCGGCTGACGTTCCACCGGTCCGGCAGCCCGCCCCCGGGTGCAGGGCCGCCCGCCCCGCCCAACCAGGCCTAGTGCAAGGCCGGACCTTCAGTCCTGGGCCCGCCGCCAGTTCCGAATCAGATCCAGCAGCTCGGCCTTCCGGTCCGGCTGGGCAAAGGAGGCCTCCACCGAGTTGGCCGCCAGCTTTGCGAGCTGGTCAGGGGTGAGGTCGAAGGTCTGCCGAAGCTGGGCGAAGATATCGTCCACGTAGCCGCCAAAGTAGGCCGGGTCGTCGGAGTTCACCGACACGTTGAGCCCGCGGGCCAACATCTGCGGCAGCGGGTGGTCCGCGAGCGTGTCCACCGAACGCAGCCGCACGTTGGAGAACGGGCAGAGGGTCAACGGCACCTGGTCCCGGACAAGGCGTTCCACCAGTTCGGAGTCGTCCAGGCAGCGCAGGCCATGGTCAATCCGGTCCACCAGCAGCAGGTCCAGCGCCTGCTCGATGTAATGCGAAGGTCCCTCTTCACCGGCGTGGGCCACACATTTGAGGCCTGCTTCGCGGGCCATCCGGTACAGCTGGATGAAGCCTTCCGGCGGGTAGCCCATCTCCGCGGAGTCCAGGCCGACGGCGGCGATCGGCGCCTTGGACTCAATCAGCCGGGCCAGGACTTCCTCGGCCTCGGCGGCCGGCCGGTCCCGCAGGAACGCGGCAATGAGTTCGGTGGAGATGCCGTAATCCTCCAGGCTGGTGGCCAGCACCCCCGCCACCCCGTTAATGCAGTCCGCCAGCGGAACACCGCGGAGCAGGTGCGCCTGGGGGTCAACCATCATTTCCACGTGGCGCACTCCGGCTGCTGCCGCCCGGCGCAGATAGGCCCGCGTCATGTCGGCGAAGTCGGCTTCGGTCCGCAGCACGTCCATGTTGGAGTAGTAGAGGTCCAGGAAGGACTGCAGGTCGGTGAACTCGTACCGGCTGCGCAGCTCCTCGAGGTCCGCGTAGGGAAGTGTGATTCCGTTCCGGTCCGCCAGTTCGAAAATCAACTCCGGCTCCAGGGTTCCTTCAATGTGCAGGTGGAGTTCAGCGGAGGGCAGCAAAGGCTCGATGGGTGCAGTCGACATGCTTTAAGCCTAGGCGATGCCGAAGGCGCCTTCAGCTCCGGGCGGTTGGCCCGCCCTGTGCCCCTGCAGTCTGCGCCGGCCGTTCAAACATCCCGTACACCGGACCGGCGGCCAGCCAGATGCCTGCCACCACGCCGGCCCGCTTCACCCAGTTCCACAGTTCGCCCGCCTCGCCGGGGGCAGCCAGGAACTGAATCATGACCAGCAGCACGGCAACCGCAATGGCCATGGCAATCAGGACCCGCCCGTATTCCACCCAGAGCGAGTGCCGGTAAGCGGCAGTGCCCTTCACCGGTTTGACCGGGGCCGGGCCGCCGGCAAAGCGGTGGGCAAACCGGACATCGGCCCAGCGGATCAGGGTATGGCCAAACGCCACGCTGAAGCCCAGATAGAAGGCAGCCAGTCCGTGCACCGCTTCCGCGGTGCCGCCCCGCGCGAGGTTGGTTCCTGCGGCCGCCAGCAGCACCGCGTCCAGCAGCGGAACACAGGCCAGCAGCACCAGCCCCAGTCGCTTTTGATGCAGCAGATACCGGGTGCCGAGGCCCGCGGCGAGCAGCACCCAGAAGCCGATTTCGCAGCCGATGATGAGATATACCAAAACGTCCATGACACCAGCTAAGCCCCCGCAGCCCGGCGCCGTCGTCGGTACTTGGTGCCATCCCGGGCGGCCGCCGTCATCCCTTTGGAGGACCAACGCCCCGGCGCCGCTCCGCAGGCCGCTCCGATGGCTACGCTGTAGGCATGCCTGCCTCTAAAAGCCGCTATTCCCTGGACGGAATCTGGGAGTCCGGCTTCGCCTCCGCCGTGGGATACCTGCTGGCCGGCGGCATCCTGACGCTCATCGGCGTCAACGGCGCCGACCTGGTGCCGCCCCTGCCCGGGGCTCCGGACTGGAGCTGGCTGCCGCTGCTGCTGCTTGGGTGCGCCGGCCTGGTATTCCGACGGCGGAGCGTGCCGGTGATGCTCGCAGTGACAGGTTCCGCCGTCGTGGGCAGCGTACTGCTGGGCGGCGGCATCATCACCTATCTGCTGGTGTTCGAACTCTTCTACTCCGGCATTCTTTACGGCTCACCGCGCCTGAGCCGGGCCGTCCAGAACGCCGCGGTTGCCGGTGCCGTGGTCCTTCCGCTGGCCGTGGGGCTGAGCTACGGAGGCTGGCCGGCGGCCCTGCTCGGATTGTTTCAGGCTGTCCTAATCTGCCTCATGCCGCTGTGGTGGGCCAGCTCCGTCCGGCACCAAAGCGACCGCGCGGAACAGGAGCGGCAGCGCGCGGAGACCGAGCGGCTCCGCGCCGAACGCACCGAAGAACTGGCCGAACTGAACCTGCGGATGGCCGTGACCGCTGAGCGCGGGGCCATGGCCCGCGAACTTCACGACGCCATTGCCGGCCACCTTTCCGCTGTGGCGCTGCAGTCGGCAGCCGCCCTGGCTGCCGAAAACCCGGACCTGGACCGGCGGGTACTGGCGCAGGTGCGCACCGAAAGCGTGCAGGCCCTGCAGGAAATGCGGTCCTTGATCGGCCTGCTTGAAGCCGACGGCGGACCAGACACGGCGCCTGCGGAGACCGCGGCCGGCGGACTGCAGCAGCTGGAAACGCTGGCAGCATCCGCGAGGCTGGCCGGCAACCCGGTGGAGCTGGAGATGGAGCCCGGCATTGAAGTCCCCGCCCTGGTGGGCAGCAGCGCCTATCGGATTGTGCAGGAATCCCTGACCAATGCAGTGCGGCATGCGCCCGGCACCCACATCTGCGTCACGGTCCGGCAGCGCGAAGGATCAGTGGACCTGAAGATCAGCAACGCGGTGCCCGAGGCAAACGGAGAGGGCACCGGCGGGGAAACCACCGGCGGGAACGGCACCGGCGGCAACGGGACAGGGCTGCGGAACATGTTCCTGCGGGTCGGACAGCTGCAGGGCAGCTTCAGCGCGGGCATCACGGAACCGGACGGCTGGACGACTGCGCGTTCATGGGTAGTGCAGGCGCTCCTTCCGGCAGGACCCGCAGGGATGCCGGGGCCGGGAGGGCAAACCGGGGCGGCAGGACAAACCGGGCCTGCAGGGCTTCGGCCGAAGCATTCCATCCAGGCCCGGGAGATCCAGTGACCACAGGCACACAAACCACAGGAACCAGTCTCAGCATCCTGCTTGCGGATGACCATTCAGCCATTCGCGCCGGACTGCGGATAATCCTGGAGTCCGTCGGCGGTTTCACGGTGGTGGGCGAGGCAGCTGACGGGGCCACGGCGGTGAGCATGGCACGGGCCCTGCGCCCCGACGTCGTCCTCATGGATTTGCGTATGCCGGGCATGGACGGTATCGCCGCCACGGCCGAAATCACCGGAGAGAAGCTCGCCGCCGTCTTGGTGCTGACCACGTTCGACATCGACGAATACGTCTACGCCGCCCTGCGCGCCGGGGCTGCCGGATTCCTCCTAAAGTCCGTGGAACCGGCTGATCTGGTGCGCGCAGTCTCCAGCGTGGCCGACGGCGACAGCGTCCTCTCCCCCGAAGTCACCGGCGCGCTGATCTCGGCCTTCGTGCAGGGGCAGCACGGCGCAGGGACCGCCGGCAGGACACGGCCGGGGCCAGGCCCGGGAAACGGTCCCGGACTGCCTGCCGAACTGGTTGACGGGCCGACGGCGGACCCGCTGACCGCCCGGGAAGAAGCGGTCCTGGCTTGTCTCGGCGAAGGGCTGTCCAACCAGCAGATTTGCCGCCGGCTGGGCATCGCGGAAACCACGGTGAAGACCCATGTGTCCCGGGTGCTGGCCAAGCTCGGGGTTGCCTCCCGGGTGCAGGCGGCGCTCGCCTACCGGGCTCGAGAGCACCGCTAACAGCGCGGCAGCCGGGACCAAATTCTTCACCCCCGGGCAGTGCGGCAGCCGGGCCTGGGACTTACTGCTGGGCGGGGGTTACCTGGACAAACAGGTCCTCGGCCGGCGGCGTCCAGGTCTGCGGATCGGCAGGCACCTGCTCACCGGAGCGGATGTCCTTGACCTCGTGCGAGCCGTCCTCTGAGGTGAACCAGACAAAGGGAATCCCGCGGCGGTCCGCGTACTTGATCTGCTTGCCGAACTTCTCCGCTTTTGCGGCCACTTCCACTGAGATGCCGCGCGAACGCAGGTCCGCCGCGATGTCCTGGGCGGCGGACCAGGAGTCGTCGCTGGTGAGGGCCACCAGGACGGCGGTGGGAACGCTGCGGTTGGCTGCGGCGAACTCCTGGCTCAGGATGCGCATCACCAGGCGGGTCACGCCGATGGAGAGACCGACGCCGGGGAACTTGCGGTTGCCCTTGGAAGCCAGCGAATCGTAGCGCCCGCCGGAACAGATTGAGCCCAGGGACTCATGTCCCACCAGCACGGTTTCATACACAGTGCCCGTGTAGTAGTCCAGGCCGCGGGCGATGCTCAGGTCCGCCACCACGCGGCCGGGGGCACGCTTGACGGCTTCGGCGATGACCTGGGAAAGCTCGTCCAATCCTTCTTCGAGCAGTTCGTTGGACACGCCCAGGGCTCGGACCTGCTCCACGAAGGACATGTCCTCAGTGCGGATGGAGGCCAGCTTCAGGGCGGCGTCGGCCTGTTCGGCGCTGGCGCCGAGTTCTTCCTGCAGCAGCTCAGCCACCCGTGCAGCACCGATCTTTTCCAGCTTGTCGATGCTGCGCAGCACACCCGCGGTGTCTTCCAGGCCTATGCCCCGGTAGAAGCCCTCGGCCAGTTTGCGGTTGTTGACCCGGATCTTGAAGTCGGGAATGGGCAGGGCGCCCAGCGCCTCGGCGATGACCAGCGCCAGCTCGACGTCGTACCGGAACGGGAGTTCGCCGTCGCCCACCACGTCAATGTCCGCCTGCGTGAATTCGCGGGCGCGGCCTTCCTGCGGGCGCTCGCCGCGCCAGACTTTCTGGATCTGATAGCGGCGGAACGGGAACGCCAGGTGTCCGGCGTTCTCCACCACATACCGGGCAAAGGGAACGGTGAGGTCAAAGTGCAGGGCCAGGGAGTTGGGATCCGTCTTGCCGGCAGCTTCGCCTTCTTCAGCCTGCAGCCGGCTCAGCGCGTAGACTTCCTTGTCAATCTCGCCCTTGCGCAGCAGCTGTCCCACGGTTTCCACGGCGCGCGTTTCGATGTTCGTGAACCCGTGCAGTTCAAAAGTGCGCCGCAGGACGTCGAGGACATGCAGTTCAACGAGGCGTTCCTGCGGCAGCCATTCGGGGAAACCGGACAGTGAGGCCTTGCGTGCCATGAGGGCGAGCTCCTTCTGGGGATTGAGGCGGTCTGCTGCAGGGGATTCGCCTGGCGGCATGCCTAAACTAAGTGCGGCACTCATTTTAGGTCGTCCGCGCGCGCCAAGGCGAACCGGAAGAACCAGCATTGCTGCGGCCGGCGCCCCAGCCCGGCCGACGACGTCCATCCGCTGCATGAGGAGAACCTGTGGCTGCTCCCCGCCAAGACCGCGAAACACGGCGGCGCATTGCCCGTATCCAGGCGAAGCGTGCTCTGCAGCAAAGCCAGGCCAAACGCAGGAAACGGGACAATGTTTTCGCCGGCGCGGCAGCTGCCCTGGCACTGGCGCTGGCGCTGGCCCTGCAGGTGGCCTGGTTCTCCTCCAATCCCACCCCCGAGGAATCCCGGCTCATCGAGCAGCAGGCCGCAGCCGCATCCTCGGATCCAGCCGCACCCTCGGATCCAGCCACCGCACCGGCGGTCCCGGATCCGTCGCTTGCCGAAGGCAGGGTCTTCACCGGAACGCTTGCCACCAGCGCCGGGGATTTGGGTGTGGAGCTGGACGGAAATACAGCACCGCAGGCAGTGGCCGTGTTCTCGTCGCTGGCTGAGTCGGGTTTCTTCGAGGGTAAGACCTGCCACCGGCTCACCACTGCCGAGACCATGGGCGTGCTGCAGTGCGGTTCCCTCAACGGTGACGGAGCCGCAGATCCGGGCTACCAGTGGGGACCCGTGGAGAATACGCCCGCCGACGGAAAGTATCCGGCGGGTTCCCTCGCGGTGGCCCGCGGCGCCTCCGCGGACAGCAACGGGACACAGTTCTTCATTGTGTACAAAGACTCCGTTATTCCGCAGGATACGGGCGGTTACACGATCATGGGTAAGCTAACGTCAGGGCTGGATGTTTTGGAATCCGTCGCTGCACAGGGAGCCGTCAAAGACGGTGCCGCTGTCCAGGACGGAACACCGAAAACCCCGGTGACGATAGACTCGTTTACCCTGAAGTAAATGGCAGCGCGGGCTTCGCGCACTGCCAAACCTCGAGTGAAAGACTTTTAGCGGTGACAGACAGTCAGAAATCCGACGAAACAGTTCCCGGCCCCGGCTCGGAGACTTCCGAAACCCTGCGGCCCGCAGCGCCTACCCCGGCAGCCTTCGCTGCACGGCGTCCGGCGCCCGCAGCGCCTGATGCAGAAGGTTCGGCTCCTGCCGCCGCGCCCAAGCCTGTCATCAGTGCACCCCCGGTGCACTCCACCTCCCTTGAGGAAGCAGCCCGCTTTGCGCGGGTGGAGGAGGACGGCCACGTCTTCCTGATCGTGAACGGCGAAGAATTCCCGGTGGGCCAGTACCCCGATGCCAGCCGGGATGAAGCGCTGGCCTACTTTGTGCGCAAGTACGACGACGCCGCCAGCCAGCTTGCGCTGCTGGAGGCCCGGGTTCAGGCCAAGGCCCCCACCACGGACATGCTCAAGACCCTGAAGCACCTCGGCGAGCAGGTTGCCGAACGCAAGATGGTCGGTGACGTGCTGGCTCTTGACGCACAGATCGAAGCCCTGCGCAGCAGCATCAAGGAAGCTGAAGCAGCCGAGCGTGCCGAAGCCGAGGCCGTTCGGGCCCGCGAGCTTGCCGCCCGTGAAGCCATTGTGGCCGAGGCCGAAGAGATTGCCGCCAAGGATCCCGCCACCATCCAGTGGAAGACCAGCAGCAACCGGATGAATGAGCTGTTCGAGGCCTGGAAGGCGGCCCAGAAGAACGGGCCCCGCCTTGGCCGCAGCAATGAGGACAGCCTGTGGAAGCGGTTCCGTTCCGCCCGCACCGTCTTTGACCGCCACCGCCGCGCCTACTTCTCGCAGCTGGACAGCGAAAACACCGCTGCCAAGCAGGCCAAGGAAGCACTGATTGCCCGCGCCGAGGAACTGGCTACGTCCACCGACTGGGGCAACACTGCTGCAGAGTACCGCCGGCTCATGGACGAGTGGAAAGCATCCAAGCGCGCCAGCCGCAAGGATGACGACGCCCTGTGGGGACGATTCCGTGCCGCACAGGACACGTTCTTTGCCGCCCGCCAGGCAGCCAATGAGGTAATTGACGAAGAGTTCGCAGCCAACCTCGTGGTCAAGGAAGAGCTGTTGAAGGAAGCCCAGGCCATCCTTCCGGTCCGCGACCTCACTGCAGCCCGCAGGGCGCTGAACTCCATCCGGGACCGCTGGGAAGAGGCCGGCAAGGTTCCGCGGGCGGACATGGGACGGATGGAAGCCGGGATCCGCAAGGTCGAGGAGGCCGTCAAGGCCGCCGAGGATGAGCACTGGCAGAAGAGCAACCCGGAAACCAAGGCCCGCACCAACAGCGCCCTGAGCCAGCTCGAAGCCACGATCGCTTCCCTTGAAGAAGATCTGGCCGCAGCTGAAAAGGACGGCAACGCAAAGAAAATCGCCGATGCCCGTGAAGCCCTTGAAGCCCGCCAGCAGTGGCTGGCCATGCTGCAGAAGTCTGCACAGGACTTCTCCTAGCCTCCAAAGGCCCGGCATCTACCCTGTCCACAGGGAAGATGCCGGGCCTTTTGCTTTTTCCGGAAGTGGGTCAGGGTTGGCTCATGCCGGCAACACTGTTTCCTTACCCGGGTGTGCTGCCGGAGTTCACCTCCACCGGCGGAGCCCTGTTTTATGCCGGCGGCGACTTTTCCAGTCCTGAACTGCAGGCGATGGAAGCTGACGGTTTGCTGCGCTGGGTCTATGCGGGCACCTATGTGCGCTGGGACGTCCAGCTCGACCCGGTGTGCCGTGCGCTGGCAGCCCTGCATACCCTTCCGCAGCGGCTGAGTGCCAAGGCCATGCTCGGACGGTTGACGGCGGCCTGGGTGTACGGCTGTGCGCCCCCGCCCCGGCGCCTGCAGCTGCTGGTTGACCACCGCAGCCGGACCACGGCCCTGCCGCCCTTCAGCCCCGCGGTCCTCCACGAGGTCCGGCTGACGCCCGCGGACGGCATGGATATTGCCGGGATAAGGGTTAGCACTCCCCTGCGCACGGCCGTGGATTTGGCCCTGCACGGTCCGGAGGAAGAAGCACGGCAGGCGCTGCTGGCCATCGCCGCCAACCCGGTGCTGGATTGTTCCCTTCCACGGGTCCGCAGCGCAGTGGACGCGGGAGGCCGGCAGCCGGGAAAGTCCGCCGCCCTGCGGCGGCTGGATCTTTTGCTCCGGCAGTCCGCACCGGACCGCCGGGATGCCTGAAGCACCCGGGCCGCCTGCGGCAGGAGGCCCGGGCCGGGTTAGACGCGCCGCTGGGAACCCGTGGTCCGGTAGACGTCAAATACGCCGTCGATCCGGCGCACGGCACCCAGGATGTGGTCGAGATACTTGGGATCGCCCATCTCAAACACAAACTTGGACATCGCCACCCGGTCGCTTGAGGTATTCACGCTGGCGGAGAGGATGTTCACATGGTTCTCCGAGAGCACCCGGGTGACGTCGGAGAGCAGGCTCTTGCGGTCCAGTGCTTCCACCTGGATTTCCACCAGGAAGACCGAAGACTGGGTGGGAGCCCAGTCCACCGGCACAATCCGGTCCGGCTGGTCCCGAAGCTCGGAAACGTTGCGGCAGTCGCTGCGGTGCACCGACACCCCGGAACCGCGGGTGACAAAACCGATGATCGGATCCGGCGGCACCGGGGTGCAGCACCGGGCCAGCTTGACCCAAACGTCGCCCACTCCGCGGACCGTCACTCCCGAATCGGAGAACTTGGGCCGGCGGGCCGCCGTCGAGACAGGTGTTTCGGCCAGATCCTCTTCGGCACCCTGGTGTCCGCCCATGAGCGAGACCAGATGCTCGATGACATTCTGGGCCGACGTGTGCCCGTCTCCCACCGCCGCATACAGCGCCGAGATGTCCTGGTGGTGCAGCTCCTGGGCGACGGTTACCAGGGCGTCGTGGGTCATCAGGCGCTGCAGCGGAAGGTTCTGCTTGCGCATCCCCCGCGTCAGCAGTTCCTTGCCCTTGTCGATCGCCTCTTCACGGCGTTCCTTCGTGAACCACTGGCGGATCTTGTTCCGGGCGCGGGGGCTCTTGACGAACCCCTGCCAGTCCTGGCTCGGGCCGGCACCCTCAGCCTTGGAGGTAAAGATTTCCACCCAGTCACCGTGCTGGAGCTCACTGTTCAGCGGCACCAGTTTTCCGTTGACGCGGGCACCGATGGTCCGGTGCCCCACCTCGGTGTGAACCGCGTAGGCGAAGTCCACCGGGGTTGACCCGGCGGGCAGGGCCATGACCTCGCCCTTGGGGGTGAAAACAAAGACCTCGCGGGCGTTGATTTCAAAGCGCAGCGAGTCCAGGAACTCGTCCGGATCCGATGTCTCCTGCTGCCAGTCCACCAAGGACCTGAGCCAGCCCATGTCATTGTTTTCCGGTCCCACGGGAGTGCGGGAGCCGTCCTTGTACTTCCAGTGGGCCGCCACGCCGTACTCGGCGCGGCGGTGCATGTCATGGGTGCGGATCTGGATTTCCACCGGCTTGCCGCCGGGACCGATCACCGTGGTGTGCAGCGACTGGTACATGTTGAACTTCGGCATGGCGATGTAGTCCTTGAACCGCCCCGGCAGCGGGTTCCACCGTGCATGCAGGGCTCCAAGGGTGGCATAGCAGTCGCGCACCGAGTCCACCAGGACGCGCACGCCCATCAGGTCATGGATGTCGTCGAAGTCTTTGCCCCGGACAATCATCTTCTGGTAGATCGAGTAATAGTGCTTAGGCCGGCCGGTGATGGTCGCCTTGATCTTCACCGCATGCAGGTCATCGGCGATCTGGCTCCGCACGGTGGAGAGGTACTTTTCGCGTTCCGGGGTCCGGTCCCCGACCATCCGCACGATCTCGTCATACACCTTCGGATGCAGGGCAGCGAAGGACAGGTCCTCCAGCTCCCATTTGATGGTGTTCATACCCAGCCGGTGGGCCAGCGGAGCGAAAATTTCCAGGGTCTCGCGTGCCTTGCGGGCGGAGGATTCCGGGGACACGAAGCGCCAGGTGCGGGCGTTGTGCAGCCGGTCGGCGAGCTTGATGACCAAGACCCGAATGTCCTTCGCCATGGCAACGACCATTTTGCGCACGGTTTCGGACTGGGCGGCGTCTCCGAAGGTCACCTTGTCCAGCTTGGTGACGCCGTCCACCAGCATGGCAACTTCGGGGCCGAAGTCGCGGCGGAGCTCGTCCAGCGTGTAGCTCGTGTCCTCCACGGTGTCGTGCAGGAGTGCGGCAGCAAGGGTGGTGCCGGTCATGCCCAGCTCGGCAAGAATGGTTGCCACGGCAACCGGATGAGTGATGTAGGGATCGCCGCTCTTGCGCTTCTGGCCATCGTGGCTGCGTTCGGCCACCAAGTAGGCCCGCTGGATCAGGTCCAGGTCCTCTTTGGGATTGTTGGCCCGGACGGTGCGAAGCAACGGCTCCAGCATGGGCGAATAACCGGTGGAGCCGCGTCCGGCAAGACGTGCCAGGCGCGCCCTGGTGGAGGTGCGGCGGGCCGGCGCCGGACGGACCGGCGCAGCGCTTCCCGCGCCTGCCGGCACGGACGAAGCGTTCGGGCCGGATTCAGGCAAGGCCTGCGGGCCACGCGCGGATTTGGCGGCAGAAGAAGCTTCCCGGGGCTTCACCGGCACGGGGGCCGTGGAAGATTTCCGGGAATCGGCCGGCCGGGGGGCAGCGGAAACCGGAGCTACCGGATCTGCCGTGACGGGTTTCCCGGAAGCCCTTTCTGCGCCTGCCTTATCGGCTGGTGTCGCGCTCTCTCCCACTACTGCCCTCTCTGAGACGTATTCGACCTTTTCCACCTTAGGCGCTCCTATTCCCCCAAGTCACGGGAGCGCTGAATGTACCGGTCTTTGCATCAAGTCTATGCCTATGCATGTCTTCTCCTAAACTGCGTCATCCGCGCTTCCTTCCGCTGCGCGGAGGAGCCGCGGATGACGCAGAAGGCCCCCGGACGAGGTGTTCGAATACTGCGAACAGCCCCGTCCGGAGACCTTCTTTTGCCGGCTGCCTGTCCGGATATTCTCCGAGCCGGCTTCCGTGCAGCTAGCTGCCGGAGGAGACCGCCGTGGCACCCGCAGGCGATGCCGCGGCTGCTTCCTTGGCTTCCTGCGCCCTGCGGTCCTTCACGCGCTTTGCCTGCTTCACGATGTCCGGCTCGTTGCGGCGGAGCACGGCGTACAGCGGTGCGGCGATGAACACGGTGGCCACCGTGCCCAGGATGATGCCGATGAACAGCGCCAGCGACAGGTCCTTCAGCGTGCCGGCCCCGAGCAGGAAAGCGCCGATGAAGAGCACCGATGCCACGGGAAGCACTGCCACCACGGAGGTGTTGATGGACCGGACCAGGGTTTGGTTCACGGCCAGGTTCACCTGCTCCATGAACGTGCGCTTGGTGCTCTTGTCCAGGTTCTTGGTGTTTTCCCGAACCTTGTCAAAGACCACCACCGTGTCATAGAGGGAGTAGCTGAGCACGGTCAGGAAACCAATGATGGCCGACGGCGTCACTTCGAACCCGCTGAGCGAGTAGAGTCCGGCGGTGGTCACCATCACCACCAGCAGGGCGGTAATGGCAGCCACGGACATCTTCCAGGTGCGGAAGTACAGGGCCATCAGCACTGCCGCCAGCGCCACGAACACCACCAGGCCGATCAGCGCCTGCCGGCTGACATCCTGCCCCCAGGTGGGGCCGATGTACGTGGACGTGATCTGGTCTTCGTTGACGCCGTAGGCCTCGGCCAGGTTGGCCTTGACCTCCAGCGTCTGGTCATCGCTGAGCTGTTCGGTCTGCACCCGGATGGTGCCCGGAGCAATGTTGGTGACGCGGGACTCGCTTGCGACGTCGCCCACGGCTTCCTCACCCGGGCTGACCTCGCTGTTCTCGGTTCCGGAGATGGTGAATTCGGAGCCACCGCGGAAGTCGATGCCCAGGTTGAATCCGCCCTTGGCCACCGGGATGAGGATGGAGATGGCCACGGCGACGGCTGCAATGATGAACCAGAGCTTGGCCTTGGGCACAAACGGGTAGGAACGCCTGCCGGTGTAAAGCTCGTTGCCGAACGTGGCAAACTTTGGGAGCTTACTCATTCCTAGCCCTCCTTTTCAGTGCTGCGGCCGGATCCGGCCAGTGAATCCTGCTTCTCCGCGAGGCGGCGCTCGGCGATGGTCATCCGGCGTTCGGCTTCCTTCGAAGCTGCCTTGTTCTTGACCCGCACAGGAGCCGACCCGGGTTCGCGGATGCGTCCGGCACCGCGGTACAGCGGCACGGCGCCCAGGCGGGTGGTGTCCAGGCCGGACCATTTGTGGCCCTCGCCGAAGAACTTGGTGCGGGCCAGCAGCACCATGGTCGGGTGGGTGAACATGAACACCACAATGAGGTCGGCAACTGCGGTCAGGCCCAGCGTGAAGGCGAAGCCGCGCACGTTGCCCACAGCCACGAAGTAGAGCACGACGGCGGCGAGGATGTTCACTGCCTTGGACGCCAGCACCGTGCGCTTGGCACGCTTCCAGCCGTTGTCCACGGCAGCCGCGAGCCCGCGCCCGTCGCGCAGTTCATCACGTATTCGTTCGAAGTAGACGATGAAGGAGTCGGCGGTCTGGCCGATCGCCACGATCAGGCCCGCCACCCCGGCGAGCGAGAGCCGGTAGTTCTGTCCCCAGCCGAGCAGGCAGATGGCGAGGTAGGTCAGCAGGCCGGCCACCACCAGCGAGATGATGGTGACGAAGCCCAGGGCGCGGTACTGGAACAGTGAGTAGACAGCTACCAGTGCCAGGCCGATGACGCCGGCAATAAGGCCCATCTTGAGCTGGTCTGCGCCGAGCGTTGCCGAGATCTGCTGTTCGCTCTGGATATCAAAACTGATGGGCAGTGCGCCGTACTTCAGCTGCTCGGACAGCGCCTTTGCCGATTCCTGCGTGAAGTTGCCCGTGATGCGGGGCTGGCCGTCGGTGATGACGCCCTGAACGGTGGGGGCGGAGATGACCTGGCCGTCCAGCACAATGGCGAACTGGTTGTGCGGATCTCCCTGCTGGAAGGCGAAGAGGCGTTCCGTCACAGTCTTGAAGACGTCGGTGCCTTCACCGTTGAACTTGATGTTCACGCCCCACTCGTTGATCGAGGCGCCCTGGCTGCTGGTGGACATGCCAAAGGTGGCATCTTCAATGTCCGAGCCGGGAACCTCGACGGGGCCGAGGATGTATTTGGCGCCGGAGCCGGGTTCACAGGCGATCATGGGCTTGTCCGACGGTGCCGGTTCCACTGAAGCTTCCAGGGTGGCCGGATCCGTGCAGTCAGTGCTTTCGAATTCGCGGTACAGCTCCGGAGTGATCCAGTTGTCGTCGGAGGCGTTGGCCGGCTCAGCGGCCGGCTTCGGCAGCTGGTCATCCGGGACCGGCTCGGCGGCGGCTGCCGCAGCGCCAACGGAAAGGACCGGACGGAATTCCATCGCGGCCGAGGCCTGGATCAGTTCACGGGTTTCCGCCGACGGGACGCCTGGCAGTGAGACCACTACATTGCGGCCGGACTGCGTGGTGATTTCCGCTTCGGAAACACCGCTGCCGTCCACGCGCTGGCGGATGATTTCCACAGCTTGGTCCAGCTGTTCCTGCGTTATTTCGGTACCGCCCTGCACCTTGGGCGCAAGGATCATTTCGGTGCCGCCCTCCAGGTCAAGGGCAAGTTTCGGGGTCCAGCTGGCGTTGCTCCACATGGAACCGCCGCCGAGTAAAAGGGCCAGAGCAGCAAAAATGACGCCCAACCAGAGGAGCGTCTTTTTTGCGGCCGAGCCGGGGCCGGTACGAGGCATAGGGGATATTCCTTTTAGCGTGAGACACCGGAGGCCAGGTGACCCCGGGCAGCCTGCGGAGAGTCTGGCTCCGCAGGCCCGTGGAGAGTCTAGTTCTCTTTATTGTTTTCGCGGTTCAGGCGATCGAGCGTTTCCTCGGCCGTCTCACCGGCGTGGGCAGCGGAGTCATCCCGGTTCATCGGATCCGAGGTGCGCGCTGCGTCGCTGGAATCTCCGGCTGTGATCGAGGAAGCATCATCCGGAACCACCGGGGCGTCTTCGGCGGCTGCCGGCTGCTGCGTGACAACCTTCGTCAGCGCCTGCAGGTGCACGGTGGCGGTGTTGCCGGGAGAGAGCTCCAGGACCGCTTTGTTTTCCTCGGAGTTGATCGAGAGGATAGTTCCAAACAGACCGAACTGGGTCATCACCTCAGTGCCGGGAACCATCTGGGTCCGCTGATCCTGAACCGTCTTCTGCGTCTTCTTCTGCTTGCGGAACATCATGAAGATGAACAACGCCAGCAGAATGGGCAGCAGCAGGCTGCTGAAGCTGAAGCCTCCCTGGGGCTGGTCGGCGGTGTTTTGGGCCAAGACGTTTAAGAACACAGAGTGGTTCCGTTTCTGTTGTGGAGATGGTGTGCAGGTATGGGGACACGCTATCCGGCGTGGCCGGCGGTGTCCGCAGTCGCTTGCGCTGAAGTCTTTTGTGCACCACGACACAAAGGTGCGGCACAACAAGTGACCAGTCTAAAGGTAAAACGTCCGCGACGGCAGAAAAGTTTCTTCCTGCACTGCATTTTCTCTCCAGCGGCCGGTATCCTCAAGCCGCTCCGAACCGCGCCGGGCGCCCGCCTAGTGGAACCCTTACCCGTCCTCCGCGGATGTGTTGGTTCCGGGGCCGGAGAACATGTTCTCCGGCAGACCCGCCGCAACATTCTCCGGCATTTCCAGGCCGAGGTGTTCCCAGGCGGCCCGGGTGGCAATGCGCCCGCGCGGCGTGCGGCCCAGGAGCCCTTCGCGCACCAGGTACGGTTCGGCCACCGTTTCCACAGTTTCCGGTTCTTCTCCGACGGCGATGGCCAGGGTGGACAGGCCCACCGGTCCCCCGTTGAATTTGGTGACGAGCGCGCGGAGCACCGAACGGTCCAGCCGGTCCAGGCCGCGGGCATCCACCTCATACATGTCCAGGGCGGCCCCGGCGGTGCGGGCGTCAATCTGGTCCACGCCGTGAACCAGCGCCCAGTCACGCACCCGGCGCAGGAGCCGGTTGGCGATGCGCGGTGTACCCCGGGAGCGGCCGGCCACCTCGGCGAAGCCGGCGGAGTTGACCTTCATGTCCATCAACATGGCGGAGCGGCGCAGCACCAGCTCCAGTTCGGCGGTGGAGTAGAACTCCAGGTGTCCGGTGAACCCGAAACGGTCACGGAGGGGCCCCGGCAGGAGGCCGGCCCGGGTGGTGGCACCCACGAGGGTGAAGGGCGGCAGGTCCAGCGGAATGGCGGTGGCTCCGGCCCCCTTGCCCACAATGATGTCCACACGGAAGTCTTCCATGGCCATGTAAAGCATTTCCTCGGCGGGGCGGGACATCCGGTGGATCTCATCGAGGAACAGCACCTCGCCCTCGGTGAGCGAGGACAGGATGGCCGCCAGATCTCCGGCGTGCTGGATGGCGGGGCCGGAGGAAATACGCAGCGGCGCGTTCATTTCGGCCGCGATGATCATGGACAGGGTGGTTTTGCCCAGGCCGGGAGGCCCGGACAGCAGCACGTGGTCCGCGCTCCGGCCGCGGAGCCGGGAGGCTTCCAGGACCAGCGAGAGCTGCTCGCGGACGCGCTTCTGGCCCACAAAGTCATCCAGGTTCTTGGGCCGCAGGGCCGCCTCAATCGCCTTATCATCCGGGTCGCCGGCGGCGGCTACGAGCCCGTCGCCGGGAAGGACCGACACCTCAGCCCACCTGCTGGCGGGGAGCGCGGGCACGGGCACCGTCGGTTCCCAGCCGGCGGAGCGTCAGTTTCAGGATTTCGCCTACGTTGCCGCCTGCGGCAACCTCGGGAGCTTCGGCGACGGCCACGTCAATGGCTGCGTTGGCGTCCTTCTCGGACCAGCCCAGACCGGTCATAGCGGCGAGGACCTGGTCCTGCCAGCGCGCTGCGGCGGGGTTGTCTGCGGTGCCCAGCGGCACCAGCTTGTCCGCCAGCTCCAGCACAATCCGCCGGGCACCCTTGGGGCCGATGCCGGAGACCTTGCTGAACGCCTTGTCATCGCCGGAGGAAGCGGCAACGCGGATGGCTTCGGGGGTGTGGACGGCCAGGACGGCCAGGGCAATGCGCGGGCCCACTCCGCTGACACTCAGCAGCGTCTCAAAGACTTCACGCTGGTCCGCGTCGGTGAAGCCGAAGAGGGTCATGGAGTCCTCGCGGACAATCAGGGCCGTCTGCACCACGGCCTCGCGGCCCACGTGCAGGGAGCTCAGTGTCTGCGGCGTGGCCTGGATGAGCATGCCCATGCCGTTGACGTCGATCACCGCCGAGTGCAGGCCAACGTGCGTTACGGTCCCGCGCAGGGATGCAATCATGACAAAACTCCAGGGGCTGTGTAGAACATATCTACGAATACCCTACTGTGTGCCGGCCCGAATCCGCGGTTCCGGCACGCTGCAGTCAACGCCGGGCCCGGGCTTCCGCCTCGGCCCACAGCCGCTGGGCAGGCGTCAGCCCGTTGCTCGGCGGGCGAACCGCGGCCCGCGCTCCGGAGGCCGATCCCGCCGTCGTCTGCCCCGGACCGGCCACGCCGCGCCGCCAGGCATGGGTGATGGCCAGCGCCAGGGCGTCGGCGGCGTCCGCGGGCTTGGGCATTTCATCCAGCCGCAGGATCTTGGTGACCATTTTGCCCACCGCGTCCTTGTTGGCGGAGCCGGAACCCGTCACCGCTGCCTTGACCTCGGTGGGCGTGTGCAGGGCCACGGGAATGCCGCGGCGTGCCGCCGCCGCAATGACGACGCCGGACGCCTGGGCGGTGCCCATCACCGTGGAAACGTTGAGCTGGCTGAAGACGCGTTCAACGGCCAGGACATCCGGTTTGTGGGTGTCCAGCCACAGCTCAATGGCATTGGAGATCACCAGCAGCCTGGCGTCCAGGGCGGTTCCGGCTTCCGTGCCCACCACGCCAACAGCCACCAGGGTGGCACGGCGGTTGCGTTCAACTTCAACGACTCCCAGCCCGCAGCGGGTAAGGCCCGGATCAACGCCCAGGACGCGCAGGCTCACCGGGTGCTCAGTCGTCTTCGAGCTGTGCGAAGACCTCGGCGGGGATGTCAGCGTTGGAGTACACGTTCTGGACGTCGTCCAGGTCCTCCACGGCGTCCACGAGCTTCAGGAACTTACGGGCGTTGTCTGCGTCCAGCTCCACGTGCATGGAGGGCAGGAACTCGGCCTCGTCGGTCTCGTACTCAATGCCGGCTTCTTCGAGTGCGGCGACCACGGCGCGCAGGTCCGCAGCTTCCGAAATGATCTCGAAGTTATCGCCGGATTCCTTCACCTCGTCTGCACCTGCGTCCAGCACGGCCATCAGCAGGTCATCCTCGGTGAGGTCCTTCTTGGGCAGGGTGACGACGCCCTTGCGGGTGAACATGTACGCCACGGACCCGGGGTCTCCCATGTTGCCGCCGTTGCGGGTTACCGCAAGGCGAACCTCGGAGGCGGCACGGTTCTTGTTGTCCGTGAGGCACTCGATCAGCAGGGCGGTTCCCTGGGGGCCGTAGCCCTCATACATGATGGTCTGGTAGTCGACGGCCTCGCCCAGGAGGCCGGCGCCGCGCTTGACGGCGCGGTTGATGTTGTCAATGGGAACAGAGGTCTTCTTGGCCTTGGCGACAGCCAGTTCAAGGCCGGGGTTGCCGGCCATGTCGGCGCCGCCTGCGCGGGCCGCAACTTCAATGTTCTTGATCAGCTTGGCGAACGACTTTGCACGCTTGGCGTCAATGACTGCCTTCTTGTGCTTAGTGGTTGCCCATTTAGAGTGGCCCGACATGCTCTACGCTTCTCCTCTGATCATCTGGATAAAAAGTTCGTGGACCCGGCTCTCCCCCGTTACCTCCGGATGAAACGAGGTGGCCAGCAGGTTTCCCGAACGCACTGCCACAATTCTAGCGACCAAATCCTCAGCAGACGCATGACCGCCTCCCTGCGGCGGGACCTCGGCGAGGACCTGGACCGAATTACCCGTCTTTTCCACCCAGGGTGCACGGATAAAAACCGCGTGTACGGGAGCAGCGCCGGTGCCGGATTTCCGGGCGGACGGAAGATTTTCGAGGCCCTTGAAATCCAGCAGTGTTTCAAAGGATTCCCGCTGGCGGCCAAAGGCGTTGCGGCGGACCACCATGTCCAGCCCGCCCAGGGTCTGCTGCGGCTCGCCGGAGGCGTTGCGCGCCGGATCTGCGATGCGGTCCGCCAGCAGGATCATTCCGGCACAGGAACCGTAGACCGGAAGGCCTTCCCGGATGCGCCCCTGCAGGGGTTCGTACACGCCGAAGGTGCGCATGAGCTTGTCAATGGTGGTGGACTCACCGCCCGGCAGCACCAGGCCGCCCAGCCCGTCGAGTTCACCCGGCCGCCGAACCGGAACTGCCGCGGCACCCGCGGCCTCCAGCGCTGCTGCATGTTCGCGGACGCCGCCCTGCAGTGCCAGCACTCCCACCCGCAATTTACGCTCCTGTGTCATCGGGCCAGTCTACGGACCCGAGAGGAGCAACGTCTTCCGCCGCCCCCGCCGCCCCCGATGCTGCCGGCGGTGCCGGAATCAGCCCGGCGCAGCTGCTTGCGATATATTCGTACACCATGAGTTCTTTCTCCGTCCTGACAGGCAAGCTGGTCCGCAGTGCCTCCAAACTGCGCGGCGGCGGCTCCGCACTGCCCGGACTGGTGGTGGAGAAAATTGATCCTGATTTCATCCGCCGCACGCTGGCCGATCTCCCCCTTGGCGTTGCCGTGGTCTCCGGCACCAACGGCAAAACCACCACCACCAAAATGGTGGTCGAGCTCCTTGAAAGCCAGGGGCTGAAGGTCTTCACCAACCGCACGGGCAGCAACTTCACCCGCGGCGTCGCTGCCGCACTGCTCGGTGAGGTGGACTGGCGCGGGCGGCTGGACGCCGACGTCGCCGTCCTGGAGCTGGACGAAGCGCACGCAACGCACTTCGTGAAACTCATCCAGCCGCGCTATTCGCTGCTGCTGAATGTGCTTCGCGACCAGCTGGACCGTTTCGGGGAAATCGACAAGACCACCCGGCTGCTGGAAACCATTGCCCAGGCCACCACCGGCACCGTGGTCCTGAACCGCGAAGACCCCCGGGTGGCCGGTATTGCCGCATCCCTGGACAAGCAGGACGTGCGCTACTTCGGCCTCGACGCGTCGCTGCGCAGCACCTTCCCGAACGACGACGAGATGCGCGGCTCCTCGGCCGAAGCCGCCGCAGCCGTGCTGCCCGCCGACGTCGTGCTGGAGCGCGTTGCCGAAACGGACGCCGATTTCCGCGTGGATGACACCGTAGTGAACACCTCGCTCAAGCTGCGCGGCGTCTACAACATCTTCAATGCCGCCGCTGCCCTCACCCTGGCACGGGTCATCGCCGGGCCGCAGGCCAACTCGGAGGCCCTGTTCACGGCGCTGTCCAACGTGGAACCCGCCTTTGGCCGCGGCGAATCGCTGGTGGTCAACGGGCAGCCGCTGGAACTGGTGCTGGTGAAGAACCCCAGCGGATTCCGGCTGGGACTGAAATCCTTTGCCGCCCACGGCTACTCCACCATGATCGCCATCAACGACAACTACGCCGACGGCCGGGACATGTCCTGGCTGTGGGACGTGGACTTTGAAACCCTCGCCGAAAACGGCGTGGACATGGTCACGGGCGTGCGCGCCTATGACATGGCGCTGCGGCTGAAGTACGACGACGTGCCGGTGGCGGACATCGACCCGGACATCACCGACGCGCTGAAGAAGTTCATCGCATCCGCCGGATGCTCCCCCATGCGCATCTTCTGCACGTACACGGCCATGCTGGCCGTGCGGCGGGAACTTTCCAAGATCACGACAGTAGAGGTGGTCTCATGAGCGAGCCGCGTAATCCGCAGGCCGGCGAAGACCGGAGCATCAACATCCTGCAGCTGTATCCGCGGGAAATGAACATCTACGGCGACTGGGGCAACGTCCTGGTCCTGAAGCAGCGCCTGAAATGGCACGGCTACACCGCCAACGTCCTGGAGTACAACCCGGGCGACGAGTTCCCGGCGGACGTGGACCTGCTGGTGGGCGGGGGCGGTCAGGACAGCGGCCAGGTGGTCATTCAGGACGACCTGCAGGCAATTGCTCCGACGCTGCGCGCGATGGCCGAAGACGACCTGCCGATGCTGGCCATCTGCGGGCTGTACCAGCTGTTCGGCAACTTCTTCAAGACGCACACCGGAACGGTGATTCCGGGCATCGGACTGCTGGACCTGGAAACCCACGGCGGCACCGCACGGCTGATCGGCAACGTGCTTTCCGTCAGCGAGGAATTCGGCGAAATCCACGGCTACGAGAACCACTCCGGCCAGACGTTCCTTGGCTCAGGCGTAAAGCCGCTGGCCGAGGTGCGCAAGGGCGAGGGCAACAACTCCAAGGACAACTATGAGGGAGCCCGCTACCGCAACGTGGTGGCCAGCTACCTCCACGGCTCCCTGCTGCCCAAGAACCCGGCCATTGCGGACTTCCTGCTGCAGCAGGCCGTGATCCGCAAGTTCGGAAGCTTTGAGCCGCGGCCGGAATCCGCGAAGGATCTGGCGGAGCTGGCCAAGCTCTCCGAGCTGGCGCGGCAGCACGCTTCGCAGCGCCCCCGGTAGGCTGCTGCCCTGCGCTAGGGCTACTGTGCTCCGGAGCTGATCCTTCGTGCAGCTAACGGGCTTTGCCTAAATCCTTCGTGCAGATCAGGGGCTCAAAACAGCCGAATCCGCGTCGTTGGGCCCGTTATCTGCACGAAGGAATCCAGGACACCGCCTTTAGCCCCGCTATCTGCACGAAGGAATCCGGGAAACCGCTTTTAGGCCCGTTATCTGCACGACGGAATCCAGCCCAGCACCTCCGGAGCTGGAGTCAGCGCAACGGATCCTTCGTCACGAGCCATTCATGCGCCCCGGCATCCGCTGCGCCCATGGATTCGACCACGCCGATGGTTCGCTCCCGCACGGCCGCCTGCTGTTCGGGCGGCGCACATTGGCCCTGCGGCAGGTCGGTCGCCACCGAGCACCAGCGGTAGGGGTCCCGAACGATGACGGACGGAGCCCAGGCCAGATCCGTGACGTCCCAGCCGCCGTCGTCGTCCTGGCCAAACTGGGCGCGCAGGATCAGTCCCTCGTTGTTCACGTCGTACCAGGGGGACAGCTCGGTGACGGAGTTGCCCAGGCCGTAGGCGATCCAGGTTCCGTTGTAGTTCTCGATCGGCAGCACGGAGTGGCTGTGGTGGCCGTAAATGAAGTCGAATTCCCCGCTGTCCGCCAGGGCATGTGCTGCTTCCACCTGCTGCGGGTTGGGTGCGGACGCGTACTCCTCACCGGCGTGGACCGCCCCCACGACGACGTCGGCGCCGGCTGCCCGGGCTGCCTTCGCCTTGGCGATCATCACTGCGGGATCGAGCAGGTCCACCTGCCAGCCGAACTCGGCGCTCATCCCGTTCAGCCCGTAGGTCGCCTCGATCACCGACACCTTCGCGGCCGGCGTGGACAGGATCAGGGGTTTCGCGGCGTCGGCTTCGGTGGCGTAGGACCCGGTGTGGGGCAGTCCCAGGGCGTCCAGTACGGCCAGGGTCCGGTTCAGTCCTTCAGTTCCGGCGTCCACCGTGTGGTTGCTGGCGGTGGTGCAGGCGTCGTAACCCACGTCTTTGGCCGCGGTCAGGATCTGCGGCGGAACGTTGAACAGCGGATAGCCCGTGTAGGGCCCGTCAGTCTCGGCAACAGGCGTTTCCATGTGGCAGAGGCCAAGGTCCGCGGAGTCGAGATAAGCCCGCTTGCCCTCGAGCAGCGGTCCGAAGTCCAGCGGCATCTTTCCGGTCACGGCGGCGTCGGCTCCGGCCTGGGTCCACAGCTGCGGATGCACCAGGAGGTCTCCCGCAACCATCATCGAGAAGCACCGCTCAGCGGCGCATTCCGCTCCCACGCCGGGGGTCGCAGCGGGAGCCGGAGATGCCTGCGGCGCCGTCCCGCTGCTTCCGGAATCGGGAGCCGGGGCGGAATTGGAAGCGGACCCGGCGGAGGCCGACGGCGTGGCCTGCGGATCCGGACCCGATGCCGGCGCACATCCGGCCACGGCCAGCAGCAGCACAGCGGCGGCAGCCTTCGCCGTCGAACCCGTCCCGGGCAAAAATCCGAGCCTGCGTCTGGTCATTGGCGCTCCCGTTCGTCATATTCGGCACAAAGGAGGCCCCTCGCAGCCCGCGGCCAGCCTACGACGGCGTTTCTGTTGTTCGGCTCAGCAGCGGTATGCGAGTCTTGACAATTATGAGTAACCCTTTCGGAAGTATCAGCTCCCTGCCCTATCAGCTCCCGCCTTTTGAGCACATCACCCCGGATGATTTCCGGCCCGCCTTCAAGGCCGGCTTTGAGGAGCACCTCGCGGAAATCGACGCGATAACCGCCAATTCCGCGGCACCTGATTTCGAGAACACCATCGCCGCAATGGAGCGGTCAGGCCAGATGCTCGAACGCGCGGCCCTGGTGTTCTTCACGCTGACGGCAGCGGATGCAACTGACGAAGTTCAGGCCATCCAGCAGGAAGTGGGCCCGCAGCTGGCCGCCCACGAAGACGCCATCTACCTGAACAAGGACCTCTTCGAGCGGGTTAATGCCGTTTCCACCGAGGGTTTGGATGAGGAATCCGCGCGGCTGGTCGCCGAATACCGCCGCAGCTTCATCCGGGCCGGGGCCCAGCTGGATGAGGACGGCCAGGCACGCATGCGGACACTGAACTCGCGCCTGTCCGTGCTGGGCACCGAGTACGCCCAGAAGCTGCTTAAGGACACCAACGAGTCGGCCCTGCTGGTCACCGATGCGGCTGAGCTGGACGGTCTTTCCGACGACGACGTCGCCTCGGCAGCCGCCGCTGCCGCCGAGGCAGGCAAGGAGGGTTATCTGCTGTCCCTGGTCCTGCCCACTTCGCAGCCTGCGCTGGCCTCGCTGACCAACCGGGAAACCCGCCGCCGCCTCCTCGAAGCCTCGCTGAACCGCGGTTTCCGGGACAACCAGGAAAACACGCTGGGCCTCGCCGCGGAAATGGCCGCACTGCGCGCCGACCGCGCTGCCCTGCTGGGCTTCGCCAACCACGCGGAGTTCGCCACGGACAACCAGACGGCTCCGTCATTGGAAGCCATCCATTCCATGCTCGGCAAGCTTGCGCCGCCCGCTGTCCGCAACGCGCAGGCCGAAGCCGAACTGCTGCGCGAAGCCGCCGCCCGGGACGGTATCGAGGAACTGCAGGCCTGGGACTGGTCCTACTACTCCGAGCAGGTGCGCCGCGAAAAGTTCAGCGTGGACCGCGCGGCTCTGCGGCCCTATTTCGAACTGGAGCGGGTCCTGCATGACGGCGTTTTCTACGCCGCCAACCGGCTGTACGGAGTGACCTTCACCGAACGCCCGGATTTGTCCGGTTACCACCCGGACGTCCGGATCTGGGAAGTGAAGAATGAGGACGGGTCCGGGCTGGGCCTGTTCCTGGGCGACTACTACACCCGCGACACCAAGGCAGGCGGGGCCTGGATGAATTCGCTGGTGCACCAGTCCGCCCTGCTGGGCATGCAGCCGGTGGTCATCAACAACCTCAACATCCCCAAGCCGCCGGAGGGAGAGCCCACCCTGCTCTCCTTCGATGAAGTGGTGACGGCCTTCCACGAGTTCGGACACGCACTTCACGGCCTGTTCTCCTCAGTCACCTACCCGCAGTTCTCCGGTACGGCCGTTCCGCGTGACTTTGTGGAGTACCCCTCGCAGGTCAATGAGATGTGGATGCTGTGGCCGGAAGTTGTTGCCAACTTCGCGAAGCACCACGTCACCGGTGAGCCGCTCCCCCAGGATGTGATCGACAAGATCGAGGCCGCCTCCACCTGGGGCGAGGGCTTCGGCACCACGGAATACCTCGGTGCCACCCTGCTGGACCTGGCCTGGCACGAACTGGCTCCCGGCGAAACCGTGCAGGATCCGGAGGCCTTTGAGGCCGAGGCCCTGCAGCGCGCCGGCGTGGCACTTGATCTGGTGCCGCCGCGCTACCGTTCGGGCTACTTCAAGCACATCTTCGCCGGCGGATATGCCGCCGCCTATTACGCCTACATCTGGAGCGAGGTCCTGGACGCGGACACCGTGGAGTGGTTCAGGGAGAACGGCGGCCTGACCCGGGAGAACGGAGACCGGTTCCGCCGCGAGCTGCTCGCCCGGGGCAACAGCATCGACCCGCTGCAGGCTTTCCGTAACTTCCGGGACCGTGATGCAGCCATTGAACCGCTGCTGCACCGCCGCGGATTAGACTAATTTAAATGGTTACCATCGCAGCTTGTCAGGACCTTCACCGGAATTGGTTGACTAAACTCGCCGGAGTCACTGGCGGCAATACCTTTTCCACCCATGAGTCGGAGTGGTTGTGGCTGCCAGCGCGGCGTCAGCTGGTCCTGCTGTACCCGCAGCGGATTGCGCCCGCCGGCATCCGGCCCGGCCTGACCGAAGCCACCCGGCTCGGCGCGCAGAGCGTGTCCGTCTGGATGAACAACGCAGTGAACTACGCACCGCTGGAGGCTTTCGGGTTCCGCCGCGGCCCGCAGCCGCAGTGGATGAGCGCCCCGGTGAGTGTGCCGGAGCGCTACGACGCCGGGACCGCCGGCGTCGATCCGGAGCCCGCTGAGGTCACCGGGCCCGACGCCGATGAACTCGCCGCCGGGCGCAGCCACCCGCGCACCGCCTGGCACCTCACCACCCGTGGCGACGGAAAGCTGACGGGCCGGGCGTGGGTGTATGTCCCGTCCGCCGTCGATCAGCAGCCGCCGCCCATGGATCCGATCACCGGCAAGCCGCAGGTTTCCGACGAGCCGTCACGCAAACCCCGCAAGGGTTCGCTCGCCGGCGTTTTCGGGCTGGCGGTTGGTCCTTCCAGCCGGCGCAAGGGGTACGGAACGGCGCTGTTGAGCCGCGCGGCAACCGTGGCGGAAGCTGCAGGGGCGGACCGGCTGGCCGTCAACGCTGCTCCTGCAGGCGCCGAGTTCCTGGCGGCACGGGGCTTCGAACTCATCGGCCGCGGGCAGTACCTCAGCCTGGACCTGCGCTGACGCACAATCCGTCCCGGGCAGGTATGCCCGGGACGGACTGCAAGGGTGCGGCCGGTGCTACCAGCCGCGCTCGGCCAGCCGGTGCGGCTGCGGAATTTCGTCCACGTTGATGCCCACCATGGCCTCACCCAGGCCGCGTGAAGCCTTGGCAACTTCATCGGCGTCGTCGAAGAAGGTGGTGGCCTTCACGATGGCTGCCGCGCGCTGGGCGGGGTTGCCGGACTTGAAGATACCCGAGCCCACAAACACGCCGTCCGCGCCCAGCTGCATCATCATGGCTGCGTCCGCGGGTGTGGCGATGCCGCCGGCGGTGAACAGCACCACGGGAAGCTTCCCGGCGGCAGCCACCTCCTTCACGAGTTCATAGGGGGCCTGCAGTTCCTTCGCGGCCACGTACAGCTCGTCCTCGGGCAGTGAGGACAGCCGGGCCACCTCGGAGCGGATGGCCCGCATGTGCATGGTGGCGTTGGAGACGTCTCCCGTGCCGGCTTCACCCTTGGAACGGATCATGGCTGCGCCCTCGTTGATGCGGCGCAGGGCTTCGCCCAGGTTGGTGGCACCGCAGACAAAGGGGACGGTGAACTTCCACTTGTCGATGTGGTTCGTGTAATCGGCCGGGGTCAGGACTTCGGACTCGTCAATGTAGTCCACCCCGAGCGACTGCAGGACCTGGGCCTCCACAAAGTGGCCGATCCGGGCCTTGGCCATGACCGGGATGGAGACCGAATTGATAATGCTGTCGATCATGTCGGGATCGCTCATGCGCGAAACTCCGCCCTGGGCGCGGATGTCGGCCGGAACGCGCTCCAGCGCCATGACTGCCACCGCTCCGGCGTCTTCGGCAATGCGGGCCTGCTCGGCGGTGACCACGTCCATGATCACCCCGCCCTTGAGCATCTCGGCAATACCGCGCTTGACCCGGCTGCTGCCGGTGACCGGAGAAAGGGATCCGGACGCGGAAACGGGCGCAGCCGCGCCCTGGGACTGGGGGTTGTGCATAGAACTCACCTTCGTGGGAAACCGATTCAGCAAATGCTGCTGGTCCCAGCCTAGGGCTTCCCGGCGCTTTAAAGAGCGACGCGCGCCACCGGATTGCTTCCGGTGACGCGCAGCTGTGAGTTGTCCCGTAGTTGTGGGCCGATCGGGCCTAGATGGCCTGCCGGCGCACCGCGAGCATCCGCTGCCCGATGGTCACGCAGCTGGCTGCGCACAGCGCCAGCAGGACCACCAGAAGCAGGACCTCGGGGACGCCCAGCCCCACCAGTCCGGTAGCGACCAGCAGGGAGACCAGACGCTCGGCACGCTCGGCAATGCCAACGTTGGCGTTAAAGCCCAGGGACTCGGCCTTGGCCCTGATGTAAGACACCAGCATTCCCAGCACCAGCGCGATGATGGCTGCGATGCCAATGGCGTCATTCTGCCCGCCGGTGAAATACCAGATGCTCACGCCGGCAAACAGGGCGCCGTCGGCGAAGCGGTCCAGGGTGGAATCCAGGAAACCGCCCCATTTTCCGGTGCGTTCCTGCTGGCGCGCCATGATTCCGTCAATAACGTCGGAGAAGATGAACGCCGTGATGAACAGGGTGCCCCAGAACAGGTGGCCCAGCGGATAGAAGACCAGGCCGCCCACCATGACGCCCAGGGTGCCCAGGATGGTCACTGCGTCCGGTGAGACGCCGCGCTTCAGCAGCCAGGCCGCCAGCGGCGTAAAGACGCTGGTGAAAAAGCCTCTTGCATATTTGTTCAGCACTGCTCAGTCCTCGCTGGCCTGGGGCCACGCGTCTGCCACTTGTTGGCGGACATCCCCCAGGGTTTGGGTAATTGCCTTGGTCTGGGCGATGATCGGCAGGAAATTTCCGTCCCCGCCCCAGCGCGGCACTATGTGCTGGTGCAGGTGCGCGGCGATTCCCGCTCCCCCGGTCACGCCCTGGTTCATGCCCAGGTTGAAGCCGCTGGGATTGGAGACCTTCCGCAGCACGCGCATGGCGGTCTGTGTCAGGGCGGCAATCTCCGCTGTCTCCTGCTCGTCAATGTCCGTGTAGTCCGGCACATGCCGGTACGGGCAGACCAGCAGGTGTCCGGCGTTGTACGGAAACAGGTTCAGGATGACAAAGGCATGCTTGCCGCGGTGGACAATCAGCGACTCTTCGTCGCTGCGGCCCGGGGCGGCGCAGAACGGGCAGTTGTGCTCCGAGGAGACCTGTTCCTGCCCGCCCTTGATGTACGCCAGGCGGTGCGGTGTCCACAGGCGTGCAAAGGAATCCGGCACGCCGGGGAGTTCAAATGAGTCGGTGACTTCAGCGTCCCCGGAATAGGGACTGCCGCTGCCGTCCCGGCCGCCGTTTTCCGTCTGCATGCCTGCCTCCGCCGCCGTCTACTTGTCCCGGTTGCGGACGGCTTCGACGATCCGCTTGACGGCCTCTTCAACGGGCACGCCGTTGTCCTGGCTGCCGTCGCGGAAGCGGAAGGAAACAGCCCCCGCCTCGGCGTCGTCGCCGCCGGCAATCAGGACAAACGGGATCTTGTCCTTGGAAGCGGTGCGGATCTTCTTCGGGAAGCGGTCGGTGCCGGTGTCCACCTGGGCGCGGATGCCCTGGGCCTTGAGCTTGTCCACGACGTCGAACATGTAGTCGTTGAAGGCTTCGGCTACGGGGATGCCCACCACCTGGACCGGTGCCAGCCAGGCCGGGAACGCGCCGGCGTAGTGCTCGGTGAGCACGGCCATGAAGCGTTCCACGGAGCCGAACAGGGCGCGGTGGATCATGACCGGGCGCTGGCGGGTGCCGTCGGCAGCCTGGTATTCAAGCTCAAAGCGCTCGGGCAGGTTGAAGTCCAGCTGGATGGTGGACATCTGCCAGGTGCGGCCAATGGCGTCGCGGGCCTGGACGGAGATCTTCGGGCCGTAGAAGGCAGCTCCACCCGGATCCGGAACCAGGTCCAGTCCGGACGCCTCGGCAACCTCGGCCAAGGTGCGGGTGGCTTCTTCCCACACGTCGTCGGAGCCGACGTACTTTTCCGGATCCTTGGTGGACAGTTCCAGGTAGAAGTCATCCAGGCCGTAGTCCTTGAGCAGGTCCAGCACGAATTGCAGGGTTGTGGTCAGCTCGTCCTTCATCTGCTCGCGGGTGCAGTAGATGTGGGCGTCGTCCTGGGTCATGCCGCGCACGCGCGTCAGGCCGTGGATCACACCGGACTTCTCATAGCGGTAGACCGAACCGAATTCGAAGAGCCGCAGCGGCAGTTCACGGTAGGACCGTCCGCGGGAGCGGAAGATCAGGTTGTGCATGGGGCAGTTCATCGGCTTCAGGTAGTAGTCCTGGCCGGGCTTGGTGATCTCGCCGGTCTCCGGATCGGTCACCTCGTCCACGTGCATGGGAGGGAACATGCCGTCCCGGTACCAGTCCAGGTGGCCGGAGACCTCGTACAGGTGTCCCTTGGTGATGTGCGGGGTATAAACGAACTCGTAGCCGGCCTCGGTGTGGCGCTGGCGGGAGTAGTCCTCCATGGCCTTGCGGATGATGCCGCCCTTGGGGTGGAACACCGGCAGGCCCGAACCCAGCTCATCGGGGAAGGAGAACAGGTCCAGTTCGGTGCCCAGCTTGCGGTGGTCGCGGCGCTCGGCCTCGGCCAGGCGCTCCTGGTAGGCCTTCAGGGCATCCTTGGTGGGCCAGGCAGTGCCGTAGATGCGCTGCAGCTGCTGGTTCTTCTGGTTGCCGAGCCAGTAGGCGGCGGCGGAGCGGGTCAGCGCGAAGGCGTTGGAGATCAGCTTGGTGTTGGGCAGGTGCGGGCCGCGGCACAGATCGCACCAGACGACGTCGCCGGACTTGCGGTCCACGTTGTCGTAAATGGTGATTTCGCCGGCGCCGACCTCGATGTTCGCGCCCTCGCCGGCTTCATCCGCGCCGTCCTTCTTGCCGAGCAGCTCCAGCTTGTACGGCTCGTTGGCCATGGCTTCGCGGGCTTCTTCTTCGGTGACCACGCGCCGGGCAAATTTCTGGTTCGAGTTGATGATCTTCTGCATCATCTTCTCGAGGGTCTTCAGGTCTTCGGGCGTGAAGGGCTCGGCCACGTCAAAGTCGAAGTAAAAGCCGTCCTTGATGTACGGGCCGATGCCCAGCTTGGCGTCCGGGCGCAGCTGCTGCACGGCCTGGGCCATGACGTGGGCGGTGGAGTGGCGCAGGACGTTGAGTCCGTCTTCGGAGTCAATGGTCACGGCTTCGACGGCGGAACCGGGAGCCAGTTCGGCGTCCAGGTCCTTCAGGACGCCGTCCACGCGCATGACGACGACGTCACGGCGGTCGAAGAAGAGCTGCGCACCTGTGGTGCCAGTATCCACCGTGGTCTCTTCGCCGTCGACGATGAGGGTGAACTTCTCTGGCACTGACACGGTTGTCTCCTAGATTTCGTTGTACGGCGTTTTTTGGGCCGGCCAGGACGTGGCCGGCTGCTTCTGCGCCCCTTCGATGTTATCCGCTGGAGTTCGGCCCCACCAACCTGCCGCGCTGGGGACGGGGCAGGGATGCGGTGTCACTCAGGTCCCAGGCCTCCAGCGCCTGCATGCTGATGCCGCGCGGACCGGTGCGGCGGGTGAGTCCGCGGATGAGCATCAGCTCGGTGCCAAAGAGCAGGGGGCCGGTCTTTTCCTGGGCCTCGGTGAAGAACGTGCAGTCCACGCAGCCGGTCCCGTCGTCGAGGCTGATGAACACCACGCGCCGCCCGCCGCGCATGGGCGGAGTTTGGGTGGCCACGCGGATGCCGGCCACCCACACCTCGGAATTGTTGCGCAGTCCAATCAGGTCCCGGGCCTTGGTGACCCCGAATTCCGCCAGCAGCGGGGCGTAGCTGTCGATCAGGTGGGCACTGACATCCACCGCCAGCAGGTCCAGTTCCGTGCGCACCTTCTCCCGCAGGGTGGGTTCGGGCAGTTCGGGGTGCAGGTTTTCCAATTCGGTGTCCCCCAGCGGCAGGGCAAGCTGACCGGGAATGGGATCGTATTTCCGCGGCGCCGGCCGGGGCGGTGCCGCGTCCAGGTGGCGCAGCAGATCAGCGCGGGAAGCGGCTGTTCCGGTGTCCCGGGCCAGTGAATCGAAGGCACCCAGCGAGGCGAGCCGCATCAGGGTCGCCCGGCCCACTTTGGCCCGGGCCCGCAGGTCAGCCAGGGAATCGTAGGGCTGGCCGGCAGTGATGCGCCGCAGTTCCGCTGCCGAGAGACCGTAGATCCCGGCCAGGCTCAATCTGATGCCCAGCTTTTCCGGACGCGCCCGGGGCCCGGGCGAGGCCGGAACCGCCGGCACCCGTTCCACCCGGTACTGCGCGCCGCTGCGGTTAATGTCCAGGGGCAGGATGGGAATGCCCATCCGCCGGGCCTCGGCCACCAGCAGCCGGCGCGGATACATGCCCGGATCGTGTTCAAAGATCCCGGCCAGGAAAGCTTCGGGGTGGTGTGCCTTCAGCCAGGCGGACTGATAAGTGGGCACGGCAAATGCGGCGCCGTGCGCCTTGCAGAAGCCAAAGCTGCCGAACGCCTTCAGCGTGCCCCAAACCTTGTCGATGACGTCTGCGGTGTAACCGCGCTTGGCTGCCTCGGTGCGGAAGAAATCCTCCACGGATTGTTCGGCGTCTTCATTGCCCAGCAGCCGGCGCAGTTCATCGGCTTTGGCCAGCCCGCAGCCGGTGAAGACGTCAAAGGTGCGCAGGACCTGTTCGTGGAACACTGTCACCCCGTGCGTTTCCGCGAGGACCGGCCGCAGGGCCTCGTGCGGATACACCTCCGGAGCCCAGCCGTGGCGGTGTTCCAGGAACGGACGGACCATGTCGGATTTCATGGGGCCGGGCCGGAACAGGGAAATGTCGATGATCAGGTCATTGAATTCCCGGGGCTCGAGCTTGCCGATCAGCTCGCGCTGTCCCGGGGATTCAATCTGGAAGCAGCCCAGCGTGTAGGTGCTGCAGATCAGGTCATAGGTGGGCGCGTCATCCAGCGGTACTGCGTCAAGGTTGATGGAACCGTCCGCCAGCACATAGTCCGGACCTTTCCCGTCGGGACCGGCCGGATGCGCTCCGGCACGCACCGTGTCCGCTTTGGTGGGATGCAGCCGGCGCACTTCCTTCAGGGCGTAGGCCATGGCGCTTTGCATCCGCACGCCCAGCACATCGAGCTTGAGCATGCCCATGGGATCCATGTCGTGCTTGTCGAACTGGGACATGGGCAGCCCCAGGCCGGAGGGCTGCACCGGGGTGCGGTCCAGCAGGGAGGTGTCCCCCAGGATCACGCCGCAGGGGTGCATGGAAATGTGCCGTGGCAGCCGGTCCAGGCGCTCGGTCAGGTCCACCAGCAAATCCAGCTGCCGGTTTCCCTCCACCCGTCCGGCAATATCCCGCAGCTCCGGTTTTTCCGCGAGCGCCTCACGGAACTTCCGGGCGGAGAATCGCCACAGCTGTTTGGCCACTGCCCCGATGTCCTCTTCGGCCAGGCCCAGGGCCATGCCGGCGTCGCGCACCGCGCCGCGGGCCCGGTAACCGTTCTGCATGCTCATCAAAGTGACGCGTTCGGCCCCGAAACGTTCAAAGATGCGGTGATAGACGTTGTGCCGTTCGGCACTTTCCACATCTATGTCGATGTCCGGCAGGGTGGAGCGGTCGCGGGAGAGGAAGCGCTCAAAAATCAGGTCATGGGCCAGCGGATTGACGTGGCTGATGCCCAGCAGATAGTTCACCAGGGAGGACGCCCCTGATCCGCGGGCCGCCGCCCGCACCCCCATGCCGGTGATCATCGCGGAGACCTCCGCCACGGTCAGGAAGTAGGAGGCGAATCCCAGCCGCTCAATGATGCCCAGTTCGTGGGCCAGCCGGTTGCGCAGGCGCGCTTCACCGCCGGCGTCAAGTGCCGGAAACCTGCGGCCGATGCCCGCTTCGCAGCGGCTCACCAGCTCGGTCATGGGCTCGGCGGCAATACCGATCACCGAGGCTTCCGGAACCACCGGCTGCTTCCAGCCCATGTCCCGGACCGGATCCATCCGGCAGGCATCGGCGAGCGCTTCGGTTGCGCGGAGCAGCCGCGATGCACCCGACGCCCCGTAGCCCGCCTCGGTGCTGATCTCCCGGGCCAGTGACTTCATCTGCGCCGCGCTCTTGAGCCACCCCTGCCCGTTGGGCTGCAGGTCCGGCAGCCGTGCCAGGGAGGTCAGCGCCCGGGCGGCATCCAAAACATCGGCGGTGGCGGCGCCGTCGGCATCCACGTAGCGCACCGCATTGGTGAGGATGGCCGGCAGCCGCATTTCATCCGCCAGCCGGAACATGCGTACGGCGTGGGCCAGGCTGAGGTTGGCTCCGGGGGCACTGAGGTGGGCCACCACCTCCACGGCGAGCGCTTCGCGTGGAAGGGCGGCCTGCCAGCGGGCAAAAAGCGTGCGGGCAACGGCGTAGCTGCGGCTGCGCATGGCCTGCCCGACGTCGGACCAGGGGCCCACCAGGACGGTCAGGACCGGTTCACCGCCGGTCCCGGATGCAGCCCGCGAGGCCAGCTGCGCCGTGGTCACTCCCACCGGTTTGCTGCCCTTGCGCGCCGCCGACGGCGAGGTGCCGGCGTGGGCGTCGGAGATCAGCCGGCACAGCGCCCGGTAGCCTGCGCCCCTGTTTCCGCCGCGGGCCAGAACCACCACGCGGCCGGTAACGGGCGGGGCACCGCCGGCATCCGGCTCGCCCAGCACGGCAAGGTCCACTCCCACGATCGGATCAATTCCGGCATCCATGCAGGCGCGCAGGTGCTTCACTGTTCCGTACAGTCCGTCACGGTCGGTGCAGGCCAGTGCGTCCGCCCCGTCTGCTGCGGCGGCCTGCGCCATTTCCTCCGGCCAGGACACCCCGTAGTGGGCGCTGAAGGCGGTGGCGGCGTGCAGATGGGTGAAACTCATGGCAGGCGGTTCCTAGGCACTTTCCCGCAGGGCGTCATGAATGCGGATCAGCCGCCAGCGGCCGGAACGGATGTCATGGGAGATGTCCAGGGTCCGCAGCGGCGAGCGCGGGGTTCGCCGGGCCTGGACCCGCCAAATCTCAGAGTCCACCAGCCCGGGGCCGCGTCCGCGTTCTGCCCGGGATTCTTCCTCCCACCAGTTCCGGCGCTCATACCAGCGCACCGGATCCGCTGCCACCTTGTAGGTATGGCCGCTCCAGACGAGCCGGAGGGGCTGGCCTGCGGGCGAGCACACCACCTCTATTGCCTCGCTGAAGACACCCATTTTCCGATTCCTTCCCGCCGGCAGGCGTGTACCCGCGGTTACGCCGGCCCTGTGCTTGGACTGATTACCGGAACGGCAATCGATTAGAACGTATGTTCGAACAGAGTCCAGTGTACGGCCAGCAGCTGACAATCGGCACCTCTCCCGGGCACCTGTCTTTCTAGGCTTCCTCCTTCGCCTCAGTACGCACCGAAGTGGAGAGCGGTGTCTCCTTGATGAACAGGCACAGCACCAGGCCCGCCGCCACGATGGGCACGCTCAGCAGGAAAATTGGAGGCAGCGCATGGCCGAAGGCCGCGGCAACAAAATCCTGCACCGGAGCGGGCAACCCGCGCAGCATGGCAGGACTCAGGGAATTGATGTTGCCGCCCAGGGCCTCCCCCGCCCCTGGCGCACCGGAGGGAGCGGAGGAGATTTCGTTGCCCAGCCGATGGATGAAAATTGAGCCAAACAATGCGATGCCGAAAGAGGCCCCGATCTGCCGGAAATAGTTGGCTGCGGAAATCGCGGCCCCCATCGACCGGCCCGGCACGCTGTTCTGCACAATCAGCACCAGGTTCTGCATCAGCATCCCGATCCCCAGTCCCATCACCAGCATGCCGGCGGCGGTGAAGCTGTACGGCGTCGTATCCGAAATCCGCGACAGCAGCACCAAGCCGGCCATGATCACGGCGCAGCCCAGGATCGGATAGATCTTGTACCTCCCGGTCCGGGAGATCAGCTGCCCGGTGCCGATCGAGGTCAGCAGCAGCCCGCCCATCATCGGCAGCATCATCAGCCCCGACTCGGTGGCGGTGGCCCGGTTGACCATCTGCAGGAAGGTTGGCAGGTAGGAAATGGTGGAGAACATCGCGATGCCAACTGAGATGCCCACCAGCACCGGCAGCAGGAAGTTCCGGTTGCGGAACAAATCCAGCGGCATGATTGGTTCCGCAGCCCGCTTCTCCACCCGGACAAACACGGTGCCGGCAACCAGTGTCACCACGGCCAGGCCGAGGATCTGCGGACTTGACCACGCGTAGGTGGTGCCGCCCCAGCTGGTCAGCATGATCAGTGCGGCGCTCGCGACAGCCAGGAGTGCGGCGCCGGAGTAGTCCAGCTTGGGGCGGGCCCCCTGCGGCTTGACCAGGTGCAGGGACGTAATGACGACGGCGAGCGCCACCGCCCCGATGGGCAGGTTGATGTAGAACACCCAGCGCCAGGACCAGGCGTCCGTGATCCAGCCGCCCAGCAGCGGTCCGCCCACGGAGGCCAGCCCAAACGCTGCTCCGATCAGGCCCATGTACTTGCCTCGCTCCCGGGGAGAGACGAGGTCCCCGAGGATGGCTTGGGCGCCGATCATCAGGCCTCCGCCGCCAAGGCCCTGCAGGGCGCGGAAACCGATCAGCTCACCCATGTTCCGGGCCAGTCCGGAGAGGACGGACCCCAGCAGGAACACCGCAATGGCAAAGACGAAAATGCTCTTGCGGCCAAAGAGGTCACCGAGCTTCCCGTAAATCGGCAGCCCGATGGTGGCTGCCAGAATGTACGCGGTCACCACCCAGGACAGATGCTCCAGCCCGTTAAGGTCCCCCACAATGGTGGGCAGTGCAGTGGCAACAATGGTTTGGTCCAGGGCGGCCAGCAGCACCGAGAGCACCAGGCCGGTGAAGACCAGCGGAAGATTTCGGTTCGGCGCTTCGTCGTGGAGGCCGGTCCGGGGCTCATTCCGGACCGCATCCACGCGGTGTTTTGGCCCGGCCGGCCCCGGCCGGACGGGAGCCTCAGCGATCCTCGGAGTAAGAGCTCTGTGGGACATGGGGTGCGGTCTCCTTGCAGTGGTTTCCTACGTCTGCTGCTTCTCGCCGGGCTGCACCCGGGCGGTCTCTGACAGCGGAATCTCCCTGATGAACAGAGTGAGGACCAGGCCTGCACCCAGCGCCGGGATGCCCAGCAGGAAAATTGGCGGCAGCGCATCCCCGAAGGCCTGGGCAATAAAGTCGCGCACCGGTGCGGGCAGCGTTTTCAGCTCGGACGGGCTGATCGAGTTCACCCCGTTGCGGAGCACACCGGCGGCAGAGGCGGGGGCGTCCCCCACCTGGTCATTGAGCCGTTTGATAAAGACGGAGCCGAACACCGCGATCCCCAGCGAGCCGCCCATCTGCCGGAAATAGTTCGCGGAGGAGACCCCGGTGCCCATGTTCTGCGGGGGAACGCTGTTCTGCACAATCAGCACCAGGTTCTGCATCAGTGCACCGATGCCAAGGCCGAGGACAAACATGCCCAGGGCGGTGAACCAGTACGGCGTGGTGTTGGAGATCCGGGAGAGCAGCACCAGCCCGACGATCATTACGGCCGAACCAAGAATGGGATAGATCTTGTACTTGCCCGTGTGGGAAATTAGTTGCCCGGTGCCGATCGAGGTCAGCAGCAGGCCGGCGGTCATCGGCAGCATCATCAGTCCGGACATAGTGGCTGAAGCGCCGTTGACCATCTGCAGGAAGGTGGGCAGATAGGAGATGCTGCCAAACATGGCCAGCCCCACGGACAGGCCCACCAGCGTGCAGACGAGGAAGTTGCGGTTGCGGAAAAGCCGCAGGGGAAGGATCGGCTCGTTGGCGCGCAGCTCCACCGGAATAAAGACGGCGATGCCGACGGCGGCAACCACTCCCAGCCCCAGGATGGTGGAGGAGGTCCAGGCATAGGTGGTTCCGCCCCAGCTGGTCAGCATCACCAGCGCGGCACTGATGATCGCCAGAAGGGCCGCACCGGCGTAGTCCAGCGGGGGCCTCGGCCCGGTGCGCACCGGCAGATGCAACGAGGTGACGATGACGGCCAGCGCGAGGATGCCCAGGGGAAGGTTGATGTAGAACACCCACCGCCAGGACCAGTACTCGGTCAGATACCCGCCCAGCAGTGGTCCGCTCACCGAGGCCAGGCCGAAGGCGGCGCCGATCAGGCCCATGTACCGGCCGCGCTCGCGGGCGGACACAATGTCCCCGATGATGGCCTGGGCGCCGATAATGATTCCGCCGCCGCCCACACCCTGGATTGCCCGGTAGGTAATCAGCTCAGTCATGCTGTGCGCCTGTCCCGACAGTGCGGATCCGGCCAGGAACACGGCAATCGCGAAGACAAAGATGTTCTTGCGTCCCAGCAGGTCGCCGAGTTTGCCGTAAATGGGCAGCCCGATGGTGGAGGTCAGCAGGTAGGCGGTAATGACCCAGGACAGGTGGTCCAGGCCCTGGAGGTCGCCCACGATGGTTGGCAGTGCCGTGGACACGATGGTCTGGTCCAGTGCGGAAATCAGGACGGCCAGAATCAGTCCGGCGAAGACCAGCGCAATTTGCCTCTGGGAGTGGGGTGCCGGGGCTCCTTCACTGTGCCGCGCCGGCGGCTCGCCGCCGTTGCCGCCAGCGGCAGTACGCGGGTCCAGCACCGGGGCAGCGCCGGAGGACGTCAGCAGATGGGACGACGCCGGTGAACCCAGGTCGGTGGCGGCGCGCGCTCCCGGGTGGGTGGCTTCTGCGCCGTGGGCGGTGAACTTGGCGGCCATGGACGCTCCTTGGGAGCTCGTCGTGAATAGTGCCGGACCAGACAGCACTTTCCATTCGACGCTCCGCCCGCGGCCGAGTCAACGGCCGCCCGCCCCCGGCAGGCCTCCGGCATTGTTCCGCGGGTGATACCGGCACAAACTGGCACTAAACGCGGACCGGCCATTTTGTGGCCGGACACGTCAACGTTGGGCTGACCGCCATCTGTTATGCCCTGTTCACTACGGCGGCCACCATCATCAGGCAGCTCATCAACCGCTACGGACGCGCCTGGGGGATCATCCTGCCGCTCTCCGGCTACGTTGCTGCTGCAGCCGCCGTCGTCGGATTCTCCCTCGCAACCGGGCTGTTAACGCGCGGGGACACTCCCGGATTCGTCGCCGGCCACGTCATGGTCGGCCTGTCGGCGATCTGCACGGCGCTGATCGCTCTGGTCGCGAGCATCGTCCGCCAAGATACGCAACGAATTCAGCGACAGCGAGCGTTTCGCCTGGGCGTGGCTCGTCGCTGCTGCGGGCACCGTCAACCTGGTGCTTGGACTATCTTTGAAGCTGCAGGCACCGAGCCGGCGTTCTTCGTCGGCGCTCATGTGCTGGTGGGGCTCGGAGCCATCTGCTTTACGCTCTTTTCAATTGTGTCGATCCTCGAAGAGGGCACGTCGTAGCTACGCGAATTCCATTCCGTCCGCAGGACGCGGAGACGTCAGCCAGTACCGGGATCCGTCGGTGCTGCGGGCCACTATTCCTTCATCCACCAGGTAGCGCCGAACGGCTGCCGGATCCGTGGAATAGCTGCCCAGGCGGCCGGTAATCTCGCGCTCCGTCAGCACCGGCACCTCTCCGGGAGGGGCCGGGACCGTTTCAAAGACGTGCCCGGCCACGTAGTGGAGCAGTTCCAGGCGGTCGGCAGACCGGCGGGGGTAGGCCGAGATTTTCCCGTTGACCAGGAACCGTTGTGCCGAAGTTTCCGGCGGCTGCTTGCCGCTGGCCAGCAGGCGGGCAAAAACACCGCTGATCGGCTGCACATCGCAGACCCCCGAGGAGACCAGTCCTGCCTTTTGCAGGGCAGCCAGGGATTTGCGTTCCTTCGGCTCGAGGTTCTGCCCGTCCAGGGGCGTTCCGCGCTCCGCCGCCGTGATGATGCGGGCATACAGCCGCAGCCTGCGCTCATCTGCGAGCGCAGCAGCGACGGCCCGCCACTGCTCCGATGCCGCTTGTTCCGGCGCAGCAATAGCCGGTCCCGGCTGCTCCTGGTCCATTCCTGCCTCTTCCCCCTGAGTGCGTAGTGTGCCGGTGCGGGCACCTGATGTGTGAGTACCGTACCCCACGCCGCCAGCCTTCCACCCAGTAGCAGCGCAATTGTCCCGGGGAAGCGGAGGAGGTCCCCTAGCTGCGCGAAAAAGCGTCCAGCTTGGCCTGGGCCTCGGCCTCATGCCGCACCTTCAGCTCATAGTCGATGAAGGCGTCGATCATCGCGCGGTACGTTGCTTCCACCACCGTGGGATCCCCGTCCTGGGCCTCTGCCATGGCGCGGACATGTTCAAGGACCTCTTCGACGCGCGCGGGAGCCTTCACCTCGGCGTCGTTGTCCTTCAGAGGACCGGCCAGGCGCACCAGCCGCTCCCGGCGCCAGATCAGCGCCACGATCTCTTCATCAATTTCGTCAATGGCGGTGCGGACATCGTCCAGCTGGCAGGACATGGATCGGTGATGATCAGAGGTTTCCATGCCTTTAGATTAGCCGCCCGCAGAATCCGCACGGCTCCGTGAGAGCTTCGAAGGCCACCAGATCCTGCGGCCAATGTCATAGGACAGGGCCGGCACCAGCAGCGAGCGCACCACCAAAGTGTCCAGGAGGACACCGAAGGCAACAATAAAAGCCAGCTGTGCCAGGAAGAGCACCGGGATCACCCCCAGGGCGGCGAAGGTTGCGGCCAGCACAATGCCGGCGCTGGTAATGACGCTGCCGGTGATCATCAGGCCGCGGACCACTCCCTCACGGGTGCCGTGCAGGATGCTCTCCTCCCGGACGCGGGTCATCAGGAAGATGTTGTAGTCCACGCCCAGGGCCACCAGGAAGATGAATCCGAAGAGCGGAACGGCTGGATCGGCGCCCGGGAAACGGAAAATATGGTTGAAGACCAGGGCGGAAACACCCATGGTGGCCCCGAAGGACAGCAGCACCGTCAGGATCAGCAGGAACGGTGCCAGCACCGCGCGCAGCAGCAGCATCAGCAGGAACAGGATCACCACCAGCACCACCGGAATGATCAGGTCCCGGTCGTGGGCCGCCGCAGCGTTGGTGTCGATGGTCGTGGCCGTCACCCCGCCGATCAGCACATCCCCGATCCCGGCCACCTTCTCCCGCATGGTGGAGACCGTCTGCTCCGCGGCGTCGGACTCCGCAGCCTCCTTGAGCGTGGCTTCCAGCAGGACTTTTCCGTCCACTACCTTTGGCGCGCCCGAGGTCCCGGGAATAGGAGAGGCCTGCACGCCGTCGGCCGTCACCGGCAGCTCCCCGGCCGGTGTGCCGTTGGCGTCCACGGCCAGCGCATCCACGCCGGGCACGGCCAGCACTGCGCGGGCGACGGCGTCGATCTCGCCTTCCGGGGCGACAATCAGTGCCGGGCTGCCGGATCCGGAGGGGAAATGCTCACCCAGGACCTGCTGGCCTTCCTTGGTGGCGGTCTGCCCCAGCACAAAGTCGCTCTGCGGCACCCCGGAGGCCCGCAGCTGCAGCAGGCCTGTGGCCGCGACCAGGAGCACCAGTGTGGGAATCACCCAGGTGCGGCGCGGATGTGCCTTGACGGTCCGGGCCACGCGGGGCCAGAACCCTTTGGGTGAGTTCCCGTCCCGGTCCGGATGCTTGGACCCGAATGCGGGCCGGCGCGGCCAGAAGGCCACCCTCCCGAAGAGGAAGAGCAGCGCCGGGAGCAGGGTCATCGCGGCCAGGAAAGCGAATCCGATGCCGATCGCCGCCACCGGTCCCAGCGCCTTGTTGGAATTGAGGTCGCTGAGCAGCAGGCAGAGCAACCCGGCGGTCACCGTGGCAGCCGAGGCCAGGACGGGTTCAAAGGTTCCCTTCAGCGCCGCCCAGGTAGCGTCCCACCGTCCTTCGTGGTCCCGCAGCGACTCCCGGTAGCGGGAAACATAGAGCAGCGAATAGTCCGTTGCGGCACCGATGCCCAGGATGAACAGGATGCCCTGGACCTGTCCGTTCAGGGTCAGCGTTCCGGCTTTTGCCAGGTAGAAGACCACCAGGATGGCCGCGGACAGGGCGAAGATCGAGGTCAGCAGAACCAGGAACGGCAGCAGGGGTGACCGGTAGACCACCACCAGGATCACCAGCACCGCCAGTGCCGCCACCAGGACCAGCGAGGTGTCGATGCCGCCGAACGCTTCGGTGATGTCCGCCAGCTGCCCGGCCGGTCCGGTGACGTAGCTCTCCAGCCCCTGGGGGATCCCGTCCCGCACCTCGTTGCCCAGATCTTCCACGGTGGCCGTGGCGCTGTCATTGTCCTGCACCGGCACAAAGATTTCCGCTGCCTTGCCGTCGGTGGAGAACTGAGGCGGGGAAACATCCCCCGCAACGCCGCTGACCTTCGACAACTCGGACACCCGGCCGGTGACAAAGGCCCGGTCCTCCTCGGTCAGGCCGGCATTGTTCACATAGACGACGACGGCGGGGATCGCGTCGCTGTCCGTGAATTTTTGCTGCAGGTCGGCCACCTGCGTGGACGCAGAGCTGGCGGGAAGATATGAGGTCTGGTTGTTGTCCGCCACTTCACTGATCTTGCCAAAGTAGGGCCCGCCAATCCCGCCCACTCCGAACCAGACGATGATCAGCACCACCGGAATCAGGAACCGGGCCCAGCCGCTGCGTCCACCGGACTTGCCGGCGGGGCTCTGCCTTGATTCGGTGCTGGCGGCCCGGTGACTTCCGTCCGGGTTACGGGGTGCTGGAGCATTCCGGGGCATAGGTCCATGACAGCCCCGTGCGGAGGTGCCGTCAACGGTCCAGCCGCGTGCGGGCCGTTTTGCTGAACAGTTCAAACGCGTTCAAACGCGTCACAGAGGAACTTACCCGCCCCGCAGTGGCAGGATCATCACTGTGAAACCTTCTCTATCCGTGATCACCGCAGGCGTGCGGGATCTCGAGGTAACTTACGCGTTCTATTCCTCCCGGCTCGGCTGGGAAGCCGTCCAGCACGTCCCGGAGGAAGTGATTTTCTACCAGGTGGGCCCCGGCCTGCTGTTGGCCTTCTTCCGGCGCGATCATCTGGCGGCCGAAGCCGGCGCCATGGGTGAGGCCGCAGCTGCTCCCGTAACCCTGGGCCATAACGTGGGCTCAGCGGCGGAAGTGGATGCCGTGCTGGCGGAAGCAGCCTCAGCGGGAGGATCAATTACGGCCCCGGGAACCCAGATGAGCTGGGGCGGCTACTCCGGGTACTTCACGGATCCGGACGGTTACCGCTGGGAGGTCTGTCACAACCCGGGACTCTCCATGGACGCGAACGGCAATGTCACGCTTGAGATCATTGAGCCGATCGAAACCGACCCGGCCCAGGTTGCACTCACCGAACTGTCCTCCCGGAACAGCGGTTGAAACAGGGGGGGGCAGTGGCAGGGCGCTAAAACAGGGCGGGCTCAGAATCCGGTTCAGCGGCGGGGGCTGCCAGCAGTTCCGGACCGTCGTTGCGGACGTTGCCCACGGCAGGATCCACCGCCTTAAGAGTCCATTGGGCCGCTGCGGTGCGGGCTTCGCCGACCACCCGGTGCACCAGCTCCCCGGCGTTGCGTGCCGCGGGGTCCAGCCACGCGTCCATGCCCTGCCGCGTGAGCGGCACCGGCATCCGGTGATGCAGCTCCCCCAGTTCTCCCAGCACCTCCGGCTGCCGGGCACCGCGGATTTCCGCCGGGTCCGGCGCTGCCGCGGTGAGGATCGACGTCGAGAGCAGCCAGCTGCCCGGCTCCCCCGGTGCTTTCGCCGGGTCCCGCCACCACTCGTAGAGGCCGGCGAAAAACGTCAAGGCGCCGTCGGTGCGGTGAACGTAGAAGGGCTGCTTGGTTTTTCCCGGCCCGGTTTTCCACTCGTAGTATCCCTGCACCGGCACTGCACAGCGCCGGGAGAACACTGCGTCGCGGAAGGTCGGCTTCTCCAGCACCGTTTCGCTGCGCGCGTTGAAGGCCCGGACCCCCACCGAGTCATCTGCTGCCCATCCGGGCACCAGTCCCCAGCGGGCCACATGTATTTCCCGAACCGCGGCCCGGCCTGCCGCCGGCCCGCCGACGTAGCGTTCCAGCACCACCGGCACGTCCGACGTCGGCGCCACGTTCCAGGACTGCCGCAGCTCCAGATGGGCGTCGGCTTCCGCCTCGGCCTCCGCGACCAGATCCGCCGTCGTCCTGGCCATCACGTAACGTCCGCACATGCGTCCAGTGTGCCAGTCCGCCGGCCGGGGAATTGAACCGGCAGCCCGGCGGTTGTACCCGGCAGTCCCTGTATTCCCTACGCAGAAGGAGCCTTCCATGGCCGCCACCGCAGAAGCCTTTACCCCCGACGCCGGTTCCATCACCATGTTCTCCACTTCCTGGTGCGGTTACTGCCGCCGCCTGAAGTCCCAGCTGGAAGCCGCCGGCATCGGCTACAACGAGGTCAACATCGAAAACGTGGAGGGCACCGCGGAGCTGGTGGCCGAGATCAACGGCGGAAACCAGACCGTGCCCACCGTCATCTTCCCGGACGGCTCCTCAGCCACGAACCCGTCCGCAGCCGAGGTAAAGTCCCGCCTGGGCCTCTAGGCGCCCGGCCCCTACCGCTTCCCGATGCTTGGCAGACCCCCTGAGCCTCCAAGCTCAGCCCACGTCAACTTCGCGCAAATCCGTCCCGCTTCATAGGATGGAACGCGGGATGCCGGATATCGGTGTCCCGCCCGGACACCCCCGAGAGGCAGCACAACGCATATGGTTCACAAGGTTCAGGCAGTAGTCGTCAAGGAAAAGAACGCCCCGGTCTCGCTGGAGACCATCCTGGTTCCGGATCCCGGCCCCGGAGAAGCACTGGTGGATATCCTTACCTGCGGTGTCTGCCACACGGACCTGCACTACAAGCAGGGGGCCATCAATGATGACTACCCCTTCCTGCTCGGCCACGAGGCAACCGGCGTGGTTTCCGCCGTCGGCCCCGATGTCACCGAAGTTGCCCCCGGCGACCGCGTGGTGCTGAACTGGCGCGCCGTCTGCGGCGAGTGCCGTGCGTGCCGCAAGGGCCAGCCGCAGTACTGCTTCAACACTGCCAACGCCACGCAGAAGATGACCCTGGAGGACGGCACCGAGCTGACCGCCGCCCTGGGCATCGGCGCGTTCGCTGAGAAGACCCTCGTGGCTGCCGGCCAGTGCACCAAGGTGGACGACGACGTCGATGCCGCCGCAGTGGGCCTGCTCGGCTGCGGCGTGATGGCCGGCATCGGTGCCGCCATCAACACCGGCGAGGTCCAGCGCGGGGAATCCGTAGCCGTCATCGGCTGCGGCGGCGTGGGCATTGCCGCTGTTGCCGGCGCGCAGCTCGCCGGAGCCACCACCATCATCGCCGTGGACATTGACGCGAAGAAGCTGGAACTGGCGAAGGCGCAGGGCGCCACCCACGTCATCAACTCCAAGGAAGAAGATCCGGTCGAGGCCATCCGTGCCCTCACCGGCGGCAACGGCGCAGACGTGGTGATTGACGCCGTCGGCCGCCCCGAAACCTACAAGCAGGCCTTCTACGCGCGTGACCTTGCCGGCCGCGTGGTCCTGGTGGGCGTGCCCAACCCGGAGATGAAGATTGAACTGCCGCTGGCCGATGTCTTTGGCCGCGGCGGCTCGCTGAAGTCCTCCTGGTACGGCGACTGCCTGCCGTCGCGTGACTTCCCGATGCTGGTGGAGCAGTACAAGCTGGGCCGCCTGGACCTGGATGCCTTCGTGTCCGAGCGCATCGGCCTGGGCGACATTGAAGAAGCCTTCACCAAGATGCATGACGGTTTGGTCCTGCGCTCCGTGGTGGTCCTCTAAATGGCCGTGAACATCGACAACGTCATCACCTCGGGCACGTTCTCCCTGGACGGCGGCACCTGGGAGGTGGACAACAACGTGTGGATCGTCGGTGACGACTCGCAGGTGATCATTATCGATCCCGCGCACGACGTCGACTCCGTGGCTGCCGCTGTCGGCGACCGGGAAGTCATGGCCATCCTGCTCACGCACGGCCATGACGACCACATCCGTGCCGTGGGCGAAGCCCGGGAACGCTTCAGCGCCCCGGTCTTCCTGCACGCTGCGGACCGGATGCTCTGGGATGCGGTGTTCCCCGAGGAAGCGCCCGACGACGAAATCCAGGACGGCGACATCTACGAGGTGGCCGGGATTACGCTGCAGGCCCTGCACACCCCCGGCCACTCCCCCGGATCAGTGTGCTTCCTGCTGGCTGCCGGTGCGCCCGGTGACGGTTCCCCGGTGGTCTTCAGCGGGGACACGCTCTTTTCCGGCGGTCCCGGCGCCACCGGCCGGTCCTACAGCGACTTCCCCACCATCATCAAGTCCATCCGGGAACGGCTGCTGACCCTGCCGTCGGAGACCCGGGTGCTCACCGGCCACGGTGACGCCACCACCGTTGGCGCCGAGGCGCCGCAGCTGGAGGAATGGATCGCCCGCGGCCACTGATCCGCTGCCCTGCGCGGCCGGTTCCTACAGCAGCAGGTACTGGCCGCTGTGGGCGGCGGCAAGGGCATCGGTCCGGCGCTCAATATGCTCCCGGAAGAGTGCTGCTTCGGGTGGCTCCGGGCGGGCGAGCCAGGAGCCAACAGAAATGAAAGCAGTGCCCAGGCAGATCAGGGCGCGGGCGGTGAGTCCCGCATGGGAAGAGACGGGCCGGGAGTACGCGAGGACTGTGGAACTCATGCGGGCTCCTGTGTATCGATGAGTGGAAATGCATTGAAGTGCACCTGAACGGGGCGCGCCCCGGGTGTTGCCGGATCGTTCCGGTAGGTCTCGAGTTTCTCGCGCAGGACCGCTTCCATGTCCCGGGTGAGCGCCCTGAGCTGGTCCGCGGTGAAGTAGGCATTGAGCGTGCTGATCGTCGCAGCCTGGGACCACTCGTCCGGCAGCTCCGTTGCGTCGCTCGCCATGAAAGCAGCCAGTGATTCCGCGCGTCCGCGCTCAAAGTAGCCGCTGACCTGCCGGGCCGCTTCCCGCACCGCCGGGTCCTGTTCCGCACCGGGCGTGCTGATCGTCAGTGCGCCCGGTGTGCGTTCCCACCACCGTTCGCGTACCGAACCCCGGTCCGGAACTTCGCGGACAAGACCGTGCCGGGCCAGTTGCCGCAGGTGGTAGCTCGTTGCGCCGCTGGATTCCCCGAGACGCTTGCCGATGCTGCTCGCTGTCTGGGGCCCGTGCTGGGAAAGAATGTCCAGCAACTGCACCCGCAGCGGATGCGCAAGGGCCTTAAGGACGGGGCCGTCGATAGCCCGGTCCCCAAGGTGGGCCGGGGGTTGTCCGACTTCTGGATCTGCGTTCATATAGACAGCATGCCAGTGCAAAGGTTTATTTGCAAACTTTTCTTTGCATAGCTTGCGGCGCCAGCTGTGAGATGCTCAGTTTCATGACCGCACCAACGCGCCTTCGGCCCGCTGAAGTATCCGATTTGCCCTTCATCCTCCGCAAGGAACTCGAGTACATGAAGACCGTCGAGCCGGATGCGCATCAGGGGTGGCTGGCAGCCCTGGACCTGAACCTTGAGTTCTGGATAGAGTGCCTTCCCCGGACGCTGTTCTGTGTCGACGACGACGGGCGGCAGCTCGGGTATGCGATGTGGACTCTCGAGGGTGACAGTGCCACCCTGGCCTCGATCCATATCCTTGACAGCCATCGCCGCCGGGGGCTCGGGCGGTTGCTGCTGGAGGCATTCGAGCAAAGTGCTCACCCGACCGGAGCACGCGTGGCGAAGCTTGGTGTTCATCGGAACAACCAGGCCCGCCTCCTCTACGAGGCAGCGGGCTACGAAGCCACGGGCCGGGACGGCGACTATGTGCTGTTCAGCAAGGCGCTTGGAGATCCCCCGAACCTCTTACACGCGCATCCTTATTTCACCTCAGTGAAACGGGTGCCGAGCGGCTCGGACAGGGCTGAGAGGTCCATGGGTTCAGGATCTGCGGCACCGATCCCCACCTCGGAGTAGTCAACGACAAACCAGTTTTTACCCTCTGCGAAATAGACGGAACCAGCACTGCCCGCGGCGTCAGCCAGCACCGTGTAGGCCTCGTCCCGTGCACCTGATGAGTCAAAGTAAAAGATCTCCACGGTTTGAGTGCACTTCACCGCTTCAGCCGGCACCTGTCCGTCCGCGCCCATAACAGCAGCAGTGGGCGGCGGCGGGTCTGACTGGCACTCGAGCTGACCGGACACGGCCTGCCGGGCCTCTTCCAAGGAGCTGACGGAGGGCAAACCGTCAGCGGATGCCTCCTCGGCGCTGCAGGCCGAGCATGTTCCCAGCACCAGCATGAGAAAAGCGGCGGTTACAGCAACTCGGTTCTTTCGCGTCATTGCATCCCCCGTATGTTTTGCTGGTCATCATGGCACATCCGGTATCAGCTGAGAAGGACCCAGCCCACGGGCCCAATAGCGGAGTGCACCCCTCCGCGCATTGCGTTCATCCACTCCTGCACCTGGGCCGCTAAGGACGCGGCCATCCCCGCAGCATCGAAACCGGTAGATTGCCACATATGACATTGGAGGATGCCGCACCGGACCATAGCCAGCGCCCGTGGACCTTCGCCGCCGTGTGCGTCATGGTCGTCTCGGTGGCACTGCTGTTGTTCGGGCTGTCGCAGGTGCCGCCGCTCAGGCTGCTGCCCGGCTATGGAGCTGCCTACCTGATGATCGGGTTCTGCATCTTCGGGCCCGCCGGGAAGCTTCCGCCGCTGCGTCAGGCCCGGCGTCCCCGGCGCCTGCAGCTAAATGACCGGGGCGTCCGCTAGTCCTGTCCGGGTTCGGTGACGTGCTTCCGCTCTGAGGCCCAGGTGCGTGCCGGCAATGATGAGCGCTGCCCCGATCAAGCCCAGCAGTGCAAGGGACTCCCGGCCAAGGGTGATTCCTATGAGGACGGCCCAAATGGGTTCGGTTCCCATGAGCAGGCTGGCCCTGGATGCTGATGTTTGTTGGATGGCCCACGTCTGGACCAGGAACGCGAAGACACTGCACGCCAGCCCGAGGTAGAGCACGCCCATCCATTCATGTGCGTCGAAGCCCTGCACTGCCTTGAATACACCTCGATAATCTGCGGCGGTGTAGACGACGGCGCAGACCGCGCTTTGAGCTACGGTCAGGTTCAGGGCACTGTAACCGCGCCCCCGGGTGAGACCTGAGACTGCGGTGACGTGGATGGAGCGCACCACAGCTGCAGCGAGTACGAGCATGTCCCCCGGGCTGGGTGCGGCGAACCCGCTGCCGGAGACGAGCAGGCAGACCCCTACCACCGCGATGACGCCGGCAACGAATACCGTGCGCGGCACCTTCACCCGAAAGGCAATGCTCTCGGTGACGGGAGTGAAAACAATGACGAGGCTGATGATCAGTCCGGCGTTGGTGGCACTGGTGCCTGCAATCCCGTGGGTTTCGAGGATGAGCACTGCCGCCTGGGTAAAGCCCAGAACGACGCCGACCGCAGCTTCGCGGCGTGTCGTCCGGCGGCGGTTCCAGATCAGCCAGATCACCACCAGCGCAAGGGTGGTGATCAGGAAACGCAGCGAGAGAAGTACGGTCACGCCAACCGTCTCGGTGAGGGTTTTTGCTGCCAGATAGCTGCTGCCCCACACGATAGCGACCAGGAGCAGCAACAGGTCTACTTTGCGCGCAGCAAGAAGTGAGAAAACCCTGCGTCGTCGTTCGCCGCGTACGCTCGCTGCTGCATTAAGTATCAAAGAAGGCACCACTCGAGTCTCATATCAACCAATTCGTAAGACAAGAGGGCAAATTCTGAAATCTTGGTTTAGCTTATCCTTATGGATCTACATCAGCTGCGACTACTGAGGGAGCTGGGTGAGCGGGGCAGTCTCGCCGCCGTCGCCCGCGCATTCCACGTCTCTGCGTCAGCTGTGTCCCAGCAGCTCACAGCGCTGCAGCGTCGAGTGGAGGTTCCCCTGACCGAACGGCGGGGACGGAACCTGGTCCTCACGGATGCCGGTCAGGCCCTGGCTCAGGCGGCAGCGGAAATCAGCGTTGCCATGAGCTCCGCCGAGCAGGCCGTAGCCCGCTACCTGCAAGACCCCCGTGCCACCGTCAGCATTTCCGCGTTCAACAGCGCGGGTCTCACCTACTTCCGCCCCCTGCTGCAAACCTTGTCTGAAGAAGGAAACCCGCGGCTGATCTGCTACGACCGCGACGTGGGCCAGGAGGGCTTCCCTGCCCTCGCTGCCGACTATGACCTGGTCATCGCGCACCGCCTTCAGCACAGCGAACCCTGGCCGGAATCAATCAGCGTCCTTCCGCTGCTGCGGGAGCCCCTGGACGTTGCCATGTCGGACCGTCACCGGCTCGCCGGGGCACCAAGCGTCAGCGTCGCTGACCTTGTCGATGAAGACTGGGTGTCAGTCCAGGACGGTTTTCCGCTCATGCCGGCTTTGCAGGCTATTGCCGTTCACGCAGGGCGTCCCCTCAACATCACGCACCGGATCAATGAATTCTTCATCGCAGCCGCGATCGTGGCTGCCGGCCCTGCCATCGCGCTGATGCCCCGGCGCACCGCATCCCCGCCTCCAGGCAGCGGCGTGCTGCTCAAGCCAATCCACGATCTGCCGCTCGCCAGACACGTAGACCTCCTCTGTCGCCCGGAGACCCTCCACAGGACCGCGGTCCAGCAGGTTGTCACCGCTCTGAAACATATCGTGACCTCCACCTGAGCGTGGGTATCAAAGGTGCGCAGTTAGCTGGCTCACGGTGGTGTTGTTTGAGGATTATTTGCAGACACCATATTTCTGCATTGCATAAAGCCCTTTCCATTGCCGGTGAATGGCAGTAATGCTGCTCGTCGCCCAAGGCCCGGCCGGGTCAGCGCCTCCACTTTCCCTTGCCGCCTCCTCCCGGACGAGGAGCCCTCAGGAGCATTTGTGGTTTGCATCATATTTGCACCCATCCTTTTCAGGCGTGGTTCCGAAGCATGGATGTCCCCTTTGCGGGGGCACCCAGCATCACACGCCCCTGAATAAGGAGATTTTCCATGAATAAGTCACTTCGGCTTATGGCAGTTCCCACTCTGGCTTTGGCTGCCCTCGCCCTTTCGGGCTCCCCCGCCATGGCTCATGACGGTGCCGACCATTACCAGTCCACCCTGGGCCAGCTCAACGGCAGCACGGGCTCCGGAAACATCACTGTTGACGTTACGGGCAACCAGGCCCACGTTGTCTTGAACGTTTCGGGGATGCCCGAGACCTTCATGGATGCCCCCTATCCCCACGTCCAGCACATCCACGGCGGGTCCCAGGGCCTGTGCCCTGCACCTTCGGCAGACAAAGACGGCGACGGCGTCATCTCAACTACTGAAGGTGCTCCGTTCTACGGAGACATCCTCACCACCTTGTCCACCAGTGGTGACACCAGTCCCGCCGCCGGACTTGACCTCAAGGTCGGCGGGCAAGGCGGCGCCTACACGGTTGACCGCACCTTCGACATCGACGCCGCAACCAAGGCCTCTTTGGAGGAAGGCACTGCTGTCGTCGTCGTCCACGGTCTTGATCCGGCAACCCTGAGTCCCGCGGGCCAGGCAGCTATGAGCGATCTGGCTCCCACGCTTCCCCTGGCCGCCACGTCTCCAGCCCTGTGCGGGACGCTGACGGCGGGGCAGATGGAGATGCCCTCAGGCGGCGCTGACACCGGTGTCGCCCAGGAAACGGGTAGCGACGCCGGAGCTCTCGCCCTCGGCGGCGGCTTGGCCCTCGTAGCCCTCGCAGGCGGAGCCTATGTCATTCGCCGTCGCAGCAACGGCACAGCAGCCTAAGTCCGGGCTGACTGGCTCCATACGATGACCATCAAGAAGCCCGGACGCCGCGGAGGCCCTCTGGCATTCGCGGCGTCCGGGATTCTGCTCCTGCTGTCGCTGGCCGGATGCGCCTCCGGAACTGCCGACGTCGGACCCTCACCTTCTGCGCCGGCTTCGGCTTCTGCTTCTGCTTCTGCTTCGGCGGAAGCGGGCAGCACGTCCCCGCCGCAGGCCCCTTCCGTCCCGCCGTCTGTCACTCCGAGTGTCCCGGCGCAGGAACAATTTCCGGTACTGGGCGAGTCCGCTCCGGTAACCCTGAGTATTCCTTCAATCGGGGTCCGGACGGATCTTCTCCATCTTGGGCTGCGCGACAACGGTTCTTTGGAGGTCCCGGAGGACACCGGCAACGGGGCACCTGCGAGTTGGTACAACGGTTCCCCCACCCCGGGAGAGCGCGGCCCGTCCGTGATGTTGGGTCATGTGAATGCGCTCGGCGGGAATACGGGAGTCTTTGCAGATCTCAGAAAGCTCACGCCCGGAACTGAAATCGATGTTTATCGAGCCGACGGGAGCGTCGCAGTATTTACCGTGGAGCGCGGTGCCCTCTACAGCAAGAATGAATTCCCCACCCTTGAGGTTTACGGCAATACTCCGGGAGCCGAGCTGCGGCTTATTACTTGTGACGGCTATGACCCCGACACCGGACTCTTCGACGATAACTACGTCATCTACGCCACATTAAAAGCCTGACGACTAAACGCTTCCCTCTTTTGGAACGCGCAAAGCAGGCAGGAATGGACAGGAAAATGAACAATCGGTCCCTCGCGCTGCCATCCCTGGCCTTCGCATCATTGCTTCTCTTCGGCTGTGCGCCGGCTGCCGGAACCAACGGTGAAAATGCCCCCGCCGCAAGTTCGGCAACCGCCTCGGCTGCCGCTGACCCCGGACACGGGGACGGCCACCAGCATGGCTCCCCTTCCCTGGCATCCCCCACGATCGACGGTCCCAGTGACGCCGCACTGATGGTCTGCGGAGATCAGCCCATGGAAAGACTCACCTCCATATTGGACCTGGAGCAGGACCCGCACACCGTCGACGACTGGGTCGATGACACCTTCACCTGCACCTACCATCTGCAGGAGGGGGCACTGGAAATCTCCGTTCAGGAAGCCCCCGACCAGACGATGGCACTGACCTATTTTGAGGCGATGCAGGCTCTGGCCCGGGATGCCACACCCATCGAGGGCCTCGCCAACCTTGGATTCCCGGCCTATGAAACTGCCGACGGATCCGCTGTTTTCCAAAAAGACAGCTTCGTTCTCAAGGTCGATGCCTCAGGGCTGCCCGCCACTTTGGGGCCCGAGGGCATCACCAGGAACGCTTTGGCCTACCAGCTCTCCACGACCATTCTGGCCTGCTGGGTTGAACACCACTGACGTGGGAACTGCTGCAGAAGAAGGCAAAGTCCGTGATGCTCAAGGACAGTATGACGTCACGAATCCAGGGCAGTGTGACAAGGATCGCGCAAAATGAAAGACTCTCGGCTAGCCGTTCGCTGAAATGCGGACATCTGAGCAGTTGCTCGATGAATACCAGGAGTAAAACATGTCACCCACACCGAGCGATGCAGCGCTTGAGGAAATTACCAAACTGATCAATTTTGAAACAGTCAGCCGCGACAGCAACCTTCCGCTGATCGGCTATGTGGGTGAACGCCTCAATGCTCTGGGCATCAAATCACAGCTCATCCACGATGCGACTGGGCAAAAGGCAAATCTGCTGGCCACCATTCCCGCGGATGACGGCACGCGGACCGGCGGCATTGTGCTCTCCGGACACACCGATGTTGTTCCGGTCGACGGACAGGACTGGAGCTCCGATCCGTTCACCCCGCAGATCCGCGACGGCAAGCTTTATGCCCGGGGCGCCTGTGACATGAAAGCCTTTATTGGCGTGGTGATGACCAGGCTCGACTCTATGGTCGCGGCCAAACTCAGTGAACCCATCCACCTGGCCTTCTCCTATGATGAGGAAGTCGGCTGCATTGGAGCGGTTGATCTGGTAGCGGCCATCACTGCCGGCGGCTTGAAGCCGCGCGGTGCCATCGTCGGGGAGCCCACCTCCATGCGCGTGGTCCGGGGGCACAAATCGGTCAATGTCATCAAGGTGGATTTCCACGGTATTGCAGCACATTCCTCACTGACCACTCAGGGCGTCAATGCGATTGCCGCCGCCGCCGACTTTGCGGCATTTGTTGATGCCAAGGCCAAGGATTTCGCCGGCGCCGGTGCCTCTGATGAAGCCTTCATCGTCCCTTACACCACCACCACGGTAAACCAGATTCAGGGCGGCATCGCGGTTAACACCATCCCGGCATTATGCACGCTTCACTTTGAATTCCGTTCCATCGGTGCCGATGACCCGGTGGAGCTCATTGAGAACTTCCGTGCCGAGGCACAGCGCATTGAAGCCCTTATGAAGGACCAGAACCCCGAAGCGCGCGTCGAATTCACCGTGCTGGCCCAGACTCCCGGGCTCGATACCCCCGCCGAGGCCGCGATAGTCTCCCTGGCGGCTGAACTTGGCGGAACGCCGAGCCCGGACAAGGCAACCTACGGCACCGAGGCGGGGCTGTTCTTCAACGCGGGCATTCCCACGGTTGTCTGCGGTCCCGGCGACATTGCCCAGGCGCATGCACCTGATGAATTCATCGATCTGGAACAGATCGCCGCGTGCGAATCATTCATCGACAGCCTTGTGGAATCACTCACCGCATAATCTGCAGCCCTTACGCCCGCCAGGAGCACCTTATGAGCGCAACAGCAACAATTACCCCGAAACAGTTTCAAGACGCGAAGAAGGCGGTGATCAGCAGCTCGATTGGTGCCGCCCTTGAGTGGTTCGACATCATCGTCTACGCAACCTTCGCAACCGTCATTGCCAAAAACTTCTACCCGGATTCGGATCCTGCGTTCGCACTGATCCTCACTTTTGCCACCTTTGCCATTTCCTACCTCGTCCGCCCGCTGGGCGGCATGGTGCTGGGCAGCTACGCGGACCGCAAGGGACGCAAGAGTGCGCTGACGCTGACCTTGATGCTGATGATGGTCGGCACGCTGATCATGGCGGTGGCACCCACCTACGCAATGGTGGGCATGTGGGGCGGGGTCATTATCCTGCTCTCACGCCTCATCCAGGGTTTCTCCGCCGGCGGCGAATTTGGCACTGCGACAGCATTTCTGATTGAGACCGCACCGCATAAGAAGGCGTTCTATTCCTCCTGGCAGGTAGCAAGCCAGGGCGCCTCGATGGTGCTGGCCTCAGCCTTTGGCTTCGCACTGACCGAGGGGCTCTCCGAAGATGCGCTGAACAGCTGGGGCTGGCGTGTGCCGTTCTTCGTCGGCCTGCTCATTGGCCCGGTGGGACTCTATATCCGCGCCAGGCTCTCGGAAACCGAGGATTTCATTCACAGTGAAAAGGTTTCCTCTCCGGTGAAGACACTGATCGTCGATCATTATGGGCGCCTGCTTGCCGGTGCTGCCGTGATCGGTGTTGCGACCATTTCCGTCTACATGATTCTCTACATGCCGACCTTTGCCGTGACGAACCTGGAAATACCCGCAACCGCGGCATTCCTCGGCGGCGTGGTTGCCGGTCTTGTTACCCTCGTGGGCGTGCCCTTTGTCGGCCATCTGGCGGACCGGGTGGGACCCGCAAAGGTGATGACCTATGCCGCCGTAGGTGCCCTGCTCCTTGCTTGGCCGCTGTTCCAGCTCCTGGTCACCAACCCAACGGTTCCAACACTTGTGATCGTCATCGGCCTGCTTGGCGTGATTATGGCGTTCTACTTTGGACCGCTTCCTGCTTTGCTCTCCTCGCTGTTCCCGGCAGCAATTCGGGGAACCGGGCTGGCCATCACCTACAACGTCGGAGTGACGCTGCTGGGTGGTATTGCGCCGCTCGTGCTGACATGGCTGTTGGATATCACCGGGTCCCTGAGCGCACCGGGTTTTTACTACATGGCCATCGCCGTGATTTCCCTGGTCGGCTTGTTCTTCGTGCGAACGCGTTACAACCAGCCCTAAGGACTGAGCATCAAGGATTGGTTCACTTCCAATCCCCGGTAGGCCCCGCTTCTCTGTCAATTCGCAGCGAAGCGGGGCCTTCGCCGTTGGGGGGCCTGCTCAGTGAGGAACAATGGTCGCAATTCCCACCAGGAGGCAGAAGTTGCAAAGATTCTATGTTGCGTCGAGTTTCAGGAATATCGTCAACGTCCGGTACATCGCGCAAACCCTGGAAAGCAAGGGCTACGTCAACACCTACGACTGGACCCAGAACGCGTCTGCGCTCGATGGGAGTTCCGTCACCCTCGATAATCTGAGCTCCATCGGTCAACATGAGCTGGCGGCAGTGATTGGCGCCGACGTCGTCGTCGTCCTCCTTCCGGGCGGGAAGGGCACGCATGTCGAGCTTGGCATCGCGATCGCTCAAGGCAGAAGGATAATTCTGCATTCCCCGGCCGAAGTCATCAACAATCCCGGGACCACCAGCACGTTCTACCACCTCCCTGAAGTGGAGAAGTGCCACGGAACTCTAGAGGACCTGATCACCATGATCCTTGGCCGAGAAGTGAGCATAACCGCCGATTAACGCGGTTCGTATCACGGGAGGCTTCCTCATCCGCACCAGGATTTTCACCCGCCTGCTGTTTCCGAAGCATTCACCTCAACCCGGTTTAGCCGTGGTCCGTCTCAGCGGCGGTGATGGCTTTGTCCTTGAGCAGCGGCATCATCACCAACAGCGCGAGGGTGAGCAGTCCCATGACGCCGAACATGATGTGGAGACCGAACCATTGGGCCAGCACTCCCCCGGCTGCCGCCCCAAGGGGCATGGTTCCCCAAGCGAGAAGACGGTAGGCGCTGTTGACGCGGCCCAACAACCGGTTGGGGGCGATGCGCTGACGCAGCGAGACCGTAATGACATTCCAGAGCACAATCAGCATGCCGCCCACGAAGAGAACGAGCCCCAGAACATAAGCGTTACTGGTTAGTGCCGGTGCGCCCACGAACAGAGCGCAGCCAAGGACAGCGAGCGCCAGGGACTTTGACCGGCCCAGTTTCGCCTCCACTGACTCCGCAATGAATGACCCCGCGAAGGCACCGACAGCAGATGTCGTCAGAAGAACACTAAACCCGACTTCGGACAGCCCCATTTCTGAGCCGGGCCCCACGGCGAACAGAACGAGGACGGCGAAGGCCGCGCTGGACGTGAAGTTGACGACCCCGGTCATCACGGCGAGTGTGCGAAGAATCTTCTGATTCCAGAGAAACTTCAGTCCTTCCCCAATGTCGGACCGCAGCGTCGTCTTTTCGTCCCGTTCTATCCGGAAGCTGCCTAGCAGCAGGAGCAAACCGCCGACTGCTGCAAGCCACAGGGCTGCCGGAACGGCGAAGCCCGCCACCACGCCAATGCCCACCAGCAGCCCGCCCAATGGCGGTCCAATGAACTGATTGGCGGTGAGTTCGACGGCGTAGAGCCGCCCGTTGGCGCGTGACAGCTGATGTTTATGCACCACTTGGGGCAGGATCGATTGAGCTGAGGTGTCGTACAGGGTCTCCGCCACCCCCACCATCAAGGCGATGACGTACAGAGCCCAGATGGATCCGAGGTCAAGGAGGATCACCGCTATCAGCAAAGCGGGCAGGACGGCGCGGCTGAAGTTGGCCCACAGCATCAGCTTCCGCCGGTCCAATCGGTCTGCCAGTGCTCCGGCGGTCAACGCGAAGAGAAGCCACGGAAGGGTTGCGGCGACACTGAGCCCGGCGATTAGCGTCGGAGACTGCGTGAGCTGAATCGCCATCAGCGGCAGGGCGATCTTGAAGACCCCGTCCGCCAGATTGGACAGCCCCGATGAGGTCCACAGCTTCCAAAAGGAAGCACCGAGGGGCACCCCGTCCGTGGTTTTCGCCTGCTGGGCGCTATTCGTCATGGGCTGAACGATGACACAGTGATTTAGAAAATTCAAGGGGATTGATTTTAATAAACAGCACGTAGGATGGACCCATGACCGACTCGAAACAGCCGGACGCGAAACGGAAGAAGCCCGCTGCCAACGCTCAGGAAATCAAGGCGCTGGCTCATCCGCTGCGGCTGAGGATACTTCGCCTGTGCGGGCTGGACGAGCTGACGAACAAACAGCTGGCTGACCGCTTGGGACACGATCCGGGGACCGTTCTTTATCACGTGCGGCAGCTGCTCGCCGCGGGATTCCTTGAGCCCGCCGAGGTCCGCACAGGCGTCAGCGGCGCCTTGGAAAAGCCATACCGCTCGACAGGACGATCATGGAACCTGGATACGGCGCTGCATGATGCCGGCCCGGAGGGACCCTTCGCCCCGCTGGACGCGCTGCGGGAGGAATTGACCGAAGCCGGTCCGGGCGCACTCGCGAACCTTTCACGCTTCGTGCTGCATCTCTCCCCGCAAGACGCCGAGGAACTCGCCACCCGGGTCCACGCGGTGCTCAGCGACTACACGGACACCGACCGGCAGCGTTCCGGTCAGCCCTCGTACGGAGGCCTGTTCATTCTGCATAAGACAGCGGATCGAAGTGATGGCCACGGCGAAGTCGGGCCTGAACCGGTGCGCTGAGTTTCTGCACCTACGGGTGACGGGCGGGCACCGGGTCTGCTGGAGCGCTGGTCAGGCGTCTGGTCCTTTTGCGGAGGCAGCGGGGGGATCCGGTTCAGACGATCCGCCCGCTGCCCGGAGCTGCGCCCAATAGGCCAGCCGTTCGGCAATGGCCCGCTCGTATCCGCGTGCGGTGGGTTGGTAGAAAGTTTCCCTGGGCATGCCCTCGGGGAAATAGTTCGCGCCGGAGAATCCAGTGTCGGTGTCGGGGTCGTACTGGTATCCGTCGCCGTAACCGAGGTCTTTCATCAGCCGGGTCGGGGCATTCAGGATGTGCGCCGGCGGCATCAGCGACCCGGTTCGTTTCGCTGCGGCACGCGCCTTGTTGAATGCGCGGTACACCCCGATGGACTTCGGTGCGGTTGCGAGATAGACGACGGCCTGCGCGATGGCGAGTTCGCCTTCAGGCGAGCCGAGGCGTTCGTACACGTCCCAGGCTGCGAGGGCCTGTTGCACCGCCTGAGGGTCGGCCATGCCGATGTCTTCGTTTGCGAACCGGGTGATGCGGCGGGCGATAAACAGAGGATCCTCCCCGCCGTCGAGCATCCGCGCCAGCCAGTACAGTGCCGCGTCCGGGTCCGAGCCGCGCATGGCCTTATGCAGCGCGGAGATCAGGTTGTAGTGGCCTTCCTGCCCCTTGTCATACTGCGGTGCCCGTTTCTGCACCGCCGCAGCAAGCGCTGCAGCGTCCACGGGCCCCGGAAGGGCATGGACCTGCTCGATCATGTTCAGCAGATACCGGCCGTCACCGTCCGCCATCGCAACCAGCGCCTGCCGTGCATCATCCGTCAGCGGCAGCGGTGCGCCGAGGAGGTCCTCGGCGCGGGCGATGAGGGTCTCCAGTGCGCCGTCGTCGAGGCGTTTCAACACGAAGACCTGGGTCCGGGAAAGGAGCGCCCCGTTCAACTCAAAGCTCGGGTTCTCCGTCGTCGCGCCCACGAGGACAATGGTGCCGTCCTCGACATAAGGCAGGAACGAGTCCTGCTGGGCGCGGTTGAACCGGTGGATCTCATCGACGAACAGCATCGTGCCCTGACCGATCTCACGTCGGCGCTGCGCCGCGGAGAACACCTTCCGGAGGTCAGCCACGCCGGAGAAGGTAGCGGAGAGCGGTTCGAACGCGAGATCGGTCTGCTCTGCGAGGAGCCTGGCAATCGTGGTCTTCCCGCACCCCGGCGGACCCCACAACACCATCGATGCCAACCGGTGCGCCTCCACCATCCGGCCAATCGGAGCATCCGGTGCGAGCAGATGGTCCTGCCCGACGACGTCGCGCAGGGTGCGGGGACGAAGCCGGTCAGCCAGGGGCCGCGAGACGTCGTCGACGTCGAACAGGGATGGCGTGCGGTTCACGAGTGTTCCGCCTTACGGCCGCCGGCGAGGTCGTAGGACGTGTAGACCAGGTCCTCGACCAGCTCCGGGGTGATACCGGTGCCGGGACCAATGGAAATCCAGTGCCGTTTGTCCAGGTAATGCCCGGGCGTGATCGACTCATGGTCGCGGCGGAGTGCGTCCCCATAATGCGGGTCGGCTTTCACGGTGATGATCTGCAGATCAGGGTCGTCGTCGGTGATGATGAGGAAGACCTTGTCCCGCACCTTCCACACATCCAGATGCGGGGTAAACGGACGGCCGTGGCTCACATCGTCGAGCGACACCGCTGTTTCGCGGGCAATCTGCTGCAGCCGAGCCCCGGAGAGCGCCCATCGCTTGCCCTGCACGTTGAAGACCTCCTTGTCCGCCCTAAACCGCTGCTGCGGACTGGCCCCGGGAAACTGCCCTGACACGTACGAGTCTACGCATCAGGCTGGCACTAGAGTTCGCTCCATGATCATTTGGCTCAACGGCACCCACGGAGCGGGAAAGACAACAACGAGCGTGTTCCTGCAGCAAATGCTGCCCCACTCCCGCGTCCTCGACGCTGAGAAGGTCGGTGAGGTGCTGATGGACATCAAACCGGGACTTCCTGCCACCGACAACTTCCAGCACTGGGATCCGTGGCGGGCCCTCGTTGTCGAAACCGCTCGGCGCGTACTCGACTACACAGGAGGAACACTTGTGATGCCGATGACCGTCCTGGTCGAGCGTTACTGGCGGGAGATCAGCGGTGGCCTGGCAGAGCACGGCATACCGATCCAGCACTTCGTGCTCCACACCGACCAGGAGACGCTCCGTGACCGCATAGAGAATGACAAGGTTCTCGGCCCCTCGACATTCCGCTTCGCATACGTGGAGCCTTACGCCGAGGCGGCTAGTACCTGGCTGCACGATGCAGCCAAGGTCATCGACAACACGCACATCACCGCGAACCAGGCCGCACGGCAGATCGCGGATTCGGTGCTTGGCCACTGAGACCACTCGCGTCACGGAAGAAGGATTCCAGAGCTTCCATATCCGCAGCAGTCGCTTCCATGCGTGAGAACATCACAGAATGACCGACGACACTGCGCTTGAGCTGCCGCCCCTGCATGAGTCCCTGACCTGGCTGACCCCGCTTTCCGAGGAACGTGCCGCACACCTCGTGGCGTTCCTGTCCGACCCGGCACCGGCCGAGGTTCTGGACATGGGCTGCGGATGGGGCGAACTGCTGCTTCGGGTTTTGACGGCTGCCCCGCAGGCACACGGACGCGGAGTGGACAGTGCTCCCGCGTCCATCGACCGGGCCAGACAGCAGGCGTTGGCTCGCGGGTTGCTCAACAGGGCGACGTTTGATTCGACGCCCGGAGCAGAAGCCCAGAATCGCCCCGCAGACGCCGTCATCTGCATCGGCGCGAGCCAGATCTGGGGGCCGCCGGTAGAGGACGCGCAGCCGCTCGACTACGCCGCAGCTCTGCGCGCTCTTCGAGCGCTGGTGATCCCCGGCGGCCGACTCGTCTACGGCGAGGCGATCTGGTCAGCACCACCCCATCCGGCTGCTACCGCCCCTCTGGCTGGACGTGATGACGAGTACCTGAGCGCAGATGCATTGCGCGGGCAGATCCGCGCCGCTGGATTCGAGGTGGTGGAGGACGGCCTTGCAACCATTCAGGAGTGGGACGTCTTCGAGGCCGGATATCGCGACCGGTTTACCCGTTGGCTGGAAGCACATGATGCCGACCATCCCGACGCAGGGCAGGTCCGCCGGCAATATGAGGAACAGCGCGCTGCCTATGAAGAGGGCTACCGGGGCGTCCTCGGGATGGCGTATTTCTGCCTCCGGGGATAGGAGTCCACAGCAACTCACGTTCACTGCATCAGCATGACGGCGCTCGTAATCATGCCAAGGTGAGCAACACTGGATGGACTGCGACACTAGTGAGATGGCCGTCTATTTCGAGTGCACTACTCAAGCGTTCACATCCCAGTTAGAGCTGTTTGACCGTGCCCGAAGCATCGATGCGCACGTGAGTTCCATGGCCCAATCACGAGAGAAAGCTGTTGCGGGCGCCACTACGGGCTTGATTGCTCTGGGAGAACAGGTGACGTGGCGAGCTTGGCACTTCGGCATCCCGCTGCGCATGACAAGCCAAATCACCGAGATGGAAGCGCCGAACTACTTCGTGGATCAGCAAATCAAGGGTCCGTTCCGGCGATTTCGGCACGTTCACGAATTCAGTCAGGTCGCCGGAATGGCAACAATGACCGACCGGATCGAGTTCGAGGCACCCTTGGGCGCGCTGGGCCGAGTCGTTGAGAAGCTTGTACTCGCCCGGTATCTGAAGAAGCTCATCGAAACGAGGAACCGGTACCTCGTGGAAGAGCTTGCTCATCAGTAATTCCCGTCAGGCAACAATATGACCCCACCCCCGCCCGCGAGACCTGGGATGAGACTCCCGAGACGTTTCCCTGACTGGTCGTCGAGAATGGCACAATGACGCGATGCACACCGGGCGGAAGTGCTCTGGCTGGTGAATCGGGTGCGGATGCAGCGAGCCGGGAACTGCGGGAGGAATCGGGTCTACATGTGGAGCCATCCGCACTGACACCAATTGGCCGGTTCGTCGAGACATCAGCTCTTCTGGACTTCTACGTCGCGCGTGTGAGGTCGAATCTGCGGCTGGCTCTGCAGCGCAGCGAAGTCATAGCCGCCGAGTGGGTGATACCGGAGGTGGTCGAACAACGGCTGACTGCGGGCCTAATGGCAGATCCCTGGGTTGCCAGGCTGGACACGCTTTGGCCTTCGATCAAGCGCGCGCTGAGCGTTTCGCCCTGAGGGATCGCCTTATTGCACACGTTCAGTCGCGAAGTTTTAGGTGTAGATCAGCGGAAGTCGCCGACCTGGCTCACGACGGGAACGGTGCCCTCGACGACGACGTCGCCGGTGTGCTCGGTACTGACGGTTTCGATCAGTACGATCTCGACCTCCTCGTCCGCGATCGGATTGTGCTGAACCCCGCGGGGAACGACGTAGAACTGGCCAGGCGTGAGTACGACCTCCTCAGCATCGGGCAGCTGGATGCGTAACCGACCGGAGATGACGAGAAACATCTCGTCCTCCGCGTCGTGGGTGTGCCAGACCAGCTCACCGAGCAGCTTCGCGACCTTCACGTACTGATCGTTCACGCGCCCAATGACCCGTGGGGTCCAATGAGCATGGACCTGCCGGAGCTCAGCGGTGACATCGATTCCGTGGAGAGAAGTCATGGGTTCATCATCGGCCCAAGGACGCGCCTACAACGAATCGATCCCACCGACGGTAGATGCCTCGTTAATCTCTGGGGGTATGGATTGGCTATGTTCGAAATACGGCTGCGCGGGCCAGGCGGTTGAGGTTCCGGCGGTGAGATATTTGGGGTTTCACCTTCCATAGCGATATGTGGTCCTATGGACTCACGCCCCGCTAGGAAGGCCCGCTCATGCATCCGTCCCTTACTCCGCCGCGTCAGGTCGGAATCGATGACGCGGCATCCTTCGTCGGCATCACACCACATGCGATCAGTGACTACCACAAGACTGGCCTGCTCCCCGAGCCGGCGCGAGGCAGTGACGACCGCCGCCGATACGGCCACGAAGACATGATCCGGCTCTTGTGGATCCACAAGATGGTCGACGCCGGGATCGCCCCGGACGACATCCATGACGCCTTCGCTGACGCGGCTCCTGCCGGTTCCTCCAGCGGCCACGACGACGCGGTCGTGCAGTGCATGCGCACCCCGGAGGGAAAGATGGGTCTACTCTCTGACTTCGTCACCGATCGCCTCAAGGGCCTGCCCGAGGGCTTGCTGCGCCAGGCGGACGTGGACAACCTGCTGGTCATGGAACGGATCTTCGGCCCGCTCGGTGCGGCTGTCAATGCCGGCCGTTACATCGCCTTGGCCACCCACCCGGGTCTGCGGGAGGAATCCGACCGCGTTGATGCCGCCGAAGAGGCACTCGATGACACGGTCGCCGTCGACGATCCCCGCGTGGCACAGGTGGCTGCCAAACGGCATGCCCTCGAACTGGTGCTGGACGCCGTCGTTGAGGACTCCGGCCTGGCGCAGAGCGACGAAGCACTCTTCGACTCTTGGGGGGCATTACACCCAGTTACCGCAGCTGAAGGTGAGGACGGGGCGGGCCAGGACGCTGGCAGAGGGGAAAAGCGCGTGAGCCTCATCGAGGCCATTGGAATGATGCCCTACGACTACTCCCCGGCCCGACTGCGTTGCATGGAATTGGTCCAAGAACTCGCCGCCCACGAGTCAACCGCGTCCTAAGTAAGGTCTGTGTCCTGAGCCATGAAGCCGTTGTCCGGCGAGTCCTTCGAGGATCCCTGACCGGACGGAGGCTCAAGTCCGTTGAGGTATTGGTCGATGAGGCGCTGAGCCCGCTCGGATGTCATCCGGTCGGTCTCGGTTACCCTGGCGATGGCTAGGCCGTCGAGCAGCGCCATGAGCGTGGCGGCGTCATCCCGGGCGAGGTCCGGATTCCATTGCCGGAGCAGAGCTGTCAGGCCTTCTTCCATAAGGCGCCAGGATGCCTGATGGGCGCTGGCAACTGCACTGCTGGTTGTCGCCTTCGAGGCGTAGGACAACCAAATGACCGAAGCGGTGCGGGATTCGTCGTCCACCCCTCCGAGAATCCTGCACACCGCGCCCAGATTCTGCCGCGCTGATGCCTCCGGGTGCACTGCGGAGCCCACCCGTTCGATGAAGTTCCTGGAGACCTCGTTCATGGCCGCCATGATCAAATCGTCTTTCGTCTTATGGTGATGCTGAACAGCGCCAATCGAGAGGCCGGCGGCTGCAGCGACATTGCGGATCGTCACGTCTTCAAGGCCCCGCTCCACCAGAATGTCCTGCACAGCCGTAAGAATGCGCTGCGCGCCCGCCGAAGTCATGATTCGAGATTACTCCGAACCAAACCATACGTTCGTATTGTATGCTCGGGGGCATGACACGACTTCGTTGGGGCGCCGCGCTGTGGACTCTGTGCCTGCTGACCTTTCCGGCTCAGGTAATTGCGGCCGCGCAGTGGCCAAACCCGTACTCCTGGTCCTCAAATTTCATCAGCGATCTCGGCGTGACCGCTTGCAGGACGTTCGACGCCGGCACGCGCGTTGAGCGTTACATCTGCTCCCCCGGCCATCTGCTGGCCAACGGTTCCACGGTTGCCAACGGAGCCCTCATGGCTGTCGGAGCCATCCTTCTGTGGTCGGCCTGGCCTCGGCAGCGGACAGGGAAAGCCGCGATGTCATTCCTCGCAGCGGGCGGTGTACTTGTGATGCTGGTCGGCTTCCTGGCCTGGGATGTTTACCCGGGGACTCATGACGCTGTGGCCCTTGCCCAGGCCCTGATGCAGTGGATCGGAATGGCCTTCCTCGCCTACGCACTCAAAGGCAGCACGGCAGCACGATGGGCGTCAGCCCTGACCTTGGCGAGCCTCGCACTCTCAATCGCAGGCTTTGGTCTCTTCATCGATGCGATCAGTGGTGGTCCGGCGGTTTCACTGGGCCTCGGCGTTACCGAGCGCCTCGCCTTCGATACCCTCACCGTATGGGGCGCCGTGCTGGGCGTGATCCTGCTGATGACGACACTCGGACACCGGAGCACCATCTCAAACCAAGAAGCGATTCTTCGTTCCGCGCCGGCAACGTCCCAGGGTGCATAAGCCGACGATAAATCGGGCCCCCGGCGCCTCGGGCGGTGGAAAGAGGGTTACGACGGCGCGAAGACGAAGAGCGCTTCCTCTCTCCTATGCGGTAAGCACGTTGGCCGTGAGCCGCGCACCGACCCTATCCGTGATTCCCGGACGGGCATTGGCTTCGTGCACCACAATCCCCACCTTTTGTTTCCGGGCGGCCAGGTAGGCGGCAGCGCAACGCAGCCGCCAAAACCGACGACGACGTCGGCCTGCGCCGCGGCAGGGGCACGGACGGAATCAGCTCCAGCGGGTATCCACGGCCCGGGATCAGCCGGGTGTCCAGGCCTCGGACTGTGCCCAGCGCGGTGACCACCGCATCCGGCTCGAGCCTGCGAAATGGGTCGGCAACCGAAAGTGCGGGCTCGATGTGACCGGCGGAGTACCCGCCGGCCACTACTATCGAAACGCTCATCAGCAATCCTTTTCGCTGGAGAACTTTGCCTAGGCACCCTGTGCGGCAAGGGACCTGGGCGTCGTTCGAAACTCGTCTGATGGAAGCGGATCCGTAACGGGAAAATCGAAATAAGTGTCCGGATAGGGTTCGTTCTTCAGGGTGTAATGCCACCACTCGGAATCGTAGGAACTGAAGCCGCAGGCCTCCATGAGCGAACGCAGCGTGTGGCGGTTGCTGGTCTCGGCCCGGGTAATGCCGGGCGCTCCGTGATGCGAAATTTCATCCATCAAGTCGTGGCCGCCGCCCATGGGAACGAGGTCACCGGTAGCCAGGTCGTACAGGGTCAAATCGACGGTACTGCCCCGGCTGTGGCCGGACTTGGAGGCTACGTATCCTCTTTCGAGGATTTCCGCTCGGGAAACATTTGGATAGTGGCGGCGCTTAGTTGCGTCGTCCTCTGGTTTTTTCGACCAGTGCAGGAACGAATCCACGGCACGCTGCGGGCGGTAGCCGTCCCACAGCAGCAGCCCGAAACCGCGGGATGCAGCCCGCCGCCGCACGCTTTCCAGCGCTGAGCACAAAGCCCTGGTCCCGACAATCCGGTTGGCCAGATATCCCTCCACGGGTCTGCCGGTGAAGTTGTCCCATGTGGCGTATTTGGCATCCCACCGGATTCCGGGAACACACTCATCAACGAAAACGAAGTCAGCCTTCATCGTTTATCCCCTGCCAAGGCCGACGAAATGACCCGGTCAATGACTTCGGTCAGCGGCAGTCCTGCCGCCGCCATCATTCGCGGATAGCGACTGTATGAGGTCATCCCCGGCAAGGTGTTGACCTCGTTGAGAACCACGCTTCCGTCCTCCTTAAGGAACAGGTCCACTCGTGCCAGCCCGGTGCATCCCAGCGGTCGGTATACGGCCTTTGCGGTCGCTTGGACCAGTGCACGGGATTCCGGCGTGATGTCTGCGGGAACAATCGTCTTTGAGTTGTCCGAACCGCGTTCAGGCTCAGTTTCTTGGTGGATCCTGAAGAACCCGTGGGACAGGGCAATCCGATCCACCTCACCGGCCCTCAGTTCCATTTTGTCACCCAGGATGGCACATCCCACTTCACTGCCGACGACGGCCTCTTCGATGAGGACCTTCGAGTCATACTGCCGCGCTGTTTCCACAGCGCCGGGGTAGGTAAACCGGTCCGGATCAACGGTGCTTTGCGGCGGGACAACCCGGAACCCGGGCGTGGCAATCCCTGCGCTTCCGGCCACGGCATAGGCAAGGGACTTGTCCATGGACAGCGCGGAACTCTGGACGTCACATCCCACATAAGGGATGCCGGTGAGTTCCAGCAAACCCTGCATCGCGCCGTCCTCGCCATGCCTGCCGTGCAGGACGGGAAACACCACGTCCACGTCAATGGACTCGTACTTCCCCTGGTCCAAAACAAGCAGTCCCCGGAGACTTCGATCCGGGGACAATACAACAGCCTTGCCGTTGCCTTTCTCCCAGCCGGTATCCGGGCCGTCGCAGGACCTCCACTCGCCGCTCCGGGTAATTCCGAAATTTCAGACAATTGATGATTGATTGCTTTACGGTGTCGCGCAGTGCGTGGTCGGTGTAGTACGCGATGTGGGGGCTGACCAGCACGTTCGGCAGTTCCTGCAGCCGCAGCAGGTGTTTGTTTTCAACCGGTTTGTCGCGGTAGTCAGCGTAGAAAATCCCCTCTTCACCTTCGATAACATCCAGTGCCGCACCGCCGAGCCGGCCGCTTTCTATTTCTGCAAGAAGGGCATCAGTGTCAAGAAGGGAGCCGCGTCCGGTGTTGACAACGACGGCGCCGTCTTCAGCTGCTGGATCCGTCGGCGGTCCAGGAGGTGATGGGTGTCCGCGCTCAATGGCGTATGCAGCGTCACTATGTCGCTCAGCTGCAGCAGGTCATCCAGGGGAACGTAGGTTGCGGGTGTTTTCGGGCGCCTGTCATAGGCCAGTGTTTTGCATCCAAAACCACGGAGTCTTTCTACGACGGCGGTGCCGATTCGCCCTGTTCCCACTACTCCGACGGTCAGGTCCCGAAGCTCTTTCCCGCGTACGTTGCTCAACCGGTAATCGTGAAGATCGCTGCGCTGGATAGTGGGTTTGGCGTGCCTGATCGCCATGAGCATCAACATCAGGGTGTGATCAGCCACGCTATCCGGGGAATAGGCGACGTTGCCTATGCGAAGTCCGATGCGCTCGGCATAGTCCATGTCAATATGGTCGTATCCCACGCTTCTTCCCCAACCGGTGCGCTGGTAACAGTCGGCGTCACGCCCCAGGTTGGGCCCATCTCCCGGAACAGGGCTGTTTCGTCCTGCCCGCTGTCATAGACAGTGATGCCGAGTTGTTGGACAACGGCGCCTGCTGCGCCGGGGGCGGCCGCGAAAGATGAGGAAGGAGATGCAGGCAGGACGCCAGGTCGTGTTGCTGGCCGCGCCGGTTCGCTGTAGGTCATGCCTCCAGTCAAGCCAAGAGGTTGTTGCGGGCATGTATGCGGTTATTGATATACGGACCATATACTCGGCGCAAGGCGGGGTTATCTGCTTGCTGATGAGACAGGACAAGTCTTGGTGAGATGAGACGAAAGCAAGCGGCAAGACCAATTCGCTCCCAGTCCTAAAAGCCATTCCCTCCGCGTAACAGCCAAAGCGTTGACTTGGACGTCAGCCTCGTCGGCTCCCCCATTGGCTGTTCCTCACGCACCCAAAGGGCCGTTGCTGGTCAGGTCAATTGCCACGGGCATCGCCGTGGTCGGGAGTCCGCAGGAAGGTCAGGATGAAGAGTCCTGCAGCGAGTGCTGTGCACGCCGGTATCACGAGGTCGCTTAGCCCTACGGTGATAGTCGAACTTGTGTCGGGGTGAAGGATAAGGGCCCAGACCACGGCGACGGTCAGTGTCACCCCGAGAGCCGAAGCCCTGACGCCATGGCGGCTGCCGGCGAGAAGGTAGCCGACGACTCCTGCTATTCCTCCGATAAACACCCCCAAAACCGCACCTGCGGCCAGCGACGTCAGGGCAACGCCGAGGGTGACCTCGGGTGAGTCCGACGCCGAGTAGAAGAGCAGGTATTGAAGGGGACCGAGCACAGCGCCGGAAAGGGTAGCGACTGGAAGCAGCAGCAGTGCTCGGCGCGCACGTTTTTCCTCTACACGAGTTGACGTCATTCTCGATCCTAGGCCCTCGTGCCTAGGAACGTCCGCCCTGCTGCGCAGGCGTTCCCTGAAGCCATTCGGCGTGAACAGGTCCGACGGCTGTTCGACGGGACTACCCATGCAGATCTGCCGCCCCGGACACGGACAACGAGACGGGTTCTCCTGGCGTGGCCCATCACAGTCCCCGGTGTCGCTAATTCCATCGTTCTCGTATGTTTTGGTGCTCCCGTGGCCTCAGATCTGCCGTGTCGGCCGCAGCGTGAGTTCGGAGACGGACGCGTGGGCGGGCTGGGTGGCTGCGAAGAGCACGGCGCGGGCGACGTCGTCGGGGTGGGCGACGGCGCCCTGGGTCTTCATCGTCGCGTACCAGTCTCGGATGAATTGTTGATCTTTGCCGAATTCGGTGACGACGGCGCCCGGATAGATGGTGCAGAACCGGATATCGCGGCTGGCATATTCTTTGCGCCAGGCCTCCATGAGGCCCCGCACTGCGAATTTCGAACTGCTGTAGGCGGCAGCGCCGGGCTCGGCGGAAAGCCCGGCGGTCGAAGAGATAGTGACTACGTCAGCGACTTGGTTATCGCGGGCTGAGGCAAGCAGGTGTGGGAGTGCGGCGGAGGTGAGGTGCGCTACCGCGTTGACGTTGATCGCGAACAGTCGATCCCATTCAGCCGGCGGGACGCTCTCCGAGGGAGCATTCGCACCGTAGCCGGCAGCGTTGACGAGAACGTCGATGCGGCCGAAGGCGGCGAGGGTGTGCTGGACCGCCTGTGCTGCGGCTCCATCTGTAGTCAGGTCTAGCGGTAATGCGGTGATGGCGGCCGAATCGATGGTGAGGCTGTCGAGCTGATCTGCGCGGCGGGCGATTGCGACGACGTTAAAGCCGGCGGTTGCCAGGGCGGTGGCAGTCGCGCGGCCAATGCCGCTGGATGCGCCAGTAACGATCGCGGTGCGGGTGGTTGTGTTCGTGGTCATGCGGAGTTCTCCGTTGTTGTGGGGATGTCGGTGAAGACGATTTCCATGAGGGGGCTTCCGGTCATCCAGTCCTCGACGTGCTGTGGCTGGTGAACTATTGCGGGGTTGTGGGGTTGGTTGAAGTCGTCAACGATGTACTCGAAGATCGTCCGCTTCTGGCTGGGATCGGTGATTGGTACGGCGGTCGCTTGCAGGTCGGTCCGGATGCCGTGTTTGAGGTGGAAGACGAACTCGGGGTTCGCCAGCAGGTTGAAGTACCAGTCGCGGCGTGCCGGGGTGCTGCTGAGGTACCACCGCCCGTAGACGTGATGGAACCAGATCTCTATTCGGCGGGCTTTCCCGGACCGTGCGCCGGTCGTGGTGATATCGACGGTGCGCTGCCAGGCCGTCGAATCGCGGCTGATGTTCAGCGCTGCGAGGATTTCAGTGGTGCTGGCCACGGTTGCTCCTTGAGAGTGCCCGCACCGGGCTTCCGGGCAGAGCGAGGACGGAATAGATGGTTAGACGGTCAGGTCCATTCGGCTGCTTGAGCCTCCCGAGTTTCGTGTTCCATGGAAGCGGCAACATGTTGCGGTAGGTGGTGATCTCGCGGGTACATTGTCTTTATGAACAGCCTTCATGGCGTTCATCCTCAAAAAATACTAACTGGTTGGTAGTTAACATAGCCCTGACATTCCACTTCGTCAAACGAACTAGTTAGTAGTTAGGCTGGTGGGATGACGACGACCAAGGGCGAAGCAACCATGCGGCGCATCCTCGACGCCGCTTCCGTGGAGTTCGCCCAGTATGGGATCGCCGGGGCCCGGGTTGACCGGATCGCTGCCGCGGCAAACTCCAACAAAGCCCAGATGTACAGCTACTTCGGCAACAAGGACGCTCTCTTCGACGCGGTCTACGCAGAGCACATTGGCTGGATGATCAACTCCGTCCCCCTTCGCGGAGACGACCTCCCGGGCTACGCCGCCGAATTGTACGACGCATACCTCGCCCACCCGGAAGTCGTCCGTCTCACCACATGGGCACGCCTTGAACGCCGCCCCGTCGGCGACCTCTACAATGACGGCAAGGACCACAACCGGGAAAAGACCGACGCGATCCGGGAAGGCCAGAGAGCCGGCGACATCGACCCCGAGCTTGCCCCAGAGGACATCCTCTCAATCGTGACGGCCATGTCGATGGCATGGTCCCCGGCCAGCCCGCTCATCGCAGCCAGCGCAAACGATCCCGAAACAGTGCACACACGTCGGAAAAGCGCGCTCGTAAAGACTGTGCGCGGAGCGTTCTCCACATCCGCTCGCTAACCGCGACGTCACTGAGTCGACCGCGCCTAGGCACACACCGAAGAGGGGCATAATCTACCCTGTGGCGAGGAGCAAAAGCATAAGAACTGACCTGGCAGCAGCTATCGAGGAGTCTGCTGCCAGCGCTGGGTTTCGGTTAGACAATGCTCAAGTCCTCGTACGGGACAGGCTTCTCGGACTCAGTGAGGATCTGCTCGCATCCCGGTGGAGGCGGGCCCAGCTCCGGGGTCTCTATGTGTGGGGTGAGGCCGGCTGCGGTAAATCCTGGCTGCTCGACGCCTACTTCCGTGCGCTCCCAATCCAGTCGAAACGGCGAGTCCACTTCCACGGATTCTTTGATCAACTTCATGGCCGCATCCATGAACACCAGGGAGAAACCAGCGCCGTCGAGAGTGCTGTCCGTGAGCTCACTGACGGTGTGAAACTCCTGTACTTTGACGAGTTTCATGTCCATGACTCTGGCGACGCCGCGCTTTTAACCCGGCTCCTGAGACAACTCTTCGCCGCGAACGTCGTCCTTCTCGCAAGCTCCAACTACGCCCCCGCGTCCTTGCTGCCCAATCCGATCTGGCATCACCTGTTCGAACCAGGCATCGAACTGATCCAGACCAACATGGACATCATCAAGCTCGAGGGAACGGAAGACTACAGAGCCAGGCCGCAATCATCGGTCACTGGATTCAGGAGTGGGCGATGGATCAGCCCGGACCCCAGCGTTCAGCAGGACCGCCACACCCCGCAGGACCCTCAAGCATCCGACGCTGTGGAGTTGATAGCGGGCAGCAGGCGATTCCCCGTGGTTGCACATCGTGGCACCGAACTGTGGATCACCTTCGAGCAGTTATGCGGGGCGCAGACTTCGTCCGTGGAGTATCTGCGCTGGGCGCAGCAGTTCAATCACTGGGTGCTACTGGATCTGCCCTCATTTGCCGACACTGACCCGGAGGCGCAACAGAGGCTTATCAACGTCATCGACGTTCTCTGTGACGCCGATGTGCGAACAACCATACGGTCCCCCCTCACTCTCGAGGAGTTCCGGGCCACCACGCAGAACCGACCCGACGCCTTCAGAATGATGAGCCGATTACAGCTACTACAGACACAGCACCGGCCTCAACTCTGGGGTAAATCTAGCCGTCGCTAAGGAGAATCCCAAGATAGTCTGCGGAACGTTCGTGTCCTCTCACATCAAGGTTCCAGGCAGGCCGTATAAACCTTTCTGAGCTAAGGCGCAGGTACTGAACCTCTGTTACTTCCGCAGGTTTCCATGATTCCCTGAAAATCCCATTGGGTTCATAGCCCAGAGATTTTGACACACCCAGAGAAGCCGAGTTCCAGACTGCTGCCTCGGAGACAGCAGTGTTCGCCTTCAACCAATCGAATGCGTAGAGGAGGACTGCTGTTCGCATTTCCTTGCCGAGGCCTTGGCCCTGAGCATCTTGGCGGAGCCAGGAGCCCGTTGACACTGTCTTGAGAGTGCCAAACCCTTCGGCACTCAAGTCCTGACACCCGACAAAGTCGTTGCCTCTCCAGACTCCGAAGTGGAGTGACCACTTCTCCGGTGTCGATTCTGCACGTGCCCGCCAAATTCGCCGTGCAGAGTTTGCGGGAAGATCTTCAGGGCGTGCCTCGGTCCACGGATGGGAAAAGGGCATCTGCCCTGGCGGATGGATGCCGGCCTCCGCGGCTTCCACGGCAGCGGGCAAGTCCGCATCTTGGATCGGTCGCAGAACCAAACGTGGAGTTGAGAGAACTAATCCGAAGGGTGGCCACAAGGTGGCTAGGCTGGTCACCCCTCATCCTAACCAGGCGTTGTGACGTTGATCCGGTTCGAAATCCGTAACCTCAAGGGCGCGGCCCGGTGAGGGATGCCATCGCGGGCGGCCCACCGGGCGACATGGTGACATGCAGTGACTTATCCGACTCAACATTTACATTAGTGTGAAGGTCAAATCAGGTAGACAGGTGATGGAGGAGAGTTATATGCGTATTGGTGAGCTGGCGAAGAAGACGGAGGTTCCTGCTCGCATGCTGCGGTACTACGAGGAGCAGGGCCTGATTTCCCCGCGCCGGCTGGCTAACGGATACCGGACGTATGACGACTATCTGGTCGACCGGGTGCGGAAGATCCGCGGGTTGGTGGATTCCGGGATACCGACGCGGATCATCTCGAGCATCCTTCCGTGCCTGGACCAGCCGCAGACCATCGTCGTGAAGCACGCAGAGCCCGGGTTGCGGGATCTCCTGGTCACAGAGCGAGACCGGATGACAGAAAAGATCGACTTCCTCATCCACAACCGTGATTCCATCACCCGGTACATTGAAGCAATCGACCATGCTGCGAGCTCTTCGCGCCAGACACCGCGGGCCAGCTAGCCGCATTCGCGATATCAGCGCCAGTAACTACGCATTGGATGCCTCGACGACGGGGACGGAAGAGTCTGGCTAAAACGCCCGGTCTCCACCTCTTGGTGCCTGTGGTTCAACCCAAGTCGAGCCCCAAGTGCCGCATGACCGCTGTTATTGCTCCATCCGGGCATCGGACGTTTCCGGGACCGGTGCGGGCTTGTTGACGAAGAGCGAGCCAAGGACTGCTCCGAGGGCGAGGATCGCGGCGACGGTGAAGGCGGCCTGTCCGGCGTCGATGCTCTGGGTGGCATTGAGTGCTCCGGTTTCGGATGCGCTCGCTCCGATGGTGAAGGCGGAGATGAGGATCGCACCTCCTGCGGCGCCGGCGAGCTGCTGGACGGTGGAGAACGCTGCGGTGCCGTGGGCGTACAGGTTGGCCGGCAGAGCACCGAGTGCCGACGTGGTCATGGGGGCCCACATCATGGCTTGTGTTCCGGTGATCACCAGGTACGTACCCAGGGCCAGCCAGAGGCTGGTGTTCTCGTCGATGGTGGTCAGGAACCAAATGGCCGCCGCCCAGATCATCGACCCGGGAATGGCCAGGGGTTTCGGCCCGACCTTGTCGTAGATCCGTCCGCCGAGGGCAGAGACGATCGCGATCATCGCTCCGCCGGGGAAGAGGAACAGACCCATCTGCAGGGTGTCCAGCCCAAGGACCGCGGTGAGGATAAGAGGCATGATAAGAACCACGCCGAAGCCGTTCATCGCAACGAAGACCATTACGGTCGCCGGCAGGACATAGGCGCTCGTCTGGAAGATCCGCATGTCAAGGAACGCGTCTCCGCGCTTTTGCAGCCGGATCTGCCGGAGAACGAATGCTGCCGCACCGATCAGGCCAATCAGGATCGGAATGTAGGGGGCGACGGGTGCGTGACCTGCCACGGATTCGCCGATGGATGCGAGTCCGAAGACCAGCCCGCCGAAGCCCACGACGGACAGTAGCAGGGAGAGCACATCCAGGGTTGCCCGCTCAGGAGTGGTGACGTTCCGCAGCTTGAGGGCGGCAAGAGCCAGCGTCGCGACGATGATCGGCAGCATGAGAATAAACAGCCACCGCCAGGACAGCTGGGACAGGACGAGGCCGGAGACGGCGGGGCCGACGGCCGGTGCGATGGCGGGAACCGCGGTGACGAGTGCCATCATCCGGCCGCGGCGTGCGGCGGGCACCAGTCGCATGGTGGTCGTGATGAGCAGGGTTGGAAATATTGCGGTACCGATTGCCTGGATGATCCGGCCGGAGAAGAGCACTCCGAAGCCCGGAGCGGTCGCTGCGATGATCGTGCCGATGAGGAAAATCGTCATGGCGGTCAGGAAGATGATTCGGGTATGGAAGCGGCGCATCACGAACCCGGTGGCAGGGATGAGCACGGCCAGGGTCAGCAGGTACCCGGTGGTGAGCCACTGACCGGTCGTCGGGGTGATGTCCAGGTCGCTGATCAGGGTCGGCAGGGCCACGCCGAGCATCATCTCGTTGAGTAGGACGACGAAGGTCGAGACCATCAGCAGCCCGATGATCATCGCACCGCCCGGTGCCATCCGGTCATCCGACGGGGTTGCCCGGGTGCTGTCGGCTGCCCCTTGGGGAGCGGCTTCCAATGTGGATTTGTGCGGGCCAGTTGCCGCCATGTGGCTCTCCTGCTGGTGAAATGGGTTCGACGACGGGACCTGTCCCGAGTACGTCCTGGGTAAGGGCGTGAGTCCGAGCGCACAACAACGCCTCTAAACAGGCCGGGCGGCAATAGGACTCACAGGTCTATCGTGCAACCTTCTCACTAGTGGTAAGGTCAAGGCCGTTGAGGTCAATGTGACCAGAACACGCGCTGCGATGGCGTTAGTGGAGGACATCGGATTCGACGCCGGCGAGGCCGGCTCACTTCTGACTCCTGGCACGGGCCGAGGATCCGGGCGCATCTGGCGGTCGTCGTCGTCGCACCACCGTCTAGCTACCAGCACCGTCAAGATGTTGTCCACAGCGAGGGTGCAGGCTTGGAATTCCAGGGGGCTGGACGGGTCTAGCCGGTGCGGGCTTCTCTCTGTGCCCCGTTGATGACTGCGGTGAGGAAGCCGGGATAGGCGAGCTGGAGATCGTCCGCACGGAGGGTGTTCATCCGCGAAGTGCCCACATAGTACTGATGGATGATTCCGGCTTGCCGGAGCGCGGTGAAGTGGTGAGTGGCCGTGGATGCCTTGATCGGCAGGTCGAAGGAGCCGCAGCTGATGGCGGCTTCCGCGGCGGCGAGCTGGGAGATGATACTGAGCCTGATCGGGTCGGCGACGGCTTCGAGGATGCGGGGAAAACGCATGTCGACGACGGCGGGTTCGTCATCGATTGCTGCTCGTGCCATACCGTCCTCCTGTTACTGGTCAAAAGTCAATGGTACCGTCGCCACCCAATGCAGGCCTTTATGCGATCTCGATGACGACCTTGCCGAGGGGGCCTTGTGCGAGGCGGTCATAGGCCTCTTTTGCGTCCTCGAAGCGGAAGGCCGAGTCCAGGACGGGCTTGATCCGGTGTTCATCAAGGAAGGCCACGAGTTCCTCGAAGGCGCGGCGGTGTCCCACAGCGACGCCTTGAATGGTTGTTTGGCGGAAGAGCACGTTCATGACGTCAAGGTTTGAGGTTTGCCCCGACAAGAAGCCTACGAGAGCGACCACACCGCCGGCCTTCGCTGCCCTGACGGAATCATTGAGGCCGTCACCTCCTGCGACGTCGACGACCACATCAACGCCTTTCCCGCCGGTCAGTTCGAGTACTTTCGCAGCCCAATCGGGCGTCGTGCGGTAGTTGATCGTGTCCGTCGCACCCAGTGACCGGGCCGTGGCGAGTTTCTTATCGCTGCTGGACGTGGCGATGACGCGTGCCCCCAGCGCCGAGGCGATCTGGATGGCGAACATGGATACCCCGCCGGTCCCCTGGACAACGACACTGCCGGAAGGATCGAGGTGTCCGTGTTCAAACAAGGAGAACCATGCGGTCAGAGCCGCAATGGGCAGTGTTGCGGCTTCGGTGTCAGACAGGGAATCGGGGCTCTTCACGACCCTTTCTTCATGGAGAAGCATGTACTCGGCCAAGCCGCCGTCGATCGGTCCGCCGATCATCGAGTCCGGGTACTCCTCTTCCCAGGGGCCGTCGATCCACTTCGAGTAGAAGTGCGAGGTGACGCGGTCCCCCACCCGGTATCGCGTCACTTCGGATCCCACGGCCGCGACAACGCCGGCGGAATCCGCCCCGACAATGAGCCCCTTAGGCATCTTCTCGGGTGCGTAGACGCCCTCTACCAAAGCCTTGTCGCGATAGTTCAGGGACACTGCGGACACTTTCACGAGGAGGTCGCAGGGACCGGGGGAAGGCACTTCCACGTCTCGCAGGGTGAGGTTATCAAAGCCGAAATCGTCAAGCGTCCAAGCGCGCATGAGGGTCCAATCTTAGGTCGGGGAGTTCCGGGCAGATGCGGCGGCACCAACAACGATATGTGTTACTTCGATGAACATCAAACTTGATCGTCATCGAAATATCGCGCCCTAGCCGAGGCCTGCCGAAGCACCTGCCCTTCTGCGGATATGCGCGGTCGAACTGGAGCGCCTCGAAGGACGGGGCTTGGCACCGCTGGCGGCACCTGTGGTGATCGGACGGAGACTCCGGCGTTTGGCGTGGCAAGGCACTAGCGGGGACGCGTGTTTGGATCCTCGTCAGGTTTATCTCGAATTATTCGAATCCAAGGCTCCCCCGCCTTCCGCTCTATGCTCCTGTTTCGGTTGCTCCAAAGCACGAACGCAATTATCAAAAGAACTAAGACCAGCGGAATCAAGATGGCGAGTAAATCAGCTGCATCATTATTCATGTCGGCTCCTTCGGAATCGGTGCCTGGTCCACCGTCACGGCCTCATCTGGAGCCTCGAACCAAGACGGCCGGGTCAAGTTTGTCCAGCCCAACGGGTTATGCGAAATCGTCACACGGTGTCCTGGGTAACTCCCACTGGTCCCGCTGCTGTGTCCGAGGCGATGACCGACGTCGGGCGGGCGTATGCCAGCACTCAGACGTGCTCGGCTACGTCGAACTCATTGCCTTGAGGGTCAGCGAGCGTAACCCAGCGAAAGTCTTTCTCGCCCCGGCGCTCGACGAGGGTCGCCCCGGCGGTGAGCAAGCGATCGACCTCGGCGTCGAGGTCGGGAGCAGCGAGATCGAGATGGATACTGTTCTTTGCGACGGACTGGTCGTCAACCCTCTGGAATGCCAGCATCACTGGCAGCCCGCCGCCCTCGAGGACCACGAACCAGCCCTCGTTGGTCTGGGTGATCTGTGCGTTGGTTTGCTCGGCCCACCAGCGGGCGAGCGGTTCGGCGTCTGCGGTGTTGATCGTGACCATGCCTAATGTGAGTGTCATGGTGTCACCCTATTGGCGCCCAGGTTCAAAGGGAACGAAACCGCGATACAGAGATGCCGGCTAGCAGTTGATCTCGCGCAAAGCCGCAACCATCGCTGTTGGCCGGTGGCAGGACGTAGTACTTGGCGCCGGAAAGATCATCCAACCAGGGATAGCCTGCTGAGCGAGAACAATCAAAAATCCGGCCCAGCTCAGGACACTGCATGGTGGGGCGAGCACCAGCAGAATAAGGCGGAGCCTCCTGAGCGGCCTGACTAGACTGCACGTCACAGGCTCAACCAACAAGGAGACGTCATCAGCAGCAACGATATGAGCCCGGTCCAGCGGTGGCAGATCTTTATGGTTCGCAGGTCAATGAAGATCTGGATGTTCTCTCTCTGTTTTCTGGCTTATGTAACTTTGCCGCAAGTATTCCCAGACATCTGGTGGGCAGGGGCCATTCCTGCCGGTGTTGCTCTGAGCTATTTCGCGATCAGTAATCTGATTGAAGCCCGTGAGGTGCGCCGTGAGATCTTCGCTCGCGAGGAGAATCAAGAATCACCCGATCCTCCGGAATCAGGCAAGGCCGAGAGACAATGACCTTGGCCGGTCCGCAGTGTCCCTCCTGACGTTCCCCTCCGAACAGAGCTGTCTTTGCTGGGCTCCTTCTGAGACGCTCAGCAGAGGACTTCTGACAATTCAGACCAGTAACCACTCCTGATATCTAGGGACTCGTCTTCTGAACATGACACACCCGCCCAGCTAAGATTCCAGGATGGGAGGAGAGAGCACCGGCCTGGAAGAAACAGGGTGGGCCACTCACGCCCGCGATTTCATCCCGTCAACGCATCGTGGCCTATCGATGCTGCGCCTTTACCTTCCTTTTCGAGATCCCACTTTCGATGAGGGCAAAAACATTGTGCGATGGTCCCGGTACGTCTCGGTAGAAGATCACTCTGCCTCTCTGGATTGGTTCGAAGCGACCGCCGGCATCGCCGAGGAGCAGCCTTCCGTGCGCGGTCTCGTCTCCTGCATGGGTGTGTTGGATGAAGAAACCGCGAACGCTCTTCGTGAAGCGATTGGCGTTGTCGAGCTCCAATGTCTTCGTTGGATGGGCTACGGCGAAGCACCACACACACGCTCTCCCAGGCGAGTGTTCGGTGAGGAATACTTTCAGGCACGCCTCAGTCTTGACGATGTGAAGGCCGGGCGAAGAATCCCTGAGTTCGCGTGGGATGCCGGACGGCGTCTCGCATGGGGCGGCCGCCTGTATCCGGACTCATTGATCGTGGCCGCCGAGCCGCCCATCTTTCGGCAACTGATAAAAGATCCCCGCCTCGACACTATGTCAGTGAGAGCTGATCGAGATGATCTGCCGCCGAGTGCCGACGATTGACCGCTTGATAAAACGCTTTACAACCAACCGCGTCGTTTGATATTTACCCAACATATTTACGCTAATCTTTTGGCTAACCTATCCCTGAAGTGGAATTATTTCCGAAATAATTGGAAATTTCTACTGGCGGGAACGCTCGGATGGAGTTGATACGATGAAACGACCAGTTGGTGAAAATTTCGTCACACACACGGATAATATTTCACGGTTGGTGCGCCTGGCACTTGTAGGTGGATTATCCACCGGACTTGTATCGTGCAGTGGCAACGATATCAACGAGGCTCAGATTGCATCAACTCCCAGCGTCGCTCAGTCGGGACCAGACTCTGAACCCAGCCCTTCTGGGTCACCCATTCTTATTGCTAACCCCGTTACATATTATGAGGAATACCCCGACAGAATACCGGCCGTCATTCGGGCCTCTGAACTTGTAGGTCAGTATTCAGGAAAAGGTACACAGGACTTCACCAAGTTAGCCACTTCCAAGTACAGCAATGTAACCATATTTGTGACGTGCGCCAACGACGCTCCTTACGAAGTTCGAGCAGGAACAGAAACCGATGCCGAGCAGTACTCGTACGGTAGCGATAGCTGCGGCCCGGGTTTTCTCAACCACGGAACCGTTCCGTTCGATAATGGCCCGATAGTGAGCTTACGGATTGAAGTCCCTGAAGATACCGAATACACCGTGACTGTCTACGGTGAGCTGCTCTAGGCTTCCATAACGCTGGAGGGCCCCTTGATGGGTCCGGATGGCAGCGCATCTTCGAAACCCCGGAAAGCTGGTACGCCTTATGTTCCCTACTTCTTTAGGATCAGGTGATGCAGAGCCGCCGCCGGTACCGGCCGGATGGCAGAGCGCAGTGGTTCTCGTCGTAGCTCTAGCAGTGTTATGCAGTTTGATGTTTGTCGGCACGGTCCGCATTGGTCGTTACTTGCGTAAAAACCGGGGCCGAATGCTATAGCCAACGCCCCCACTTCCCATTGGGGGTTCTTTGACGACGCTAGAACGGTAGTTGGGTCTCACCAGAAGATTTCGATGTCCATCGGATCCCCTGAAAAACGCACCACACGCTTACGCTAAACGAGCAACATACAGCCGCAGAATCATCATCGGTTGCTGAGCCGGTCGATGGACCTGATAGCAGAATCGGAATCAAGAGGAGAGTCATATGAAGGAGTTCTGGGTTAGAACGCTCAGGCGCACGCCCAAATGGGTTCTCCTCCTCGTCGCCGCCGCTCTGTACGCACTTTATTCGCTCGGTGAGAAGTTACTCACCGGTGAGCAGGTGAGGCCAGGACACGTTGTAGGTGCAGTGTTCGCCGGTGTAGTGGTTGCTGCTGCCGGATTCTTGACTGTCCGGTGGCAGAGTCGCAGAGATAGCAAAAAGCCGCCGGGGTCGCTTACTGCGACCAACTTCGAGCGAGCCCTGGCATCGGGCAACCTACCAGGGGACGCGGAAGCCGACGATTGGGTTCCGAAGTTGCACCGAGCGATCCGAACCGAGCGAATCATGGCTTGGGCGGGGCCTCTCCTGTTCGGCGGGTTCACGGTGATGGGCATCTTCCTGGCTGTGACGAACCCTGACTACCCTTGGTTCTGGGTTCTTGTCACTGGGATTTTCGCCGCCACCGCAATTTGGTATCCGAGATGGGTTCGCCGGCGGCGGGTGAAGCTTGAAGCACTGATCGATCACTTCTCTGGCGGTGGCAAACACGTGAGCGAGATCCGGTAACTCGTCCTCATTCGAAGGGATGTGCCGGCTGAGAAGTATTCTCGAGCCAGGAGCAGAATTTTCGGCGAGTACGACGAGTATCAAACTTCATAGGTTTCACCGTGTCCGCCGCGAGCCAGCGTCGACGCCCATCAGGGCCGAAAGCGCGTTCGATATACATAGACCGGTGGGACTCTTCGTCTTGCATCGCCTCGCTAGGCCCTCCCTTAGCGCCCATCCCTCAGAGGGCAGCCGAACCTGTGTGGGCGTGAGCATCAGCCTTGAGCCACTTAGCCCTCACCTGAACGTCTGAGAGCTCGTATCCGAGCTGGTCATAAAACCCGATAACCGGACTATTGTCGCTGCGGATCATGAGCTGCACTTTTATAGCACCGCGGTCAATCAACCATTGTTCACAGGCCTCCATCATCGAGCGCCCCAATCCGGATTCCTGCCTGTCAGGGGCGACCGCGAGGTAATAGACCCAGCCTCGGTGCCCGTCGTGCCCCACCATCGCGGTGGCGAACAAATCTCCGTCCAGTGAGCACCCAAGGACTGTGGCCACGCCGTAATTGAAGAAGCCGCTGGCGTCCCGTCGAAAGATCCTTCGATGGAGCACAGATTCAAGGTTTAGAGGTGCTTCTTCATTTTCGTGGTCACTATTTCGTAACCCATCGATTCGTAGAGGCCTCGGGCGCCGTGGTTGAATCCGAAAACGCTGAGTCCAAGAGTGTGGGCGCCTTGGGAACGTGCGTAGTCTTCGGCTAGCTTCATTGCCTTCCTGCCTAGCCCTTTGCCGCGATGCTCCTCCTCAACGACCATGTCCCACACCCACCAAGAGCGATGATCTTCAGAACTGTCAGTTCCAACCCAGAGGTAGCCAATGGTTATGCCAGTACCGTCAAGAACATCGAACACGGCATTATCAATGGTTGGAAGGTTCTCAGGAAACGCGGCTTCGAGACTCTCATAAGCTTGCCGATGTGCCTCTTGCGGGGATTCGCCTGTCGTAATGAGATCAGATGCGTATTCGGTGCGGCTTCGTTCCATCCAGGCAGGGAATTGTTGGGCGCTGATTGGAATGAGCTGAAGAGTCATGCGATCAGCTTGACAGCAGGAGCGGCAAAAGCCGTTACCGAGATACTCACGGAGAGCGTGTGAGACAGGCTGTACTCCACCGCGGCCATCCACCGGGTCATCTCGCCGCCCCCCTACCGTGGACCGATATTCCATTGCGCTTTCTGGTCGCTGTGCCGGGACTCGGTCATCGACCCGACGGAACTGCTCGCGTCGAAGTAGTACCCCGGAGCACGGCGGCGCCGGGGACAGAACGCGACCTCAGCACCGCCGCGACCAGTGGCAGCAGCCGGCTCGAAGAACTGCACCCTTGTGTTCAGCACAGCGAAAACCATGACGACCGATCAGGACTATCCAGGGCCACCCGAGGCCCGTTCGCTGCAGCACGGAAATCGCCGCAAGGATGACGGCGGTAACCACACCCGGCCGGGCATAGCGCCGCCGTCGGGCCCTGGACGCGCAGCAGGGCAGGTCGGAGGAATTCCTCCGACCTGCCCTGCTGGTCGCCGGCTGGGTGCCGGCGCATAAATGGATTAGAACGGCTTGGTCGGCAGGTACTTGCCGTCCAGGGTGATGACGGCGCGCTCGCCGCCGTCGGGGTCGGCGACCTTCTTCACGTCGAGCTTGAAGTTGATCGCCGAGATGATGCCATCGCCGAATTCCTCGTGCACCAGGGCCTTGAGGGTCGTCCCGTACACCTGGAGCATCTCGTAGAAGCGGTAGATCGTGGGGTCGGTGGGGATGCCTCCGGGGATCGAGCCGCGGGTGGGGACAGCCTGGAGCAGCATGGCACCGTCCTCGTCCAGGTCCAGGAGCTCAGCCACTGCCTTTGCGGCGTTTTCCGGCAGCGGGTGCTGGCCAAGGACGGCGGCCGTGGTGAAAGCGACGGAGAGCCCCGAGGCGTCCGCGACCTGCTGCCAGGAAAGGTCTTTCCGGGTCTTGGAGTCAACGGCGGCGATGGCGAGTGCCTGGCGGGCAGCGGGGTCGAACTGGGAGTGCAGCATGATGTGGATCTTTCTTCTGTGATGGACCACGCCACCGGTAAGTAAGCGTGGAGGGGAGAAATGGGCCTTTTGGGGGACGGAACTAGGCTGAAAGCGCGACGGAGGATTCGGTCAGGTCCGTGACGCCGCCGGAGGCGATGTCGAAGACCCACCCGTGCAGGGTGATCTTGCCCGCCGCCATCGCTTTGGCCACCGAGGGGTGCGTTGCCAGGTTTGCGAGCTGCGCGAGGACGTTTTGTTCCACCAGGGCGGAAACGTCGCCGGCCGTGGAAGTCCGGGCCCGGGAAGCGTCGGCGTGGCGCAGCCACTTGGCGACTGCAGGAGCGCCGCTCAGATCCTGGTTCAGGGCAAGCGCTGTCATCGCGCCGCAGGCTGAGTGTCCGCACACAATGATGTCCCGGACGCCGAGTGCGGTGACGGCGTATTCGATGCTTGCCGCGATCCCGTCCGCTTCGGGGCTGAAGGCGGGCACCAGGTTGCCGGCGGTGCGGATGACGAAGAGCTCGCCGGGCTCGGTGCCGGTGATGAGTTCCGGCACGACCCGGGCATCGGAGCAGCTGATGAACAGTGTGCTCGGCGTGTGGCTGGTGGCCAAATGGGCGAAGAGTTCAGCCTTGGCCGGGAACACGTTTTTTTGGAAACGGTTGATTCCGTCAGTAAGGACCTGCATGTGTTGCTCCTTCAGTGCTTTCCGACCCTTTTGGGCTGGCAACATTCACTTTGCCCCAGCTACGCCTATAGAGTCCAAGAGGTGTTATGCATGAAGTCCATTGTTGGCATCTATAGTTAGGAAATGGCCACTGTTGAACTCCGTCATTTGCGCTATCTGCTCGCTGTTGCCGACCATGCGAATTTCACGCATGCGGCCGAAGAGCTGCGCGTTTCGCAGCCCACCCTCTCGCAGCAGATCAAGCAGCTGGAGCGGCTGGTGGGCTTTCAGCTGCTGGACCGCAGCGGACGCACTGTTCGGCTCACGGACGCCGGGGAGGTGTATGCCGACCATGCCAGCCGGGCCCTGCTTGACCTGGCCGCGGCCGACCGCGCCCTGAATGACGTGGAAGAGCTCTCCCGCGGCCATCTGCGGCTGGGCGCGACCCCCACGTTCACCGCGTACCTGATCGGACCGCTGACCGCACAGTTCCACTCCCGATATCCCGGCATCGGCCTGACCGTCACGGAGATGACCCAGGACCGGATCGAGGACGCGTTGGTCACCGACGACCTGGATGTGGGAATCGCGTTTGCCGGTAGTCCCGCGGCCGGCATCAGCACCTCGGCCCTCTTCACGGAAACCCTCAGCCTTGTCATCCGCGCCGCGGAATCACCGGCTGCCGCGACAAGTTTGCCCGTGCGGGCCCTGCAGGACATTCGTCTGGCGCTGCTCAGCGGTGATTTTGCCACCCGCAACCATATCGATGCCTATCTCGCGCAGCACCGCATCGAGCCGAAAATCACGGTGGAAGCGAACTCGATTCAAGCCCTGGCCGAGATCGTCAAGCGCAGCCCGCTGGCCACGGTTCTGCCGGACGCCATTACGCACGATCACACCGCGCTTGTTCCCATTGCCCTCGATCCGCCCCTGCCGTCGCGGACGGCTGCCCTGCTGTTCCGGCAGGACGCATATCAAAGTGCCGCCGCGCGGGCCTTTTCAGATCTCGCTCATGAGGTTGCCCGGCGCGATTACGCCCCGCCGCCCCGCGGGTCCGGTGCAGGCGCAATGTCAGTGAACGGAAGAGTGCCGGTGAACTGAGAAGCCGCCGCCGACGGCGAGTGGCTGGCCGACGACGGACGCGGACCCGGGCCCGCCAGGAACACGGGGCAGCGAAGTCCCCTGCCCTGCCATTGCACCCCTTTGAGACACCGTAGGCGCCCTCCTAAGTGTTTACCTACTCATTCCCAGCCCGACCCAAACCGTTGCACAATCACCTGCGTTGCGCGACTGGACGATTGCTTATTCTGAACATATTCAGAATAATGAAGACATGAGTACTATAGCCACCTCCCGGACGGCGACTTCATCTGACCTGTCCCGCAACCCGGGACAGGTCTTCCGCGCCGCCGACCAAGGTCCGGTCACGATTACCCGGCGCGACGGGGAACCGCTGACCCTGCTTCCCTCCCGCATTGTCGAGCGTGAGCACGAAGCCCTCCGGCTCGCCTCCCACTTGGTGGCAGCCTCGCTGGCTCCAGGGGAGGAAAGCTTCACATCTCGCCTGTTGGGCCCCTTCCCCTGGCTGGGTTTCCTGCCCGAGGCACAGCGAGAGGCGTTCGCGGCGGAAATCGTGGAGGTTTCCCGTGCCTGTGCCGCGATTTCCAGTTTTGACCGGCTCTTTATTGTTCTCGCCGAGTGGAAAGCCACTGCCGAGGCTGTCGCTGCCGGCTACACGCATGACGACGAGCTTGATTGGCTGGATGAACCAGGAACCGTCGAAGATCCCCGCGGATGAGTCCGCGGCAAACATCCGTACCCCGCCCGCTGCGGCGCAGCGAGTACCAGATCACTTTCGGCACGAGCAACGCCCAAAAGGGTTGGACGGATGTTCTGGCCACCCAGCGCAACGCTGTCGTGGCCGCCTGGGAACGTCTTACTGTCGATCCGCTGGCAGATGACACGACCTGTCACGGTATGAAGGGAGACTTGGAATTCATCACCCGCGCCGGAAAGACGCACCGGAGACGACAGTACGAACTGAGCAGCGGAGCCCGGATCTGGTTCTACGTGGATGAACGGTCAGTGGTCCTTACAGACGTCCATACTCACCACCCGAACAGCACGAAGTAATCGCCTAGAAGTTTGGGGCGCTAGGTTATGGTGCCCCTCGGATGCTGTGGTGGATGCGCGGAATGAACGCAAAGCCTGCCGGCAGTGGAGGGTGTACCGGTGAAGGATCGGCTTACGGCCCACTGCCAGCAATTGGCAGACTGCGCATGGGTGCGCCACTGTGGAGGAATCGGCGGATGTTTGCTTGGCTATGGCGATCTGATGCCATCATCCGCTGAATGAGGAGAAGAAGGTATACGTGAGTATTTGGCAGCCCGAACCGAGGAAATCGAACACATTTACGCACCTGCTACGCAACTGCAAAGACGGCAGCATCAATGAATACTAGGCTTACAGTGCGCCAGTGCGACGCAGGTGCCGGGCTGCTCGCTTTCGCGGCGCTGTGCATCGCGTTAGCACCTGGTGCGCTTCCCTTCGGGGGCAGGGGCCCGATATTCGTGGGCGCTCTATCGGTGCTGGGTATGGTCATGAATGGGCGCAAAGCCGCACGGAACAAGGAGATAATCAGAGTTGTCCGAATAACAAAGGGTCAGGTGGCTCTGAGCGCCGCACTACTCTTCGCCGGAGCGGTCGTCTGCACTGTTACGATGGTCGCCATCTCGAATTTCTGGGGCCCGTTCGGTCTATTCCTTATGCTGACCGGACTAGTGATCCAGCTGCTGGTTAAGCGGGAATCGCCTGCCAGATCGACCCCTAGGACTGAACTAGAGTTGGAAAGAATCTGAATGGACTGCCCCTGCTTTTGTTGACTCCAGGTCGGACCCCGGACGACTGAATAAACATGTAAGCGTCCCGCGGAGGGACCGGCATGCGGGCACTAGGAAAACGTCGCCTGCAGACCGGTATAGATATGGTGAACTATGAATTCAATGGAAGCCATCTGGTTCATCGTAGGATTCGCCGCGTTGCCAGCCGGCGTTCTAATCGTCGGGCTCCTCGTTCTCTGGAGGGAACCCGGCATGCGAGCCTGGGTGCGATACATGTGGATGGTGGGCCTTGCCGTCATCGCGTGGGTCGTCCTGGTGACGGTCCAGGGCAGGCTTGACGCATCGTCGAGCGCGGAGTCCGCGAATCTAGAAATTCTTTACTCCTTATCGCTATTTCTAAGTCTGCCTGCGATCGTCATTGGTGGGAGCTTCTGGGCTTTGATCGGGCGCGCAGCCACCCTAGAACGGGAGACACGGGCACATCTTCATGGAAATCCACGTTAGTTCTCCCACCCAGGAATTTTTCTGATCGGAAGTCAGTAAATGTCCCAGATAAGGATCCATAACAAAACCGTCCCCGATGGTGACCCTCGTCAATTGAGCTAACTCCTATTTACCCGTCCCAATCAGGGCTCTGGCTGGGTCGATCCGTTAGGGCCTGCCCCAGGCTTTCGTCCGCCGGGCCGCCGCGGATGCGCTCAAAGCAACGGCATGGATAATAATAACTATGATTATCCTAATTACCTTCGGTGCAATTTTGATCACAATTTCGATCGGAGCTTCCGTGTATACAATAGTTCGCCGTCGAGCGATCCTAGATGAGGATAAGGGCGCAAAGTTTGCAGCCATAATATTGGGAAGTCTGCTGGTAGGTGCCGCACTATTCCTAACTGGAGTTTTGTTTGAATGGAAATAAGATCCTGCCCGTTAGCACGATCACAAGAAGACTGTGACCGGTAGCCACCTAGCCATCCTGGTAGCCGGATAAGGATCGACCGGCGCGACACCTCTTGTTCTCCGACCAGCCCCGTATGCCCGCCGGCTTACGGACACCATCATGAGATGGTCGTGCCGGTAGCTGCGACCTAAGCTGTTCTACAACATGACAGATAACGATGAGTCGCCCCAGTATGGACCGATCCGACGAGGAGCGGCCCATACAGAGCCCGTCCAGCGCCTGCCGTTCGACATTTCCCGCCTTTCGGTCACCGGCCTGGTCATCATCTGCGAACTTGATGATCCGACTCCAGGAAACTCCAGACCATCAATGAACATGAAAATGACCCAGTATCTGCGCCTATCGGACGAATCGATGATTCGTCTAGATATGGATCGTGGAGTATCCACGTTCAAGCTTGGGCGGATCGAGGCCGTCTCCTGGAAACGCTCCGCAGCTGACGTGATCTCAGAAGTTCTCACGCTGGTGCAAGCGGATGCGAGCGAGCCCGGTTCATTTCCGTGGGAACACTACGCGCAGGCCGCACGACTGCGAGGAATTTCAATTGACGCCGAGGCACTGCGCGATCTCCCGAACACGGTGCTGCTATCTGATGACCTGGCCATAATGTATGAATTCTGATCGACCTGCGCCTCACGACTTTCCAGCTCGGCTTGGTCTTCAACTGGTCATCCTTGAGTGGACAACTCAGAGCGCCCGCTGAGGGGTGGTTCCTCGGACGCTCTGGCGTCCGATCTGGGATCCATCAGCGACGTGCCTTCTTGCTGAGTTTCGTATTGACGTCAAGCAGGTATACAAGGTCGTGTCGTCGCACCGTGGCGCGAGTTCGGAACGCTTCCTGGGCACCTGCAGCTGCGACGCGGGTTGCGGCTGCCAACGCAGCAGCAGGAGTAGGGAGTGCTGCGGCGAGGTCGGTGAAGTTTGCTACAGCCACCAGCAATGTCGGCAGGCCGTATCCTTCCGTGAACAGTCGCTTGGCCGTCTCCGCTCCCACACGCGTCGCCGCAGCACTTTTGCGCAGGTCTTCCAGTTTTGGGCGAACTGCATCGTGCCACAATTCGTCAATCTCGCTTGAAAGAGTTTCTTCCAGAGCCGAAGACTGAAGCTTACTGGCTAGCTCCTTCACCGCCTCTCTATACGCGGCTCTGTCCTCGCCCAGTTCTTCGCGGGCTTCCAGGATGTGACTCATAGGGGCGTCTGGAAAGGTGGGTAGCCGCTCAACCAAACCTGCGCCGACGGCCGTCCGACGAGATCGGTCGTCAACGACCGCAGGCAACCCATCGGCATAGCCTCCTGCCTCACGCAAGAATTCAGTGGTGACCTCATCTAGAAGAACTGATGAGCTGGAATCAGCCAGTGCTTGCGTGAGGCGGTCGCGGAACCATTTGACTTGTTCAGCAGTGCTGTCCTCCAGACGACTTCCGTCGCTAATGAGAGTGACAAAACCTGCGTCTAACGCCATGTCCAGTTCCAGCGCCTCATGACTGTCGAATACCTCTACTGCTTGTTGCCTAAAACTCATGATCGCTGGGCGCCACAGAGCCTCGGCCTGTTGGCGCAACGGGTCATCATTGGGTCTAGCGCCTAGCGCGCGCATCGCGGCGCTGAACTGTTGGGGCGTCACTGCCTCGACTCCCAAGCGTTCCAATGTCACAGCCGGTAGATCCGCGATCGTTCGCAATGGATCTTCCGGGTCCGTGTCGAGCAATGGAGAGAAAGTACGCATCCAAGCCGCGCTGGGTGCGATCAGATTCACGTGATCCGCGTATAGGAGTGAACTACGCAGTAGTCGCAACTCGTTATCTAATGCTGGCTGACCACTACTCTTCACGCGCGGGCTGGCCCCAACGGTGACTGTCAGTCCGAAACTGTTGGATTCAAGCGCGTGACGATTCCGACGGGATGGTCGACGTGATTTTTTCCCCATGGAATCATCATCACGCATGGCGTAGCTCGCAGTCGAACACGTCCTCCGTAAGCCGGTCACTCACCGGGTCATCTATCTTGGCCTTGAGGCATACGGGCGTCGGTATCGCACTGCCAGAGCATCTTGCGAGAGGGCTCGGAACATCTCGGTCATATCGACAGCGACACTCGCATATTCCGCCATTAGGTCAGTACCGTCCCCGAGGGCGGCTCGAACCGGGTCCAGCACGGGGGTGGTTGCGTCAGCTGCGGCAGCACCGAGTAGGTCCAGGCGCTCTGGGCCGGAGGTGTAGCCGAGTTCAAATAACGTCCAGTGAAACAGGTGCATCAGGGCAGAATCACGGTCGAAGCCTTCATGGGTAGGCATAGATGCTTCTTCCTCTGCAGTGAGTTCGAAGTCGCGGTGAAGCGCCAAGCCGAAGTCCGTGAAGAGCAGCCTGCCGTCCTTGATGAGGATATTTCCCGGGTGCACGTCAAAGTGCTGGAAACCCTGGCTGTTCATCCATGCCGTGGCTTTCAGGAGCTGGTCGATAACTTCAGGAAAGACGGTTGCCCCGGTACCCTCCACCAGGCTACGGCGCACCCAGGCGCCAAGAGTCTCGGGCACGTACTCAAGGAAGAACACCATGCTTCTGGACGCGTCCCTCATAGCATCGAGCTTGCTTTGGACCTGAGTCCAATATGGGCCCCACTGACGGGGAGAAGCATCGCCGTCGAACTCGCTAAGGTCTGCCTCGCACTTCAGATTAACGACGCGCCAACCGAGCAGAAGCGGAAAGAAATCCACCACTCCCGTTTGAACCCATTCGGACGTCACCTGGTGTGCTGCCAATTCCCGTCCGACCGCATGGGTAGGGCTTCCTACCCCGTAGTGGGAAACGAAGGGAAGTTGGAGCCGGCTCGTAGTGGCGGTTGGATCCGTTTCTTCGATGCTTGTCAGTGGGAGCTGTTTCACGAAGACAGTGGTTTCACCGATGCGCACTGTTTTAGTTGTTCCCCCAATGCCGATGCCCACTTCATCAGCATCATTGATAAGCGTCCGCACGCCCGCATCATCCAGTCCGTCGAGAATAGAGGAGATGGTTTGGGCTTCGTCTATTCGGACCGTCATCACTACACCCTAAGGCCCAGTGCTAGCCACGTCCGTTGCATCAATGCTCCATCCATCGCAGCGGGCTAGGGAAGCTGCCCGTTAGCCGGTGCCCTAGTGCACGCCACCTTTCCTCATTTCGACGCCAGCAGATGGCGCATTCGGAGTGTTTTGGCCGCGTGGCTCGCAAACCCAACAAGTCTTCAGCCAGAGCGTCGGCTCGTTATTCGGGATCCGCACCTCGACTCCGTCGAAGATCTGCATCAGGTTCCACATGAGATGTTGTGGCGGTTGGTCCGCTGGAAGACTCAACCATTGAGCCTCCCGGAGCGAAGCCGAAGATTCTTGATTGAACGGACACTGAACCGATAATTGGAGCGGCAATCCTCGAACGCCAAGAACGGATACCGGATAGTACGCGAATCAGGATAAATACCCCGAGGGCTGCTGCGAGCGACCTGATCCACAGCCCCAGGTCTGCCTCAGTCGCTTGGTCCAGTATCGAGATCAGCAGGAGTGCCCCCAGTACAACGGCTGTGGCGGCCGCCAAAACACGCGAGAGTCCTGTTGTCATCACCCCACCCTACTCAGAAGTTGGTGCCTTTCCATCCAGTCACGTCCATACGGTGAGGGGCCGTAGCATGTCGCTTTTGCACCAGAGATAGAGACTCTGGGATTGGTGCGAGTGTCTTGTAACCGATCGGCTTACGGACATAAAAACGATGCGCATCCTCCTGACACAGGTGGATGCGCGAATAATATTGCGGGCCACTATGCACGGTGCTGCTACGGTGTAGCACTCCGAACGGACAGAATCCACCGACCAAGGAGACCAATGACCGATCACATCAACCGTAGGCATGCCCGTTGGATCCTGCTCGCCATTACCCTCGTCGGTCTCGCTGTAGCGGCCGTCGGCTACAGCTACTTAATTTCCAGCAATTGCGGATCATCAGGTGCCAATGAGTTCTTCTCCGACGCCCGTGCCTTCCATAGCCAGGCCGGATGCTAAATCTGGCGGCTTTGCTTAGCCAGGACAGACATAGGTTCGTTTCGCTCCCTCAGCCAACAGCTCGGAGCCTGTCTGCTACAGGCGACATTAGCTAGAAACTCAAAACCGTCAGCAACTGCAGAGTGCCCGACGTGCCATCGCGGACATAACCGGGTCTGCATCGATGGTGGTCAGCGGCTGGTGGCCGAAGAGCATGACCGAAGGGGCCTCTAGGCGTCCTCCAACGGGATCCGCTTAGGGATTTTCTCTGTTGCGACTGAATCACGTTCTCCGGCCATCGGTCACGTGCCACCACCTAGATGTCTACCGTGTAGAGCATGCGCATATCTGAGACTGTCCATGCCGAAAACCGATACACCGTCGATTCACCGTTCTATCGCGTCAACTTCTGGGAACAAGCATCACCGCCTCGCGGCTGGATGCTCGATGCCTACATCCTGAGTGAAGTCGATGATCTGACGGAGGTGTACCAGTGGATAGAAGAACACGCTCGTGGACGTCGATTTGAGCTCTTCGTTGAGATGCAGGAGGAGCCCCTGGGTCCTTTCACCAGTCCGCGCAAGAGTGACCTTATCCGGCTGCTCGGAAGGAATCACAACGCCGGAGAATCTGTCCATATCGCCACCTTCGTCCCGATCTGAGGGGACGTTGCGGTCAACCAATCGCATCGGTCAACTGCGCACGCTGAGGGATCGGCTACGGGACTCTGTCGTAGGCGTCCCTCCGAATGCCCCGCTCAGTGAGCCTCAACGCCGCACGTGTGTGGCTTGGTTTCTGTATGTCTCCTTGTGAGTATTAGCGAATGGAAAACAATGTGCCCGAGGTCAGGCCGTCCGAACCCGCGCTCTCCGCTGCAGTCGCTGCCTGCAGGAAACTAATCGAGGTCAGGTTCCCTGAGCCGTCACATCGCGGCGCTGCCGCAATGCTATTGGCCGACGGGACTGTGCTCACCGGAACCTCTCCAGATGCGACCAATCCCACCGTGAATCTCTGCCACGAGGTCGGCCCGTACTGCGATGCCTTCCGGCTGGGCCAGCCGGTAGTCGCCTCGGTGTGCCTACATAGAGACCCCGAAGGCACTTTTCGCGTGCTGAGCCCCTGTGGGGTCTGTCTTGAGCGGTTAGCGGTCCACGGCGCGGACGTACTGGTAGCCGCCCCTCAACCAACTGACGTGAAAGAGGTCCAATGGATCACTCTGAGGGCAGCTCTCCCGCATTACTGGATGTTGGCTTTTCCCGAAGAACTGGTCGGTTGGTGAACACGCTGCCGACCTGGGCTAGCTCCCGAAGGGAATTCGCGCTCGGTGTTTTCGGCGACCTGCGCTGTGGGTGAAGCCCGATACCGATAGCTATCCAATCATTCGGGCGGCCACGTGTCCCAAGGGAGGATCAGCTAACGGATACTGACTTGGTCGAACCCGGTGAAGTCTCTACGATCGCGATATGACAAATCCGCTGCCTCCATCCGCGCTGATCATTTCAGAGATCGAGCTGGTACTAGTCGACCACGCGAGGGAAACTATCGATGCGGCCACCGACGCCGGTCCTGGCGAAGACGGCATACACACCATGGGTGCTGCCGTGAGAGCCGCGGACGGGCGGATATTCACGGGCGTGAACCTCTATCACTTCACCGGTGGGCCTTGCGCAGAGCTGGTCGCGCTCGGAGCTGCCCGCGCCGCGGGAGCTACAGAACTGACACACATTGTTGCAGTGGGGAACCATGGCCGTGGCGTGAAGAGCCCTTGTGGGCGGGATCGGCAAATCCTCGCCGATCACTACCCTGAGGTGCGTGTGATCGTGCCGTCGCCTGAGGGGCTCGTGAGCGTTCTTGCCAGCGACCTGCTACCGCTAGCCTTCGATTATCACGCCGAACAGGTCTAGCTGAAAGCTCACGGACGGCCCTTGACGCGCACCAGTCTTGTGCCCATTCAGGGATCGTACACGGGCGTCCTCTCGATATGTTTCTAAAAGTTCTCAGGTGATTGTGCAACGGTTCGGTTCGCGCTGGGAATGAGTAGGTAAACACTTAGGAGGCGTGATGGATCCCACAGATCTCGATTACCAGCTCTCATCGATGGCGAAGCCCCTGCCGCAAGTGGCAGAACTCGAAGCGCGACACATCGCGGAAGCGACCGCGAGGCACCGGCTCAGGAAGGGGAGATCTCTGCGCTCCCGTTGGGCGGTTCCGGTGATCGCAAGTGCCGCCGTAGCGCTGACAGCGGGAGCGGGCACGGCGACCGTTGCGATGTTTCACTGGGGCGGCGTGAGCATGCCTCCTGAGAACGTGCGCAATATCGAGCCAATCCCGGTGACTTGGATGACCGAGACGGGCCACGCAGAAACATGCCGGGTATGGATTGAGCTACGCAACCCCGGCCGAGAAGACGTTACACAGCTCGATTCCGCTATCCAGGCTCACGACTGGTCCGGGTTGGGTCAGCAGCTCTACGACGCAGCTGACACTCCACCTGACGATCCAGAAGGAGAAATACGCGTCGTGGGTAGTCTTGCTCCTGTGCTGCAGCGCTTCACTAGCAACACCTTCCCGGGGATTTACTGGCTCGGCATAGGTGAGCCGACAACCGAACGTGCCGTCGACGCCTGGGGCATGACCTGCGCTCCCGAAGCCGAGTGATCATGGGTACCGAGGACCGTGCGGCGCGTGTCGAGAACGCCACAAGAGAGCATGCGCCCGCATTACTTGCATACTTCGCGAGGCGTGTAGATCAGTCCCACGACGCAGCCGACCTGCTGGCAGAGACACTATTGATCCTTTGGCGGAGGGCGTCATCCCTGCCCACTGATGACGCAGAAGTTAGACCGTGGATGTTCGGCATTGGCCGTAATGTGCTGATGCATCATCGACGGCGGGCGATTCGACAGCGAGCCGTCTCCGACCGTCTACGAAACATCTTGTCAACAACCCCGCGTTCCGGTTTCGCCGAAGCCGTCGAACACGACTCCCTTCACCGCGCCCTTGCGGGGCTGGACCCGATCGACCAGGACATTATTGGCCTGGTTCATTGGGACGGATTCTCGTTGGTCGAGGTGAGCCGGATAATTGGGATGAAAGAAGGGACTGTTCGCAGTCGATACCACCGTGCTCGCTTGGCGCTCCGAACACAACTCGAAGAGCATCTCGCACACCAACCGTAGTGGCTGCCGTCGTGACGAGGGCACTAGATGATGGCGCTGGTTCGTGGTGGTGGATTGGTGTCGCAGTCCAGGTCGTAGCAGCTGTCACCCTCGTGGTTTGCCTTGTCTCGATTGTTCGAGGCCAACGGGACGACTACTGGAAAGAGCGAGGACGTGATCCTCAGGGTCCTGGACGATCAACACTGTGAGCATTCAGGGATCCATACTGGGACACCGTACAGATTTAAGAAGAGACGCCTAAAGGGAGAGCCAACATCGAACAGGTCTTGCGAACTTCAAGTGGTCGGTTGGCCTTGCGTCGACCTGTTCCTAGCGATGCGGACGAGCTGTTTCGGATGTACTCAGACACTCGTCTCATTGAATGTGACCCAATGCTCGCTCACAACTCGATCACACATACACAAGCAGTCCTCCAACGCCGGATCGCTGAGTGGCAACAGCATGGGCACGGATTGTGGGTACTGGAAACCTTGGAAGGCGTCTCATCGGGCGAGCTGGTCGGCATGGGTGGCTGTCAGCTGCTGACAGCCAGCGCGTGGAATCTATCCTTTAGTCTGCGACCCCAGAGCTGGGGGCGCGGCTACGCTCAGGAAGTCGCCACAGCTGGCATCGAATATGCACAGGTGACACGTCCAGACTTTCCCGTAACGGCTGTTGTCGCGAAGCGCAACACGCGCTCCCAACGTGCGATCGAACGATTGGGGCTTCACAAACAATGGGAGGGGCCGGACAACTATGACCCTGACCCAGGGGCAATGATGTTGCTGTATGCCGACCGAGTGTTATCCCCTGAACAAATTTTGACGCTAACTCACTAACCATCACCAAGAGAGTTATTCGATCCATTTGCTAAGAAATTGCTCGCATCAAAGCGGCTTGGAGGTCCTTGCTCGGATGCTCTGGTCGCGTGAGGGACAGCCATTGGGGAGCGACGAGGCTGGCGTCCAAGTCAACGCTTTGGTTGTTACGCAGAGGGATCTGGTTACAAGACGGGGTGATCGGTCACGATGTGGGGACCAACTAATCATGGGACTTGAGCCGTTATCGTGACATACGTGAACGGGACTCGGGCAGTAGGCAACGAAACGGTGGGTCTCTCCCCACTACTGCAGATGAATCAGCAGGAGTCCGGGGCATCAAGGGCAGCTGCGGTGAGTTACGGGCTGAATACAGGCTCCCTCGCGAATCAAGCGGTACCTCCGGATGGGTTGACCGGCCTTGTCTTCGTTGACGGACGTCTTTGGTGGCTGGGGCCTCAAACGCGCCCCTGGCGACCTGAACGTGGTGGGGTGGAGGTCGTCGGGATACGCATCGCGCTGCAGTGGGGCCACGCCGTTCTGGGCGAATCGCTGCACGCCTACCGGGATGCCCGGATTCCGGTTGACGAACTCTGGCCACCAGACCCCGCCCTCGATGCCCTTTCAGGTCCTTTAGATGAAGTGCCACTGAACAAACTGAAGCGTGCGCTCAATCACCGGGTTTTCCAGAAGACACTTGATCCCTTCGCGGAAAACACGGCGGTCTTGATTCGTACCCGGTGAGTTCACAGTGGCCGACCTGGCTAATCGGTCAGAACTGTCGGTTCGCCAGTTCCATCGACGCTGCCTCACTTCCTTCGGCCTTGCTCCATCCACTCTGCTGCGCATCAATCGACTACATCAGGTAGCTGCACGCGTCCGACGTGACGGGAATGCGGGGTTAGCTGGGCTCGCTGTGAGCACTGGTTACTTCGACCAGGCCCATCTCTGCCGCGAGGTCCGTCAACTCGTCGGTGATCCGGTAAGTAAAGCCTTCGCGGTCGCCTCCAATGTCCGATTCGTCCAATACCCGCGATGAAGGCGCACTATAGCCTCGGGTGAGCTATGAGAACCAACGGTTAAGGATGAGGGATGAACGACTGGATGACGATTACAACGGCTATAGGAGCAGCCCTCAGCGGGGAAAGGGTCCGCGGACGCCGGCACCTCCTGGAATGTTGGGAGGCCACGACGCCAACGGACCACGCCCACCGTTGCATCTTGGCTCACTACCTCGCCGCATCAGCACGTTCCAATGGGCGCAACGTCATCGTGGTGTCAGTCATGTGCCAAATGTAGTGCCATCCAATTCAAGACTTGTATGGCGTCCGCAAGCCGGTCCTTTACCGGCCATGGGGCGTCACCACTCATGCTCGGCTGGCGAGAACAGCGCCGGGCTATGAAATCGATAAACCTATCCCCACGGCCACGAAGAATACGCCCATGCTTGACCTGGTGGTTCGCGTATACCCCGCCCGGGCATATTCCCGGTGAAGGTCGCCCAACCGCTACATTCAGAACCATGAGTGCCCACATCGTCGGTTACGCCCGCGTTTCCACCAACGAGCAGGACCTCACGGTTCAGCAGAACCAACTCGCGGCTCTCGGTGTCCCCGAGGACCTGATCTATACCGACCACGGGCTGACCGGCACCAACCGTGACCGGCCGGGCCTGCGTCAGGCCATGGCAGCGGTCCGTGACGGGGACACCTTCGTTATCACCAAACTCGACCGCCTCGCCCGCTCCCTGCCCGACGCCCGCGACATCCTCGAAGAACTCACGAAGAAAAACGTGAAGCTGAGTATCGGCGGATCCATCCACGATCCGTCGGACCCGGTTGGACGGCTGCTGTTCAATGTCCTCGCCATGGTTGCCGAGTTTGAATCCGACCTCATACGGGCCCGCACCCGGGAAGGCATGCAGCTCGCCAAGGCCAAGGGCCGGCTTCGGGGCAAGCAGCCCAAACTCTCCAAAGCGCAGGAAGCACATGTGGTGTCCCTGTATAAAGCCGGAGAACACACCACCACAGAGATCGCCGAGCTCTTCAAGGTCGCCCGCAGCACGGTCTACCGCATTGTCCAACGAACGCCCCCTGCGCCAAGCTAGACGGTGATCAGGTCAAGTTCCCTGAGGTCGGCATCGGAAAGGGTGAGGGCAGCTCCGGCGATGTTTTCGCGCAGATGCAACACGGAGGACGTGCCCGGAATCAGCAGGATGTTCGGGGAACGCTGCAGCAGCCAGGCCAGGGCAACCGACATTGGACTCGCGCTGCGACGCTCAGCGACGGCGGAAAGAGCGTCTGACTGCAGCGGAGTGAAGCCGCCCAGCGGAAAGAAGGGAATGTAGGCGATCCCTTCTGCGGCAAGGCGGTCTATGAGCAAGTCGTCCCACCGGTTGGCGAGGTTGTACATGTTCTGCACTGACACGATCGGTGCGATTGACTGGGCCTGCTCAACCTGTTCGGCGGTGGCGTTGCTGACGCCGAGGTGCCTGATGATGCCCTGCTGCTGCAGGTCAACGAGGGTCTCAAACGCTGCACCTATCTCTTCCGGTGCCGGCCCGTTGGCGTCGCCGAGACGAAGGTGCACGAGGTCAAGGACGTCGACCCCAAGGGTTTCAAGGTTGTCATCGATCTGTGCCCGCAGTTCATCGGGCCTCCGGGCGGGCGGCCAGCCGCCGTCGCCGTCGCGCCGTCCCCCAACCTTCGTCGCGATGAACAGATCCTTGGCGTACGGGTGCAGTGCCTCGCGGATCAGTTCGTTGACAACACGGGGGCCGTAGGCTTCCGCGGTGTCTATGTGGGTGATGCCGCTGTCCACTGCGGAGCGGACGACGGCGAGTGCCTCCTCGCGATTCTTCGGCGGCCCGAAAGCCCCCGGACCGGAGAGCTGCATGGCGCCGTATCCGAAGCGGGACACAGTGGTGTCGCCGAGGGCCCAGATGCCGCCCGGCAGGGCTGGAATGGTGCTGTTCATGATGGAGCCTTTCAGTGCTTGTGGAACTGCGTGATCTCCACCATCCTGAAGGAGCTGCTACCCATCGGGAAGTAGTTACTTTAAAGTGCGTTGATATCCAAAGTGAGGTCCTATGGCGACGATGACGGCGGCACAGAAGAAAGCGGAAGCGAAAACGCGGTACAACGCGTTCCTCGCCGCGTGCCCCAGCCAGCAGTTACTGGCTCAGGTTTCCGGCAAATGGGTGACCCTCGTGCTTTCTGCGCTGGGCAGCGGCCCGGACTGTGACGGAGAGCCGCGGCCCATGCGTTACTCCGAGCTGGCGCGTGTCCTCGCTGGTGTGAGTCCCAAAATGCTGTCGCAGACGCTGAGAACCCTCGAACGGGACGGGCTGATCTCCCGGACGGCAACCGCAACTGTTCCCGTCACGGTCACCTACGAGCTCACCGCCCTCGGATTATCCCTGCATCAAACGGTCCGGCAGCTCAAGCTCTGGTCCGAGACTCACCGGGATGAGGTCTCAGCGCATCAGGCGCGGTTCGACGACGCGCGCTAACCACCCGCGGCAGCGCTGCCGCACCGAGCCGCACCACACAGAGACCCGTGTGCCAGATTTTCGATCCGGAATTATTTGGCGGTCACACCAGTTCCCTCCACCATGACAACAATCGCGATCATTGGAGCAGGGCGGGGCCTCGGGGCCGCCGTCGCACGACGATTCGGTGCTGAAGGATTCTCCGTGGCCCTGATCTCCCGGAACCAGGCCAAGCTGGACGCACTTGCCGAGGACCTTGGCAAGGCCGGCATCAAGGCACGCGGCTTTGCTGCCGACGTTCGCAAGCCGGAATCGATCGCCGCAGCCCTGGAGGCCGCCGCCGAGAGCCTCGGTCCGGTCGAGGTCCTGCAGTACAGCCCGCTGCCGCAGAAGGACTTCATGCGGCCCGTCCTCGAGACCACCCCGGCAGACCTCGTGGGACCTGTCGAATTCTCCATTTACGGCCCGGTTGCCGCCGTCCACCAGGTGCTTCCCGGCATGCGCTTCCTCGGCGAAAACCGCGGCACCATCCTCTTCGTCAACGGAGGCTCAGCCGTCAAGCCCGGGCGCAACGTCACCGGAACCTCAGTGGCGTTCGCCGGCCAGGCCGCCTATGCCCAGCTGCTTAACGAGGTCCTCGCCGAGGAAGGCATCCACGTGTCGCAGCTGATCATCGGCGGCCGCATCATCGAGGGCGATCCGGAAAAGGATCCCGATGTCCTCGCCGGCGTGCTGTGGGATCTGCATCGCAGCCGCGACACGTTCCGCCGCCAGATCAGCGCGGACTGACCCAACCGGCAGACACGGACACCACCAATTCGATCCGTCACGGATTCGATCCAACACTTAGCAGGGAGCACAGCATGAGCAAGGTCTGGTTCATTACCGGAACATCGCGCGGTTTCGGCCGCGAATGGGCGGAAGCCGCCCTGGAACGCGGGGACTCCGTTGCCGCCACCGCCCGGAGCACCGACAGCCTGAGGGCATTGGTGGATACCTACGGCGACCGGGTGCTGCCGCTGTCGCTCGATGTCACGGACCGCGACGCAGTCTTCGCCGCCGTCCAGCAGGCGCAGGAGCACTTCGGACGCCTCGACGTCGTTATCAACAACGCCGGTTACGGCCAGTTCGGCATGGTCGAGGAGCTTTCGGAGGCCGAGGCGCGCGGCCAGATCGAGACGAACCTGTTCGGTGCCCTGTGGGTCACCCAGGCGGCCCTGCCGTTCCTGCGCGAGCAGGGCAGCGGCCACATCATCCAGGTTTCCTCCATCGGCGGCATCTCCGCTTTCCCGTCCGTGGGCATCTATCACGCCTCCAAGTGGGCGCTTGAAGGACTCAGCCAGTCGCTGGCGCAGGAGGTTGCCGGCTTCGGCATTCACGTCACCCTGATCGAACCCGGCGGGTTCTCCACCGACTGGAGCGGCAGCTCCGCCAAGCACGCCACGGCCATCCCCGCGTACGACGGCGTCCGGGAGCAGGCGGCGAACCGCCCCAGCCGCAAGGGGACGCCCGGGGACCCGCACGCCACCCGCGGACCGATCCTGCAAATCGTCGACTCCGAGAACCCGCCGCTGCGGGCATTCTTCGGCGAAGCCCCGCTCGCCATCGCCAAAGCGGACTACGAGTCCCGGCTGGCATCCTGGGAGCAGTGGCAGCCGGTGGCCCTCGAAGCCCACGGCGGCAGCAACTGATGCCTTCGGAAAACACCACCCGAACGGCCGCTGAGATCTCAGCGGAGCCTGCCGTCCGGGACAGCCTGCGGCTCATCCTGGACGAACTTTCCGCTGCGGCGGACGGCCTCCGGGAGGACCAGCTGGCAGCCCTGGCCGCCGAAATCCGGCAGGCCGAACGCGTCTTCGTTGCCGGCGGCGGCCGCAGCGGACTCGCACTGCGGATGCACGCCATGCGCCTGATGCACCTCGGGCTGACCGTGTATGTGGTGGGCGAAACGACGACGCCGGCCATCGGATCCGGCGACCTGCTGGTTGTCGCCTCCGGGTCCGGGACCACGGCCGGCGCTGTTGCGGCCGCACAGAGCGCCGTCTCGGCGGGCGCCCGGGTGGTTGCGCTGACCACCGACGGCGGTTCCACGCTGGCGGAAACCGCGCACCGCGTGGTGGTTATCCCCGCCGCACAAAAGACCGACCACAGCGGCACTGCCTCCCGGCAGTACTCCGGCAGCCTCTTCGAGCAGGCCCTGCTCCTGGTGCTGGACGCCGTCTTCGCCGCCCTCTGGAAGTCCGACGGCACTCCCGCCGAGGACCTCTGGCCCCGGCACGCGAACCTCGAATAGCGCGTGCCACCCAAAAGCTTCCCTTCCCAGCTATCAAAGGAAACACCATGAAACTGCAACTCGCCATGGACGTACTGACCGTCGAAGATGCCCTTGAGCTCTCCGGACAGGTCGCCGAGTACGTCGACATCATTGAACTGGGCACCCCGCTGGTCAAGAACGCCGGGCTCTCCGCCGTCACAGCCATCAAGGAAGCCCACCCGGACAAGATCGTCTTTGCCGACCTCAAGACCATGGACGCCGGCGAGCTCGAAGCCGACACCGCGTTCAAGGCGGGAGCCGACCTCGTGACCGTGCTCGGCGTCGCGGACGATTCCACCATCGCCGGAGCCATCAAGGCCGGCAAGGCCCACGGAAAGGGCGTTGTCGTGGACCTCATCGGCGTCGGGGACAAGGCAGCCCGCGCCAAGGAGGTCACCGACCTTGGCGCCGAATTCGTGGAGTTCCACGCCGGACTCGACGAGCAGGCCCAGGACGGTTACGACCTCAACACCCTGCTGACCGCAGGCAAGGCAGCCGGCGTGGCGTTCTCCGTCGCCGGCGGCGTGAAGCTGGATACCCTCGCCGATGTGCAGGCCTCGGGTGCACAGGTCGCCGTCGTCGGCGGCGGCATCTACAGCGCCGAGGACCCCGCCCAGGCTGCGAAGGAACTGCGCGCCGCCATTCAGTAAGCAGATGTTCCGGTTCTGAAGCACTCCGGCCAAACCGCTGTCCCTGGCATTACCGTTGGTAGGCATGGAGCTCTTCAGCGCCGAGGGATATGAGTTTGCGCGGCAGGTGCTGCAGCGCGGAATCGCCGCCGTGTACCTGATCGCCTTCATCTCCGCCGTCAACCAGTTCCCGGCGCTGCTGGGGGAAAACGGGCTGCTGCCGGCGCCGCGGTATCTGGCCCGGACCGCGGGGCGCGGCATTCCCACCCTGTTCCGCTGGCACTACTCGGACCGGCTCCTGCTCGCCGTGGCCTGGACCGGAGCCGCCGTGGCCGCGCTGCTGGTGGCCGGACTGCCGCAGCATGGCCCGGCGTGGCTGCCCATGGCCGCTTTCCTGCTGCTGTTTGGGCTGTATCTGTCCATCGTGAACATCGGCCAAACCTTCTACGGCTTCGGCTGGGAGTCACTGCTGCTCGAGGCCGGTTTCCTGGCTGCGTTCCTGGGGTCCAACGAGGTGGCTCCCCCGGTGACGGTATTGTTCCTCTTCCGCTGGCTGGTGTTCCGGCTGGAATTCGGCGCCGGGCTGATCAAGATGCGCGGGGACCGGGTGTGGCGGGACCTGACAGCACTGTATTACCACCATGAGACCCAGCCCATGCCCAACCCGGCCAGCTGGTATTTCCACCATCTGCCCAAGCCGCTGCACAAGGCCGAAGTCCTCGGCAACCACTTTGCGCAGCTGGTGGTGCCCTTTTTCCTGTTTTTTCCGCAGCCCGTCGCCGGCATTGCGGCGCTGATCGTCATCGTCACCCAGCTGTGGCTCATCCTGTCCGGCAACTTCGCCTGGCTGAATGTGCTGACCGTCCTGCTGGCCTTCAGCGCAGTCGCCGATTCGAACCTTCATGCGCTGCTGCCCGGAGCTGCCTTCAGCACACCGGACCCGGAGGCAACCCCGGCCTGGTTTGCCGCCGTCGTGCTGGCAGTGACGGCGCTGATGATCTACTGGGCGTGGGAGCCGCTGCGGAACCTGTTCAGCCGGAACCAGCTGATGAACGCGAGCTTCAACCGCTGGCACCTGTCCAATGCCTACGGCGCGTTCGGCTCCATCACGCGGACCCGGAACGAGGTGGTCATCGAGGGAACCAACGATGAGCCCGGCCCGGATGCCCGCTGGCTGGAGTACGAGTTCAAGGGAAAACCCGGAAACCCGTCCCGGATGCCGCGCCAGTTCGCCCCGTACCATCTGCGCCTGGACTGGCTGATGTGGTTCCTGGCCCTGGGTGCCTCGGGCGGTTCGTGGTTTCCGGTGCTGCTGCAGAAACTGCTCGACGGCGACCCCCGCACCCTGGCCCTGCTGCGCACCGGTCCCTTCGCCGGCACACCTCCCCGCTGGATGCGTGCGAAGGTGTACCGCTATCGGTTTTCCACACCTGCAGAACGCCGGGCCGACGGCGTGTGGTGGGTCCGTGAGCCCGTGGGCTTCCTCATGGATCCGGTCCGGCGAATCGAAGGCTGACACCTACCGCCGGGCAGGCCGGGAATGGCAGACTGGCCGGCAACGTCCAGCCTGCAGCCCGGATCACCGCCGATGCGAGGAGCATAACCATGACCCCTGTCGGAAGCCTGCTGACTCCCCTGGCCACGCTGGACCCGGACCAGACCCAGTCCGAGGACCGCACTCCCGCGGTATTCATTCACGGACTGTGGATGCACTCCACCAGCTGGGACCCCTGGGTGGAGCTTTTTGAGGAACGGGGTTACGCGGCCTTTGCGCCCGGCTGGCCCGGGGAACCGGACACCCTGCCGGCGGCCAACGCCTTTCCGGGATCCATGGCCGGCACCGGAGTGCGGGAAGCCCTGGAGCACTATGAAGAATTCATCAGCAGCCTGCCTCAGCCTCCGGTGCTGGTGGGCCATTCCTTCGGCGGCCTGCTGGCCCAGCAGCTCCTGGCACGCGGAGCGGCCGCCGGTGCGGTGGCCATTGCACCCACACAGTTCCGGGGTGTGCTGCGGCTGCCTCCGGCGCAGCTCAGGTCCACCCTGCCGGTGCTGCGCAACCCGCTGAATATCCGCCGCATCACCCGCCAGACACCGCAGCATTTCCGCCGGACTTTCGCCAACGAGGTCACCGAACGCGAGTCCAATGACCTGCATGCCACCTGCGTGATGCCCGCCCCGGGGCGGCCGCTGTTTCAGGCCGCGGCGGCGAACCTGGTTCGGCGCACCCCGGTGCGCGTGGATACGTCAGTAAACCGGGGGCCGCTGCTGTTGCTGGCAGCAGGCCGGGACCGCGTGGTCCCGGCCTCGGTGGTCCGGGCAGCCGCCCGCCGGTACCGCTCCTCGGCGTCGACCACCGAATACGCGGAGATCGACGGGACCGGACACTCCCTGGTGATTGACCACAACTGGCGGATTGTCGCGGACACGGTGCTGGGTTTCCTGACCCGCCACGGTCTGTCCCCGGAAGGTTAGGCGCTGGCGTCCGGCTTGGTGACTACGGTGTGGGTAGCGTGGTCGTACAGGAACGTCAGCGGACCGCCGTCGTGCGCCATGTCCAGGTTGCCGCCGTCCCGGTGACCGTACAGGCCGTAGTTTTCCTCCCACGAACCGTTCAGCGCCACTTTGTATTCGTAGTGTCCGGCGGGCAGGTCAGCCGTGAGCTTCCACAGCTCATCGCTGCGGTCGAAGGTCAGCTGGAGGCCGGCGTCAGTCGGGTCCCAGTCTGCGGCACCCAACGCGCTGCCCAGGTTTCCGGCAATAACGACGGCGTCCGGCTGCGGGAAGGAGGGCTCGGAGAATTCCGGTTCCTGGTGTGCGCCGTGGCGTTCCTGCGGGACCTCCGGAACACTCACCGCTTCCTGCAGTGCCTCTTCAACGACTTCTTCCACTTCCTCGGCAGCCGGCGACACAGCTGATGCTGCCGGAGCCTTGCCGTTCATTGCAGCCAGCAGGTCTGCAGTTTCCGGGAATTCCTGCAGCGCCTGGCGGCCGGAGGCGGTGATGCTCCAGCCTGCCCGCCCCTCCTTGGTAATCCAGCCGGCCTTGACGAGTTTGCTGCTGGCGTTGGACAGGGTGCGTTCGCCGCGCACAACACCGGTGGGAAGGACCTCGGCCTCGCTGCCGGTCAGCGGCACCTTGGACACGGCGGCGGCAAGGACTTCCCCGCGGCTGATCCGGCGCTCGGCAGCCGGATCTTCAGCGGCCAGCACCTCCAGGACAGCCTTCAGTCTCAGTGCGGTGTTTTCGACGGTGTTCTTGGCCAATGTCCTACCCTTTCACAACGGTTTGTTCAAATCCTTCTCTAAGCTTACTGACCACCGGGCAGGTTACAGGACCGACGCCCCGTGCGGCACGGCGGCACCGCCCGGGCGCACGGCGTCCGCCAACGCGCCGAATTCCCCATGGGCCAGGGGCGCGTAAGTGCTGTATGCCTTAATCAGGGCCTCTTCGACCGTATCAAGGTCAACGTTCCCGGTGTCCTCCGCGGCGCCGGCCGTTGCCGGATTCCACTCCAGGCCGAGAGCGGAGTAACAGCTCGTCAGGACGCGCCGCAGGGGCGCAGCGTCCTGAACCACCAGTACCGAGGAGAACAGCCAGGCACCGGACACCACCCGCTGCGCGGTCCCCACCAGCTTGATTTTGCGGCCGGCGGCCGTGGCGCCGTGGACGGTGAACTCCCCCGGGCAGTATTCGCCGGGAATTTCCCCCACTGCTGCATCCGCGCCGGCGTCCCGCAGGGCGCAGGCGTAGAGCTCGCCGAAGGCCGAAAACCTGCGCCGGGACCCGCCCACCGCCTCTGTCTCGGGTTCCACATGATCGAGGATGAGGCAGCCCTGATGATAGGCGGCAGCGCGCCCTCCGGCCTTGCGGACCAGCGGCTCAAATCCCTGGTCCCGGCAGGCCGAAGCGGCGGACTCAAACCCGGGAAGGCGGGCATCGCGCTGTCCCAGCGCCACGGTGGGCAGGGGCCGGTACACGCGGAGCGTGGGTCCCAGCCCTCCGGTCCGGGCGGCCGAAAGCATGGACAGCGCAAAGTCCAGATCCGCTGCAGCGCCCAGCGGATGCTCCTGCCGCACCACGGTCAGCAGCTCCGGACGGGAGGTCACGGGCTGGTCCTGCGGCACGCGGGTCCCCTAGGCCTGCGCGCCGAGCCGGCGCACCGTCAGGATTTGTTCGCTGCGGCCAAAGGGACCGTCTGCGTCATGCAGCACGGAGGAGGTCAGCCCAATGCCGTCGGTTCCGAAGGTGACCCTGGTATCCAGGCCCAGCCACTCGCCCCGGGGCGGGCGGTGAAGGTGAATCTGCAGGTCAACATTGGGGAACATGTAGCTGTCCGCGCCCGGCGGAACACGGGCCGCAATGCCGTTGGCGGTATCCACAAGTCCCACCATCCGCACCAGGTCCGACGTCGTTTCCCCCTCCAGCATGCGGTAGGGGGTGCGCACCCACACCTGGCCCCTGCCGGGCCGCAGGCCCGGGACGGCACGGAAATCCAGTGAGCCGATGAAGTCCCCCGGCCATTCGGTCATCCCGTGGACTTCCGCCAGGCCGTCGGGCCCGGGCATTGGCGCGTCCTCCAGGGCGGCCACCCCTGCGGTGGATCCCAGCGCCAGCCGCCAGGCGGTGGCCCGGACAGCAGTCCGGCCGCCGGCAATCAGTTCCGCTTCCAGCAGCTCAATGGTGCGGCCGGGCCGCAGGACCTTGGTCCGCACGTCGAACGTACCGCCGGGAATGACGCCCAGGATGTCATAGCTGATCCGTGCAATACGCATGTCCGGGCGGGGGCTGCAGGTCTCCAGCGCGTGGGCCAGGAGACCGGATACCGGCGCCATATGCTGCTCATGCTCATTCCAGGCGCCCTGGGTGTGGACGGTGGATTCAAAGGTTTCCTCGCCCAGGGCGCGGTAATACGACTCGGCCACTGATGTGCCCTCCTTGCGGTTCGGATTTGGATCTCAGGCTACAGGAGCGCTTGGACACTCCGTGCCGGAACCGTTTGGAGCGGATCCGTTCGGATCAGTACTGGCTGAAGGACGCCGTGGCAGGGTCCGCTCCCAGTCTCCTGCCGGCGTCGAGCTCGTTGATCTGTTCCATGTCCCGGGGCGAGAGTTCCACGCTCAGTGCACCCAGGTTCTCCCGCATCCGCTCCGGGGTTGCCGTCTTGGGGATGACAATGTTGCCCGAAGCCAAATGCCAGGCCAGCACCACCTGGGCCGGCGTGGCCCCGTGCCGCTGGGAGATCTGCGCAACCGCAGCGTTGTCCAGGTCCTCGCCCTGGCCCAGCGGGCTGTAGGCCTCAACGGCCATGCCGTGGCGGCGGGAAGTATCCGCGAGCGCCTGCTGCTGGAAGGTGGGATGCAGTTCAATCTGGTTTACGGCGGGCGGGACGGCGGCTTCCCCCAGGAGTTCTTCCAGATGATCCGGCAGGAAGTTGGAGACGCCGATGGCCCGGACCAGCCCCTCGGAGTAGATCTGCTCCATCTCCCGCCAGGCCTGCAGGTACAGGCCCTGGGACGGCACCGGCCAGTGGATCAGGTACAGGTCAATCTGGTCCAGGCCCAGGGCAGAGCGGCTCTCCTCGAAGGCTTCACGCGCCCGCCCCTGGTCGCCGTTGCGCAGCTTGGTGGTGATGAACAGGTCTTCCCGGGCCAGGCCGGACGCGGCGACGGCGGCGCCCACGGCTGCTTCATTGCGGTAGGCAGCGGCCGTGTCGATGTGGCGGTATCCGGCTTCCAGGGCGCTTTCCACAGCCTGCTGGGTGTGCTCCGCCGGAATCTGGAAAACTCCGTACCCCAGCTGGGGGATGCGGACTCCGTTGTTCAGGTCAAGTCCGGGAATGTGTTCGTGCGTCATTGGCTGCCTTTCGTCGAGTTGCCTCCACCCTATTTCCCGCAGGAAGTGTCCGGTACCCCTAGGCGGGGACGGCCGGGACGCGCAGAATGGGTGCTGCCGCCGAACCCGGCCGCGCATCACCGTTGCCAATCCAGAACGAGGAATGACTTTCATGCAGTACACCCATCTGGGCCGTTCCGGCCTGAGCGTTTCCCGCCTGTGCCTGGGCACCATGAACTTTGGACCGAAAACCGAGGAGGCGGACGCCCATGCGATCATGGACTCCGCCCGGGAAGCGGGCATCAATTTCTTTGATACCGCCAATGTCTACGGCTGGGACAAAAAGGGCTGGACCGAGGAAATCGTGGGCCGCTGGTTCGCCAAGGGCGGCGGACGGCGCGAGGACACGGTGATCGCCACCAAGCTCTACGGCTCCATGAGCGAGCGCCCCAATGACACCTTCCTGTCCGCGCTGAACATCCGCCAGGCACTGGACGCCAGCCTGACCCGGCTGCAGACCGACCACATCGACCTGTACCAGTTCCACCACATTGACCGGAACACGCCGTGGGAGGAGATCTGGCAGGCCATGGAGGTGGCGGTCCAGCAGGGCAAGATCATCTACAACGGCAGCTCCAACTTTGCCGGCTGGCACATTGCCCGTGCCCAGGAAGCTGCGCAGCGGCGGAACTTCAACGGGCTGGTCAGCGAACAGTCCATTTACAACCTCATCAACCGCGCCGTTGAACTGGAAGTCATTCCGGCGGCACAGCAGTACGGGCTGGGTCTGCTGCCCTGGTCGCCGCTTCAGGGCGGGCTGCTGGGCGGGGTCCTCAAGAAGACCGAGCAGGGCGGGCGCAGCACGGAAGGCCGGGCCAAGGAAGAGCTGGAAACCCACCGCGACGCACTGGTGCAGTATGAGGACTACGCGGATGAGATCGGTATTGCTCCGGGCATCCTGGGCCTGGCCTGGCTGCTGCACCAGCCGGCCGTCACCGCGCCGATTGTGGGCCCCCGGATCCAGGCTCAGCTCGACGACGCACTGAAGGCCCTGGACACGGAGCTGGATGCGGAGATGCTGGCCAAGCTCGACACCATTTTCCCCGGCCACCGCACGGCCCCGGAAGATTACGCCTGGTAAAGGGCGGCTTTCACCCGGCCGCTGTGTCCGCCGGGCGGATCAGCTGCGGTCCGTTGTTGCGCACCGAGTTGACCTCGCTGGAAACCACCCGCGGGGTCAACACCGGTTCGGGGATGGCGTCCAGCAGCTGCTGGACGCCGTGGGCCTCGGTCAGCTTCGGGTCCAGCCAGTCCGCATACAAATCCGGCGGAACAATCAGCGGCGTGCGGTCATGAATATGGCCCAGGGCGTCGCTGGCTTCGGTGGTGATAATCGTGAAGCTCAGCAGCCACTTGTGCTCGTGGTCTTCGGGAAGGGACGGATCAGGCCAGAATTCATACAGCCCGGCAAAGGCCAGCGGATCCTCCGAGGGTGAATACAGGTAGGTGGGGATCTTGGTGCCGCCGGACTTCTCCCACTCGTAGTACCCGTCCGCGGGCACCAGCGCCCGGCGCTTGACGGCAGCCTTGCGGAACGCCGGTTTCTCCAGGACCGTTTCCCGGCGGGCATTGATCATGCGCGATCCGATTTTGGGGTCCTTGGCCCACACCGGCACCAGCCCCCATTTGGCCGTGGTCACGCGGCGCACCGCCGCAGCCCGGCCGCCGTCGTCGTTCTCCGTGCGGCGGGCGCGCTCGGTGACAATGGGCACATCGTCAGTGGGAGCCACGTTCCAGGAGGGGACGGTTTCCGCCCCCTCCGCCTGGTCCGCGGCAAAGGCCGCCACCAGGTCAGACGTTGCCTTGGCCATCACGTATCGTCCACACATAGTCCCATTCTGCCTGCCGCAGCGGAGAACTCCAGAGGTCACCGCAATTCGAATATGTGTTCTACTTTTAAGCATGGACCAGGACGCGGCAGCACGGATCGCCGCCCGCTACGCACGGCGCGCGGAGCCCCTCGAGCTCACCCCCGAAGAACTGGACTTTGAGCATCACCCGGCCACCACCTCGCTGCCGGGCATCCCGGTGTGGGCCTGGATCCGGTTTCCCAGCTCGGCTGAACGGGTCAGGGGCGAGGCCTGCACCTGGAACGCCAGGGCGGTGCAGGTGCTGTGGACTGACGCCGGCGTTCGGCGGGCCACCTGGGTGTGGGCTTCGGCCGTCACCCGGCGCACCAGCGGTGGCCGGAAAAGCGGCCTCGGCGAGCGCACCTCAGGCGGAGCCCAGAAAACTTCATAACCCGCGGGAACAGCACGGGACAGAACCGCGCGCGTCCTGCAGAATAGGCCCGGCGGAACAAACTCCGTGCGGCCGGCACCAGCTGCAGCCGATACATCCACTCAGGGAGAGCACATGGACATTCTTCTCATCGGGGGAACCGGAGTCATCAGCTCCGCCGTTGCCGAGCACGCAGCAGGGCTGGGCCACCGGGTCACACTGCTGAACCGGGGCGCCTCTGCCAAGCGGCCGGCGCCTGCCGGGACCGAGGTCCTGCACGCGGACATCCGCGATGCCGCAGCTGCTTCGGAGGTCCTGAAGGGCCGCGAGTTCGACGCCGTTGCGGACTTCATTTCCTTTGTCCCGGATCAGCTCAAGGCGAGCATGGATCTGTTCCGCGGCCGGACGGGGCAGTACGTGTTCATCAGCTCAGCCTCCGCCTACCAAAAGCCTCCCGCCAGACTCCCCATCCTGGAATCCACTCCCCTGCGCAATCCGTACTGGCAGTATTCACGGGACAAAATTGCCTGCGAAGAACTGCTCACCGCCGCGTACCGGGACGAGGGGTTCCCCGGAACCGTGGTGCGCCCTTCCCACACCTACGACCAGACAATGATCCCGCTCACCGGCGGATGGACGGACCTGCACCGGATGCGGGAGGGGCTGCCGGTGCTGGTGCACGGGGACGGCACCTCGCTGTGGACGCTGACCCACAGCCGAGACTTTGCGCAGGCCTTCATCGGCCTGCTGGGCCGGCCCGCTGCGGTGGGCGACGCCTACACCATCACCTCGGATGAATTCCTGCCCTGGAACGAGATATACCGGATCATGGCCGCCGCTGCCGGGGTCCCGGAACCGGAGCTGGTGCACGTTTCCTCGGAGACCATCGCCGTCCATGATCCGGACCGCGGGCCAGGGCTCCTGGGAGACAAATCCCATTCGGTCATTTTCGACAACACAAAGATCAAGTCCCTGGTACCGGATTATCAGGCCCGGATTCCCTTTGTGGACGGTGCCGCTGAAATTCTCCGCTGGTACGACGCCCATCCGGCGGAACAGAACGTGGACCAGGACTTCATGGCCCTTTCCGACAAGCTGACGGCTGCCGCCGGTTAAAGGCGGTTAAACAGCAATCCGGGCGCCGCGGCCACAGCAGGCCGCGACGCCCGGAATGCATCGGCTGGGCCTAGGAAGCCCACCGCTTCATGAACGCCGCCATGGCATCACGGGCGATTGTGGAGCCCGGCCGGTAATCGGAGGCTCCGGCGCTGGCCGGCCAGCCGCCGGCCACACCGCGGTCCTCAAGCCAGGAGATCTCCTTGTAGAACTGGTTGGACTTGGACACGTCCCGGAACGGTGATGTCTTCGGAGCCGTGTAGTTCGGGGAGCCCTTCAGCCGGTACAGGAAGGCTGCCATTGCGTCCCGGTTGACGTCCGCAGACGGACGGAACACTTTGGTTCCGTTCTTCTGGATCCAGCCCGTGGAAATGCCCTTGGCCGCAAGCCAGGATATTTCCTTGTAATACGGGTGGGAGGTGGGGACGTCGGTGAACGGGGATTTCTTCGGCACGGTGAATTTGGGCGAGCCGGAAAGCCGGTACATGAACGCGGCCATGGCCTCGCGGGAGACCGACTGGAAAGGCCGGTACGTCTTGGTCCCGTTGCGTTCTGTCCATCCTGTGGAAATACCCTTGGCATGCATCCAGTTCATCTCCGCCAGGAACTGCTGCCCGTTCACCAGGTCAGCGAAGGGCGACGCGGGGGCGAGGGGTGCGGCCTTGGGATAGCCGGCCAGGTTGGATACCACCAGGTGCCAGCCCCGGTAGGGTCCGCTGGTGGGCACCACATAGCCGACGCCGGCGTGCGTCTCGCGCGGATCCAGCATTGCTGCCCGGTGCGCCGGGGAATTCATCCACCAGTTCACGATCGATTCCGGGGTGAAATTGAAGGCAATGATCTCCCCGTACCAATTGGCGCCGGCCGGAATAATCGACAGGCCGGCGTCCGCCCGGTGGATGCCGGCCCAATCAAAGTTCGGATTAGCGGTGGCCGTGAGCAAATGGTTGGCCCAGCCCTGGGAGCCATTGGCAATCTGCTGGTTCCAGATGAGGGGGGCCGATCCCACCTTCCGTCGCTCGGCATTCATCAGGTCGAACACCCGTCCGGCGTAGGCATCGCTGCGGACCGACTGCACGGATCCGTCGGGTACCGCGGCACCGGAACCGAGCAGCTGTGCCCTGGCCTCTTCCTCTACGGCCGCCTGTGCCTCCTCCGGTGACAGGAGGGAGGGATCCGGCCGGGGCGTGTGGGGCATGACCGGCGCGGCGTCGGAAAGGTCCTCAGCGGGAAGAGCGGTCGCGTCAACGGCCTCCTCCTCAGCCGGAAGAGCGGTCGCGTCAACCGCCTCCTCCCCAGCAGGCAGAGCGGTGGCGTCAACCGCCGGCATCTCCAGTGCCGGCACGCGCTGGACCGTTGCGGCAGCAGCACTGCCCGGAACGGCAACGGAGGCGAGGATCAGGGCGCAGGAGGCACGGACGGCGAAGGTCCGGAAAACAGGCTTCTTTTTCATGATTGTCATTTTCTTAACTGCACTTCCGTTACATCCGTTCATCAAGCCACACTGCAGAAATGATGTACCGGTCATAAGGGCGGTGCCTCAGTGAATTCGGACGGGAAACAGCAGCACCTGGCGGAACGGCAAAGCCGTCCGCGCCAGTGTGCTGCATGCAGGGTCTAGAACTTCGCGTCGTAGCGGTAAAGGAAAGCCGCCATGGCATCGCGCTTAATCGGCTCGTACGGACGGAATGTCCCGTCGGTCCAGCCGGTGGAAATCCCGGTGGAATTCAGCCAGCTGATCTCCTTGTAATACTGGTTGCTCACTGCAACGTCCCTAAAGGGTGAGACCTTGGGTGCGTTGTAGGCGGGTTTTCCGGCCAAACGGTACAGGAAAGCAGCCATAGCGTCACGGTTGATGTCCAGTTTGGGTCCGAAAGTGTTTCCGTTCCAGCCGGTCGCCACGCCCTTGGCGGCGAGCCAGTTGATTTCCTTGTAAAACTCGCTTCCGCCAATATCCCTAAACTTCGAGGCGGCCGGCGGCGCATAGGCGGGGCTGCCCTTGATCCGGTAGAGGAAAGCGGCCATGGCCTCCCGGCTGACGGAGTCCAGGGGCCGGAAGGTGCCGTCCGCATACCCCGTGGTGATCTTTGCATTCTTGAGCCACGTGATTTCCTTGGCAAAGGCCCGGCTCGCGGGAACATCCCGGAACGGTCCCTGAGGTACGGCCGGCGCGGCTGCGGGATTGTCCCGGGCAAAAGCGGTCAGTCCTGCTGCATTGCCGTTCCAGACATTCGAATCGCCCACGAAGGGACCGGTGCTGCTGTACTGCCAGAGGCTGTAAAAACCCCAGCTGGCCGGGAGGGGGCCGGCGCCAACTTCGTTGTAGTTGGCAATGTGCAGCGGATTCTCGCCGAATGCGGCACTGTTTCCGGTGCAGTATGACCACCAGTCCGTGGTGGTGTAGATCATCGGTGCCCGGCCCGTTCGGGCCTTGACCTGATTGGAGAATGCCTTGATCCAGTTGACCATCTGGGTTTGGCTCATGTTGTAGCAGGTGTTGCCCAGGGAAGTGTAGGGGTTGTATTCAATGTCCAGGAGCGGGGGAAGCGTCCTGCCGTCAGCTGACCAGCCTCCACCGTTGTTGACAAAGTAATTTGCCTGCTCAACAGCGGAAGAAACGTTCGGGAGTGCAAAGTGGTAGGCACCGCGAACCATGCCCACACCGTACGACCCGCCGTACTGTTGGCCGAAGTTCGGGTTCTTGTACCCGGTGCCCTCAGTGGCCTTGGCATAGGCGAACCTGGATCCCTGCGCCCAGGCACGGTTCCAATCAACATTGCCCTGGTGGCTGGAAACGTCCATGCCCTGGATGCCGGCTGGACGCCAGTTTCCCCCTAGGCCCTCGGCTGCCTCGGGATCGACGGCCTCAGGGTCAGCTGCCTGCGGGTTTGCGGCGCCGGAATCGAGGCCCTGCTGCGGAGCTCCGGCGGCGGGGACAGCGCCACCTTCGTTCGGTGCCGGCACCTGTGCGTCTCCGGAGATGCTGAGCCGCTGCATGCCCTGCCCCATGCTCGCGCCGTTTTCTCCGATGATCCGGGCCTGCTCGGCCTCGCTGAGCCCGCTGTTCGGGGTATCAGCGGTGAGGGCTGGCACAGCAGCACCGGCCGGGCCCGCCAGGGCTGAGACCGCCAAGACGGCGGTGAGAGCCACTGAGGTCAGTCCCCTTGTAAGCAATGTTTTTTTCATTATGTCCTGGATGAGAAGTGGATGAATATCCCGCGTTGTCCGCAGATATGAAAAACCCCCCAGGTTCTTCATTAAGGCTCTGCAATGCTGCGAAGTTGTACCTAAGCCCGCGACGAAGCCCCGGCACTAATGAGGCACCGGCATGCTGGAACCGCTTTCAGTACCGTGGCAATGGGATGCCGCGGGCTACTTATACCGTAGGGCACGATATTTCTGTGCATCAGACCGGCATAGGGGAAATGAGTATTTTGCAGGTAAATCGTTACATACTCGCATTTCGTTCGTCCAGAGCCGCAGGACGAAAATCCTGCTGAACTCCCCAGAAAGACAAGTACGGTACCGGGAATCGTGAATTCCCTTCCCTTCAACGGGTCCGGCGGACGCCTTTAGGGCGGTTACTTACCTTACGGAAGACATCCGGATTGTTACGGCGCGGGGCGGACACCGTTCCCCGGACGGGGCATTGAGCCTAAATGCGCTGCAGCTGCTTCCGCTAATACGTCAGGCGCGGTGCATCTTAGGGGAAACCCGATCAAATGAATGCATACCCCGCCAGCTCTGCCACGCGGTAGTCTCAGAGCTCCCGGACAGGCTTCTCCTGACCGGGCCTGCGAAGATTGGAGCATCATGGCAGCCGAAGTACTGGTAATTGTTGGAATGGGCGGCATGGGACAGGCCGTTCTGCGCCGCTCGGGCGCCGGCCGCAAAGTGCTGCTGGCCGATTTCGACGAGTCCCTCCTGGAGACTGCCGTGGCCACCGCTCTCGGGGACGGGTACGACGTCGTTTCCCAGCGCGTGGACGTATCCTCCCGCAATTCCGTGGCAGCGCTGGCGGCAACTGCTGCGGAGCTGGGGAAGGTCACCGGCGTCGTGCATACCGCGGGGCTCTCCCCTGTCCAGGCACCCGTTGATGCCATTTGGAAGGTGGATCTGTTCGGCACCGCCGTGGTCCTTGATGAGTTCGAAAAGGTTATTGCTCCGGGAGGGTCCGGGGTCTTCATCTCCAGCATGTCCGCCTACATGGTGGGCAGCGGAATTCCTGCCGACGCACTGGCCAGCCTTGCCGCAGTGCCGACAGATGACCTGCTCCTCGTCCCGTTCCTCGGCGGCATTGACAACCCCGGACATGCCTACGGCATCGCCAAGCGCGCCAATCAGGTGCGGGTCCAGGCCGCGAGCCTTGCCTGGGGTGCCCGCGGGGCGCGCGTGAACAGCATCAGCCCCGGGGTCATTTCCACCCCCATGGGCCAGCAGGAACTGGCCGGCGAATCGGGCGCGCAAATGCGGGCCATGATCGAGGGCTCGGGCACCAAGCGCGTGGGAACTCCGGGGGACATCGCCAACGCCGCAGCCTTCCTCCTGGGCACGGATGCCAGTTTTATCACCGGAACGGACCTGTTGCTGGACGGCGGCGTGGTAGCCGCCGTCGACACATCCCAGCGCGCCCGGGTGGCCGGCTAAACACACCCGATAGGAACGCTCAGCCCGGCTGCTCTGCCGTCCGCCAGGCCAGTTCGGAGCTGCCGTAGCGCGGCGGAGGCCAGCCGTACTCCAGCTGTGTTCCATTGATCAGCAGCGGCGGCGGCACATAAACCAGGTCGCCGTAGCCGCTTCGGCAGCTGCGCAGCGCCGGTTCCGGCACCACGGCCTCTGCGCCGGGCGGCGGGCCGGGCAGGTTCATCAGTTCCAGAGCCGTCCGCGCCAAAGACAAATGAGCGGATCCGCTCACGCCGCGCACACGTGCTGCCGCCAGCGCGACGGCGGCAGCGGACATGCCCAGCCCGGTGGCGTAATCCAGGATCTGCACCGGAAGAGCGCCCGGCCGCCACCGGCCGTCTTCCCCCGTGTTCCCGTAAAGATGGGAGATACCAACGGCAGCCTGCACGATGCTGTCAAAACCCCGCCGCCCGTTCCAGCTCCCGCGATCTCCCCAGGCGTCGAGGGAGACCACGGCCAGTCCGGGATGGTCGGCACGCAGAGAGCCGGCGTCGAGGCCAAAGCGGGACATCGACCCGCCGCGGTAGGCAGTGAGGACGACGTCGGCCGCTTCCAGCAGCGAACGCAGCTTCCGGAAGATCTGCGGGTCATTGAAGTCCGCCACCGCGCTGCGCTTGGAAAACCCGGTGTCCACATATTGGCCTTCCACTTCCGGAAGGGCCGGCGGATCCACGCGCAGCACGTCCGCACCCAGCGCGCCGAGGATACGGCTGCCCGACGGACCCGCAATGACCCGCGTCAGGTCCAGGACGCGCAGGCCGGCCAGAATACCCCCGCCGCTTGCCAGGGGCGCGGACCCCGCAGCTTCTTCAATATCCAGCCGCAGCCAGGGTTCCTGACGCACCGCGCGTCCCGGCTCGGAAGCCGCCCAATTTTCGGGGGTCCGTACCGCGGAGGCCAAACCGCCGTGTTCCGTAACCGCGTCCTCGACTTCTGCCGAAGTGCGCCGGCGCACGGCACGGTCCACTTCCTCTGGCCCGCCGATTTCCAGGGCTTCCAGCAGGGCACGTTCATGGTGCGGATAATTGGCGTGCAGCCGTACCCAGCCGTCGGCGCTGCGTCGAAACCCGGACAGCGGGGCGAATCCCTGCACGGGCATTCCATCGATGCGCAGGTGGGTGAAGGAGGCAAATGACGCCGCGGCCCCGTCGGAGGCAAAGCTGACCCGGTCCCGGCGCCCGGCGGCGGAAGCATAGGCGGCCACGGCGGTTGCCAGCGTCTGCAGGGCGCCCAGGCCGAGGCCTTCGACGTCGAGCGGGCCCGCCCACCACCACCTCCGTCCCGAGCAGGCAGCTGCTTCAACGCCTTCGGGCAACAGCGGTTCCAGGCTGCGCCAGAGTGCCGGCAGGGGTGTTTGATCCGTCATAAACGAAGTATGCATGGGAAAAGCACCGGTTTGCACCGGTGCTTTTCACGTGTCCTGCCGGGGAAAGTCTTAGGCAGCTACGACTGTTTCTTCTTCCCGCACCCGGGCGAGTTCGTCGGACAGGCGGGTCCGGCGGACGCTCCACAGGTGGGTCAGTACCAGCAGGGCTGCCGCCACAATCAGCCACAGCGTCAGCTTGAGTCCGTCGGCACCGAAGGACTGGCCCGGGAAGTACACCATGCTCTGTGCGGCGTGCAGCCAGGCTGCGCCATTCCAGAACGTCCCCAGCGCCGCAAAGAACGGCGGCAGGGTTTCGGAGGTGAAGATGCCGCCGGAGCTGGTGAAGTTCAGCATGACAAACAGCATGGTGAGGGTGGGAGTGGTCCATTTGCGCAGCACCGGATGCAGGGCGACGCCCAGCAGGGCAATGGTGGTGACATAGAGCCAGGACAACAGCCACAGACCCCAGAGTCCGTGGTCCAGGATGCCGTAGATGGGCCCGGCAATGATGATGCCGATCGCCGCAACCACTGCGGAACTGCCGACGACGACGCCGGCCCGCCACGGCACGGAGACCCGTCCGGCCACCGCCGAGATGGCCACGGCGCTGGAGTAAGCGCCCACGCTCAGTCCCACGAGCAGGAAGAAGAGCCCCTGCGAGGTGGGGTCATGCTCGTTCGTGGGAATCACATCCACAACGTCCAGCGGCAGGTGCTGGTCAAAAGCCAGGGGCTGGAAGATCTTCTTCGCCACCTCCGCGGTCGTCGCTGACGCCGCCGAGGCGACATACAGCGTGGCCTGGTCCGCTGCCGGCTCATAAGCTGCGGAGATTTCCCGGTCCTCCATAAGCTGGCGGGCCGTTCCCGCGTCAGCCACCACCCGGACCTGCAGGCGTCCGGGCTCGGCGTCGTTGAGCTGCTGGGCGAAGACGGAGGCGGGGGCACCGGAGCCGACCACGGCCAGGGAAAGATGGTTGGGTTCGGGCTCGTGGAAGGCGCCCAGATAGGCCAGGCCCATGCCCGCGGCCAGGAAGAACGGAATCAAGAGATGCATTCCCAGTGACTTCCAGAAAGAAGCTGCGGGGACGGAAGCCGCACGTCCCGGCCGGGTTGGCCGGTTTGTCCGCGCCGGGCGGAGGGGCTCAGGTGACAATACGGCAGTGGACGGGTCAGGCATGGGACCTCTCTGGATATGACGGGGAAACTCCGACGTAAGTTGCACTATGCAACATCCTATTGTTGCATAGTGCAACACCCTTTTACGACCGCGGCCCCGCTTCCGCCGAAGAGGGTAAGTTGGAGGAGTGGCACAACAGGACAGGTCCAGGGACACAACAGTGGGAAACGTCTACGACCAGATCGATGCGATCTACCGGCGGGCCGTTGCCCGCTCGCGGCGGATCAATGCTCCTCTCACGCAGGTCGAGCAGTCCCTCCTGGCCTTCATCGGCAGCAACCCCGGGTGCCGTGCCACGGACATCGCTTCTGCCTTCTCACTGAACCGCTCCACCGTTTCCCGCCAGGTGCACGCCCTCGCGGAGCTTGGCCTGGTGATGGAGGACGACGACGGCGACAACCAGCCGCGCCGCGGCCGCGCCCTTTCGGTGACTGATGAAGGAGCAGACCGCCTCCGGCGCTCCCTGGCCATTCACCGCGAAGCTGTGCGCCACCGCCTGGACGGGTGGAGCGAATCCGAGCTCACGGAATTCGCCGCCGCTTTGGAGCGTTTCAACGCCGCCGAGGACGCCTAGGGGTTCAGCAGGGCCCATCCGGCTCCGCCAAGCCAAATGACCCCCATCACGAGGTAAAAGAACCCCATCGCCTTGATGGTGGGAACATCGGTCATGGAGAAGGCACCTGCCGGAATGCCTCTGGTCTCGCGATAAATGCGGACCCAGATGGCAGCGGAACCGCGGAAGTCCCGAAGGAGGCCTCTCACTGTTTTCACGGCCTGCCCTTACTGTCCGTAATCCGGCGCAGCAGGAAGGCCCGCAAATTCTTCCATGGTGGTTCCCGCGTCATGGATGGAAAGGGACTGCTCCGCACCGACATACCGAAGGTGCCACGGTTCGTGGGCGTACCCGGTAATGTGCTCGGCTCCTGCCGGATAACGGACAATGAAGCCGTAGTAATGGGCGTTGGCTGCAGCCCAGGAACCCGCCAGGCTTTCACCAAAACAGGCTTCCAGGGCGCAGCTTCCGTCCGGGTTGGCGATATCGACGGCCAACCCGGTCTGGTGCTCACTGTAGCCGGGGCGGGCCGAAATGGAGTCCGCCGTTTCCGGACCAAAGTTCTCCGTGTAGGAAACGTACAGCTGGTCCTGCTCGGTTCCGGTCCGGAAACCGCTCACGGCAGAAATGGGTACTCCGGCGGCGGCCGCTTCCGCAACCATTTCCAGGTAAGCCTCCGCCGCTTCGAGCCGCAGGGGAACGCCGTCGGCGTCGACAAGGTCCTGCGGAACGTACTCCACCGGCAGCGGACGCTGCTTGTTGACCACCACCAAAGTGCTGTCAGGGGAATCGACATCCATTGCATGGGGCTGCGCCGGCAGTTCCGGGAGCTCTGCAGCCTGGGCCTGGGCCGGGAGCTGCGCTGACGGGGCCGGAGACTCTGTGGACCCCAGAAAGGAAAGGTAAGCCAGCAGGCAGAGGCAGACGCCGGCGATAATGGCTATGTGGGTCGCGACGTGCTGACGCGGCATATGTACCTCCTCCCCCAGACTTTTCCATACCGCTTGCGCAGTGGACAGGAGCGACGCGAAACCATGTTCTCCACGGGCCGGCCGGTGTTAGGGTCCTCCCATGCCCCAGCCACTCCCGCAGGACAACACCTTCGATCACCGACGCTCCCTGGACGGCGAACATGTGGGCTACATCCACATGACCGAGGCCGGCACCTTCATTCCGTTTGATCTGCTGCACCGCCGGCGCGCTAAGCCGCTGGAGCTGGAGGAGGCGGAGGAAGTGCTGGACGACCTCGGACTCGCGATGTTCACGGAGGACTGGTGGCTGGATCTCGACGGCGACCGGGTGCCGGTGCTCATTCAGGAAGTCCGGCGCGACCGGGTAACGGTGGCTTTTACTGCCGCCGGGGCCATCGCCAAGGCAGCCGACATGAGCACCTCCATGGAAGTTCTTCTCCCGACCGACAGGCTGCACCAGCACGAGGGGAAGGAGCCCTGACATGAATCCCTATCTGATCCTCCTGCGCGGCATCAACGTGGGCGGCAGGAACAAGATCCCCATGAAGGCGCTGCGGGAGCATCTGGAGGATCTGGGGTACCAGCAGGTCTCCACCTACATTGCCAGCGGTAACGTCCTCCTCTCGGCATCGGCTTCACCCGAAGAGGTGGGAGAGGAGATCGAAGCGGCCCTGGTGGAGAAATTCGACCTCGACGACGAACTCATCAAGGTGCTGGTACTCACTCCCGAACAGCTGCACAGCGTAGTCAGCCTCAAGCCGGAGGGGTTCGGAGAACAGCCGGAGAAGTATCATTCCGACGCGATTTTCCTGATGGACATCGACGCGGAAACCGCCATGACAGCGTTCCGTCCGAGGGAAGGTGTGGACGAAGTCTGGGCCGGCGACGGAGTCGTCTATTCGCAGCGGCTCAGCTCGGAACTCACGCGAAGCCGGTTGAGCGCGGTTGTGGCCTCGCCGCTGTACAAGTCCATGACCATCCGCAGCTGGAACACCACCATGAAGCTGTTCGAGCGCGTTCAGCCGTAGCGGACATTTCCTGTTTGCCGGGCGGGGAATTGCCGCCGTGGGAACCGCTAGCGTGGAAGCATGGACTACAAGTACGACGTCGAGATCCTCCACCTGCTCGTCTCAGGCAGCCACGCCTATTTTGGACGTGCCAGGGATGGTGCAGCCGACGTCCCCACCACGGATGCCGACCGGGTGGAGGTGGTGGCCGGGAAGGGAATTGTCGGTGACCGGTTCTTCGGCAAGGCGGCCCACATGGACGCTGCCGTCACCCTGTTCGCCGTCGAATCCTTGGAGGCAATCGCTGCGGAACTTGAGGCTGGACCCTTCGATCCGCTGCTGCCCCGGCGCAATGTGGTTATCCGGGGCGCGGACCTTGTCCCGCTCATCGGAGAGGACTTCACCCTCCAATCAGCGGCAGGCAGCGTAACCTTCCACGGCGGCCGGCACGCGCACCCGTGCGCCTGGATGGATACGGTCCTGGCTCCCGGGGCGCATAAGGCGATGCGGGGCCGGGGCGGGCTGCGCTGCAGGCCGCTGACCAGTGGAATCCTCCAGCGCGGTCCGGCAGTGCTCATCAGTCCGGTGCCGCTGGATCCTGCCGGCGCCGGCAAGGCCTCCCTGCCGCGTCCCGGCCGGTTGCCCTAACACCGCGAAACCTGCTGCCCTGGATCCGAAGGCTGGCCCCGGCACGCAAAAATGCCCCGCCGGCAGGCGGGGCATTTCAGGTGAAAAAGGATGAACGAGCTAGAAGTCCCAGTCGTCGTCTTCCGTGTTCACGGCCTTGCCGATCACGTAGGAGGAACCGGACCCGGAGAAGAAGTCGTGGTTCTCGTCGGCGTTCGGGGACAGAGCCGACAGGATCGCCGGGTTCACGTCGGTTACGGAGGACGGGAACATGGCTTCGTAGCCCAGGTTCATCAGCGCCTTGTTGGCATTGTAGTGCAGGAACTTCTTGACATCTTCGGCCAGGCCGACGCCGTCGTACAGGTCGTGCGTGTACTGGACTTCGTTTTCGTACAGCTCGAAGAGCAGCTCGAAGGTGTAGTCCTTGATCTCAGCCTTGCGTGCCTCGGACTCGCCTTCCAGGCCCTTCTGGAACTTGTAGCCAATGTAGTAACCGTGCACGGCCTCATCACGGATGATCAGGCGGATCAGGTCAGCCGTGTTTGTGAGCTTGGCCCGCGAGGACCAGTACATCGGCAGGTAGAACCCGGAGTAGAAGAGGAAGGACTCCAGCAGGGTGGAGGCGACCTTGCGCTTCAGGGGATCATCGCCGCGGTAGTAGTCCGTGACGATATGGGCCTTGCGCTGGAGGTTCTCGTTCTCCGTGGACCAGCGGAACGCCTCGTCGATCTCCTTGGTGGAGGCCAGCGTGGAAAAGATCGAGGAGTAGCTCTTGGCGTGCACGGACTCCATGAACGCGATGTTCGTGTAGACCGCTTCCTCGTGGGGGGTGATCGCGTCGGGGATCAGGGAGACGGCGCCAACAGTGGCCTGGACGGTGTCCAGCAGGGTCAGGCCGGTGAACACGCGCATGGTCAGCTGCTGCTCGTCCGGGGTGAGCGTGTTCCACGACTGCACGTCGTTGGACAGCGGCACCTTCTCCGGCAGCCAGAAGTTGTTGACCAGGCGGTTCCAGACTTCTACGTCCTTATCGTCCTGGATTTTGTTCCAGTTGATCGCCTGGACGCTGTCGATCAGCTTCAGCTTCTCGGTCATGAATGGTTCCTTGTCTTGAAAAGAGTGCGAGAGGTTAGGCAGCAGTCGGAAACGTCAACGTCACAGCATGCAGCTGACGCAGTTTTCCACCTCAGTGCCCTCAAGCGCGAGCTGGCGCAGGCGGATGTAGTAGATGGTCTTGATGCCCTTGCGCCATGCGTAGATCTGGGCCTTGTTGATGTCACGCGTGGTGGCGGTGTCCTTGAAGAACAGCGTCAGGGACAGGCCCTGGTCCACGTGCTGCGTGGCAGCGGCGTAGGTGTCGATGATCTTCTCGTAGCCGATTTCGTACGCATCCTGGTAGTACTCCAGGTTGTCGTTCGTCAGGTACGGAGCCGGGTAGTAAACGCGGCCCAGCTTGCCTTCCTTGCGGATCTCGATCTTCGCTGCCACCGGGTGGATGGAGGAGGTCGAGTTGTTGATGTAGGAGATGGAGCCGGTGGGCGGCACCGCTTGCAGGTTCTGATTGTAGATGCCGTGCTCCATGACCGAAGCACGCAGTGCGGCCCAGTCAGCCTGCGTGGGGATGTGGATGCCCTCGAAGAGTTCACGCACGCGCTGCGTCTTCGGAACCCATTCCTGGTTGACGTACTTATCGAAGAACTCGCCCGTGGCGTATTTGGAGCGGTCGAAGCCGGCGAACTTGCGGCCAGTCTCGATCGAGAGCAGGTTCGAGGCACGCACAGCGTGGTAGACCACGGAGTAGAAGTAGATGTTCGTGAAGTCGATGCCTTCTTCGGAGCCGTAGTACACCCGCTCCCGTGCCAGGTAGCCGTGCAGGTTCATCTGGCCCAGGCCGATGGCGTGCGAGGCGTCGTTGCCCTTGGCAATGGACGGGACAGAACCGATGTGGCTCATGTCCGACACAGCAGTCAGGGCGCGAATGGACGTCTCGATGGTCTGGCCGAAGTCCGGGGAGTCCATCGTCTTGGCGATGTTCAGCGAACCGAGGTTGCAGGAGATGTCCTTGCCGGTCTCGGCGTAGGAGAGGTCATCGTTGTACGTGGTGGGCTCGGAGACCTGGAGGATCTCGGAGCACAGGTTGGACATGATGATCTTGCCCTCGATCGGGTTTTCCCGGTTCACCGTGTCCTCGAACATGATGTACGGGTAACCGGACTCGAACTGGATCTCGGCGAGGGTCTGGAAGAAGTCGCGGGCCCGGATCTTGGTCTTCTTGATCCGCGCGTCGTCCACCATCTCGTAGTACTTCTCGGTGACCGAGATGTCGGAGAACGGGACGCCGTAGACCTTTTCGACGTCGTACGGGGAGAACAGGTACATGTCCTCGTCGCGCTTGGCCAGTTCAAAGGTGATGTCGGGAACGACGACGCCGAGGGAGAGGGTCTTGATGCGGATCTTCTCGTCGGCATTTTCGCGCTTAGTGTCCAGGAACCGGTTGATGTCCGGGTGGTGGGCGTGCAGGTACACGGCACCGGCACCCTGGCGGGCACCGAGCTGATTGGCGTAGGAGAAGCTGTCCTCGAGGAGCTTCATCACGGGGATGACGCCGGAGGACTGGTTCTCGATCTGCTTGATCGGAGCGCCGACCTCGCGGATGTTGGTCAGGGCGAAGGCCACGCCGCCGCCGCGCTTGGACAGCTGCAGGGCGGAGTTGATGGAACGGCCGATCGACTCCATGTTGTCTTCGATGCGCAGCAGGAAGCAGGAGACGAGCTCGCCGCGCTGGGCCTTGCCTGCGTTCAGGAAGGTGGGGGTGGCGGGCTGGAAGCGGCCGCCGATGATTTCATCCACCATCTGCGTGGCAAGCTTCTCATCGCCGCGCGCCAGGTGCAGGGCAACCATGCAGACGCGGTCTTCGTAGCGCTCCAGGTAACGCTTGCCGTCAAAAGTCTTCAGCGTGTACGAGGTGTAGAACTTGAAGGCACCGAGGAAGGTTTCGAAGCGGAACTTCTTCTTATAGGCGCGCTGGTACAGGTCCTTGATGAAGTCCATGGAGTACTGCTCGAGAGTTTCCTTCTCGTAGTACTCGTTCTTGACCAGGTATTCGAGCTTCTCTTCCAGGTCGTGGAAGAACACGGTGTTGTTGTTCACGTGCTCAAGGAAGTACTGACGCGCAGCAGCGCGGTCGGCGTCGAACTGGATTTCGCCGTTCTTGCCGTACAGGTTCAGCATGGCGTTGAGCTCGTGATAGCCCAGATCCTTATAGGCCGCGGGGAGCTCCTTCGAGTCCGTCATGCCGGCTTCTGCGACTGATGCGTCCAAAACTCTTCCAATCCTTCGTTAACTTTGGCAACGTCGTCGGACGTGCCCATGAGTTCAAATCTATAGAGAACAGGGACCTTGCACTTTGCGGAGACGATGTCCGCCGCAAGGCAATAGGATTCCCCGAAGTTTGTGTTGCCTGCACCGATTACTCCCCGGATCAGGGAGCGGTTGTGCTCGTTGTTCAGGAACTTGATGACCTGTTTGGGAACGGCGCCGCGTGCTGCTGCCCCCGGCTGCGCAGCGGTGCCGCCGTAAGTGGGCAGCAGCAGGACATACGGCCGCTGGGCCAACAACGTGGGCTCTGAGGTGTGCAGCGGGATCTTTCCCGCCTGCGTATCCAGCTTGGCAACGAAGCGGCCGGTATAACCGGACGCCGATGAAAAGAAAATCAGGGGCGCATCGGTAACTGGATGCTCATGTGCTGCGGATCCCGCTTCCGGGGAAGTCCCGGTGCGGTCTGCTATCCCCAGTGTCATGGTCCTGCGCTCCTGACGGTGCGGGTATTGCGGGTGTGGTGCGGGTGCTGCTGAAGCCGTTTTAGGCTACCGAGGAGACCGATGACTGGGTCAGTTCGGCAATCTTGTCCGGCCGGAAGCCGGACCAGGAATCCTGCTCGGTGACAACGACGGGAGCCTGCATGAAACCCAGTGCGCGGACCCGTTCCAGGGCCTCGGCATCCTGGGACATATCCACGATCTGGTACGTGATGCCCTTCTTGTCCAGCGCCCGGTAAGTAGCGTTGCACTGAACGCAGGAGGGCTTGGTGTAAACCGTAACGGTCATGGTTGGTCTCCCCTTGTGAAGCCTTGAAGTCTGTTCCTTGATACTACATCCAGACACTACATCTAGTGCACAGCCCCCGGGGTAACCCCAAGATGATGTATTACAAGTATGTCATTCCCCTGAGCCGTCGTCCACAGTTAATGCACAGGGCAGGCAGGAAGATTCCGTGGATTTCCGCAGGTCGGCCGGAGGTTCTCCACAGGCTGTGCAGACCGAGTGCACAGTCCGGGCTGCGTAGTGAAGGCCACAAATTGAGCGCGTGTCGCGCTCACCCCGGCGTGTCGCCCCGCCGCCCGCGCGCGGGTACCCGGGCGCCGGTGCCAACCGGCTAAAGTGGGCGACTGCGGTTCCGGTATCAGGCCGGCCGCATCAAGGCTCCGGAAGGCGGCAGCAGTGGTAAATCCGATTCACCTCAAGACGCTCCTTGAAGTCATCCGGGTAGGTTCCTTTGCCGCAGCCGCCCTCCGGCTTGGCTACACCGCTTCTGCCGTCTCCCAGCAGATGTCTGCCCTGGAACGCGCCACGGGCACCCACCTGTTTGTCCGCTCCGCACGCACCGCAGCCCCCACGGAGGCAGCCCTGGTCATGGCCCGGCACGCAGCCAAGGTCCTCACGGACATGGATGCGCTCATGGCAGCCTCCGCCCGGGTGGAGGCCGGAACCACACATGAGCTGCGGCTGGGCATCTTTCCGAGCCTGGCCACTTTCGCCCTGCCGAGGCTGGTGGGCTCCCCCGGCTGGCAGGACCTGGGCATCAACCTGAAGATCCACGTCGCCGAGCCCGGCCAAACCATCCAGGGCCTGCGCACCGGCGGAGAGCTCGACGTCGCGCTCATCTACCAGGTGGGCCAGGGCGGGCTGGCCTGGCCCTCCACCATCAGCCGCCAATGGCTTGGAGACGACGACTTCCGGGTGGTCCTCCCCCGGGCCTGGGGCATCCGTGAAGGATCACAGATCTCCGCCGAGCAGCTTTCGGACATGCCCTGGATCATGCATCACCCGGGAACCCCGGATGCCCTGGTGATTGAACGGCTCTTTGCCGGCTGCAACCTGCACCCCCGCGTGGCGGCCTACTGCGATGACTTCAATGCCAGCTTGGAGATGGCAGCGGCAGGGCTCGGGGCCGCTTTGGTTCCGGAGCTGGCCATGCTTAACCGGCACGACGGCGTGGTCGTGCTGGACGTACCGGAAATCCGGCTTGCCCGCAGCATCTTCGCGCTGATCATCAACGAACGCGAAAATCCGCAGGTGCGGCTGTTCCTCGACCAGCTCGCCGAAGTCCTGCGGACCCACAGCATTGCACCCCGCGCAGCCGCCGGCGCCTGAAATGACGGCGAAGTGCACGGCACCTCGAATCCTCCGGCCAGCCGGGACTGTGACCGGGGCTACAGAATGCCTCTCCCGCCTGAGCCCGTGACCATAATGTAACAATGCCTTCTACCGGAACCCTCTTTCGCCGAACAGGGAGCATGCTTCGCGGCACCACTCTCTCCGGCGTTTCCAGCCGCCTCAAGGGCATCCTGCGCTACACGCGCCTGCAGCTCTCCATCAAGGCAGCCCTTGCCGTGGCCGTTGCCTGGACCGTGGCTCCGATGGTCCCCGGAATCGCCGCGCAGTACCCGTACTACGCCCCGCTGGGCGCGCTGGTGAGCATGTACCCCACCGTCTCGGGTTCCGCGAAGGCCGGCATTCAAACCCTGATCGGGCTCGTCGCAGGCATTGCCCTGGCCCTGACAGGCCTGCTCCTCGGCAGCCCCACCACCTGGACCATCGCCCTCATTGTGGGCGTTGGAGTCCTGCTCGCCGGCATCCCCAAGCTGGGTGCCGGACAGGACTACCTTCCCATGGCAGCCCTCTTTGTGCTGGTGGTCGGCGGTGATGATCCGGACGGCTACTCGCTGGGATACACCGTGCAGATGCTGGTGGGCGTAGCCGTAGGCCTGAGCATCAACGCCGTTGTCTTCCCGCCGCTGCATTTGAACGGCGCCGTGGACGGACTGGCATCCCTGCGCCTGGCCCTGTCCCGCCAGCTCAAGGAAATGGGGACCGCCATTACAGAATCCTGGCCCCCGAAACATGAGGACTGGTCCAACCGCCGCAGCGAACTCATCTCCTTCAGCAAGGAAGTGCGTGAATCCGTCCAGCTCGCGGAACGCAGCCGCTTCGGCAACTTGCGCAGCCGCCGCCACACCCGCGATCTTGACGGGGACTACCGGGCACTGCGGGCCATGGAGCGGGTGACGCTGTATGTGGAGGACATGACCGAGGTCCTTGCCACCGCCATCTGGACCCTGCCCAAGGATATGCCGGTGCAGGACAAGCTCTCCGAACAGCTTTCCGAAGCAATGCTGGCCTGCGGTGAAGCGGTGGAGAAATGGGATGCGGACACGGAAGAGTATGCCCAGGCGCGTGAGGCCGTCCACAAGCTCCAGATCGATATGAACTCCCATGCATCCCCGGACAGCCCCGTGGATGTCACGGCCTCCCTGGCGATGAGCATGCGCCGGATACTGCGCACCGTGAAAACCGAAAGGGACCAGCCCTAGCTGCTGCCCGGCCGGACAGCAGCCAAGGCGGCTAACCGGCCAGGAGGCTAACCGGCGTCGGGCAGCAGTCCCAGTTCGCTCAGCTGCCGCGACATCCCTGCACCGTCCGGAGCGTAGATCCAGGGGATCTCCGACGGCCGCTCACCCGAACGCGACGGCGAGCGGCCGCCGGCCAGGACGGCCTCGCCAACCGAAAGCTGACGGATGGCGATGGCCCGGACATTCTCCGGATGCCGTTTGGCAAACTCTGCATAGATCGCTTCGTCGTGCTGCCCGTTGTCACCAATCAGCAGCCACTTAATCTGCGGGAATTCCTTGGCCAGGCGTTCGAGCTGCGTCTTCTTATGCTCCTGACCGCTGCGGAACCAGCGGTCCCTCGTGGGCCCCCAGTCAGTCAGCAGCAGCGGTCCGGCCGGATACAGGTTGCGGGTGATGAAGCGGGTCAGCGTCGCGGCCACGTTCCAGGCACCGGTGGACAGGTACAGGACGGGGCCGCCGGGGGTCTCCCGGGACAGCCGGTCCATGGTCACGGCCATGCCGGGGGTAGGAGTGCGCGCGTGCTCATCAAGCACGAACGTATTCCAGGCGGCGAGGAACGGACGCGGCAGCGCGGTGACCATGATGGTGTCATCTATATCGGAGACCACTCCCACCCGGGCGCTCGGATCCACGATGTACACGGGTGCGACGGCAGCTTCCGAATCTTCCGAGCGCAGCGTGACGGTGGTCCAGCCCGGTGCAAGATTCACCGGAATGACGACGTCGATAACGCCGCCGCGGTCCGCGGTGACGGGGTACTGTTCGCCGTTGATTTCCACAGTCACGGCGGCCTTGTTGATCGGGGGGCTCATGAAGTTGCGCCAGCCGCGGATCCCGTCACGGATGGCCTTGGCCCCGGCAGAATTCTCATCCGGTGAGGCATACCCCGGCTTGGCGAGGATAACGCGTCCCAATACCCGGACCCATTCCGTGCTGCCGTAGCCGGTGAAGGGCAGGACGGTTTGGACTTCGCCCCGCTTGCGGGCCCGTCCTTCGCGGTAGCTGTGGAGGGCGTCTTCCAGACGCATGCCGATGTGGCTTGCCTGCCCCTTGGCTGGGGAGGACGAACCGTCGGAAGCGGAAGTGCTGGCGGAATGGTCGGTTGGTGTCGGAGACATGGCTCCAGTGTGTCAGATGCAGCCGCAGCGGCAGCAAAAAGCCGGCAGCACCGTCCTCGGACAGTGCTGCCGGCTTTCCTGCTGCCGGGTTTGCGGGCGGCGGATTACCGCCGGTACTGCGAAGTCAGGGGGCAGTCGAAGGGATCCCTCGCGGAGAGGCCCACCGTGTTCAGGTAACGGACAACAATTCCGTAGGACTGCGTCAGGGACGTCTCGGTGTAGGGAATCTTGTGTTCGGCGCAGTAGGCCTTCACGATTTCCGACGCGCGGGCCAGGTGCGGGCGGGGCATGTTCGGGAAAAGGTGGTGCTCAATCTGGTAGTTGAGTCCGCCCATCAGGGTGTTCATGCCCTTTCCCTTGATGTTGCGGGAAGTCAGGACCTGGCGGGAGAGGAAGTCCGCCTTGGAGTCCTTGGGCAGGATGGGCATGCCCTTGTGGTTGGGAGCAAAGGAAGCACCCATGTACACGCCGAAGACAGCCAGCTGGACACCGAGGAAGGCAAACGCCATGCCCACCGGGAGGAAGAAGAAGACGGCGCCGATGTACAGTCCCAGGCGCAGGAACACCATGGTCAGCTCCGTGAAGCGGCCCTTGATCTGCTTGTTGGCAAAGAGGTGCTTGATGGAGGTGGCATGCAGGTTGATGCCCTCAAGCATCAGCAGCGGGAAGAACAGCCATCCCTGACGGCGGGCAAACCAGGCCATGAAGCCCTTTTGCCGTGCCGCCTGCTCCGGAAGGAAGGAAATCGTATCCATGTCGATATCCGGATCCTTGCCGATGGTATTCGGGTTCGCGTGGTGCCGGCTGTGCTTGTTCATCCACCACTGGTAGCTGATGCCGACGACGGCGTTGGCAACAAAGCGCCCTGCGCGGTCATTCGCGGGACCGGATTCAAAAACCTGCTTGTGGGCAGCCTCGTGGGCAATGAAGGCCAACTGGGTCAGCAGCACTCCCAGCGCAGCGGCGATCAGCAGCTGGAACCAGCTTTCACCGATCAGGAAGAACCCGGTGCCTGCGGCTACCAGGCCGGCGCACAGAAAAACGAAGGTCGTGATGTAGAAAGAACGGCGGCGCTTCAGCAGCCCTTCCTCACGAACAGCCTTCAGCAAGCCTGAATAGCTGCTGACGACGGAGTTGGTGCGGGTCCTCGGTACGGCTGTCTTTGCTGGTTGTGCAGTTGCGCTCATGCGAACCTCTGGAATCTTCGGCATCCCGGCCGGCGGTAATCGAGCAAATCTGCTCTGCGGATACCCCAGCGTAACCTGTATCCCTGAAACAACCGTGTGACCCTTTGCACAGGTTCGTCATCTGTGTCCGCCGCGCAGGTGTTCGTCCGCCGTTCCCGCCCCTCGGCAGCTAGTATCCGGTGCAAGCCACACAGACAGCAGAGCGCCCCGGATTGGACTGATGAAATGACGTTCCCGAAAACTCCCCGGCCCGGGTACGGCGCGCTGCGTCTGGGCGGGTCCGCGGATATCGGCGGGCCCGGGCCGTGGCAGGACCCGGCAGCCTATTGGCCGGCCCGCAGCAAAGCCGTTGCCCATCTGGGCGCACCGGTCGCAACACTTGATGCCGGAGCCCTGCGTTTCAACGCCCGGGATCTGCTCCGGCGTGCCGGCGGCACTCCCCTGCGTGTCGCCAGCAAATCCATCCGGGTCCGCAGCGTTCTGGATGCCCTGTTGGAGCTTCCGGGTTTCCGCGGCATTTTTGCCTTCACCCTCGCTGAAGCGCTGTGGCTCGCCCAAACCTGTGACGACGTCGTCGTCGGCTATCCCAGCGCGGACCGCGCCGCCCTGGCCCGGCTCTTATCCGATGAGCGGCTTGCTTCCAGGGTGACGCTCATGATTGACGACGAGTCCCAGCTGGACCTGGTCGATGCCGTTGCACCCGCAGGCCGGCGGCCCGGGGTGCGGGTGTGCTTGGATGCGGACGCCTCATGGCGGGCGCCGGTCCTGGGGTTCATCGGCACGCGCCGTTCTCCCTTGCACAGCGAGGCCGACGCCGTGAGCCTCGCCCGCCGCATTGTTGCCCGGCCCGGATTTATCTTGGTGGGACTGATGATGTACGAGGGCCAGATCGCCGGGGTCGGCGATGCTGTTCCCGGTGCTGCGGTGATGAATACCGTGATGCGCTGGGTACAGGCGCGTTCAATGAAAGAGCTCGGCAGCCGCCGCGGCGCCATTGCCCGGGCTCTGGCGGAACTGGCGGACCTGGAATTCGTGAACGGCGGCGGCACGGGATCCGTTGAGGCCACCGCGGCTGACCCGTCGGTCACCGAGATCACCGCGGGGTCGGGACTGTTCGCAGGCCACCTCTTCGACTCCTACCGTGCGTTTACTCCGGCACCGGCCGCCGCAGTCGCGCTCGATGTGGTGCGCCGCCCCGCCGCGGGCATCGCCACCGTCCTCGGCGGCGGATGGATAGCCTCCGGGCCGCCCGGGACGTCCCGGGTCCCCCAGGTGGCCTGGCCGCCGGGGCTGGTTCTGCTGCCGCGCGAAGGGGCCGGCGAAGTGCAGACTCCGCTGGCCGGACGGGCGGCGTCGAGTCTTGCCGTGGGCGACCGCGTCTGGCTCCGCCATGCCAAGAGCGGTGAACTATCGGAGAGAGTCAACGAATACGCGGTGGTGGACGGCGGAAGTGTTGTGGCCATGCTGGCCACCTACCGCGGTGAGGGAAAGGCGTTCCTGTGAACTCCGCAAACCGGACCTGGCGGAACTGGGGCCGGTCCGTCGCGGTAACTCCCCTATCCGTTGAGCGCCCCGAATCCGTCGAGGCCCTGCAGCTGAGCGTCAAGAGAGCAGCCGCGGCGGGCAGACGGGTCAAGGCTGTGGGCGCCGGCCACAGCTTCACCGGCATTGCAGCCGCTCCGGATGTCCTGCTGCAGCTGGACAAGCTGCAGGGAATCATCGACGTCGACCGCGAGCGCCGGCGCGTCAGGTTCCAGGCCGGAACCCGCCTCTACCGTATTCCCGGCCTGCTGTCCGGGCTCACCTTGGCCATGCCGAACCTGGGCGACATTGACCGGCAGTCGCTGGCCGGAGCAATCTCCACCGGCACCCACGGGACCGGCGCCGGCTTTGGCGGGCTCGCCACGCAGGTGGCGGGGCTGACCCTGATCCAGCCCGACGGCGGCCTGCTCACCGTGGACGACGGCGATCCGCTGCTGCCTGCCGCCGCACTTGGCCTTGGGGCCCTGGGAATCATTGCGGACGTCACGCTGCAATGTGTACCGGCCTTCGCCCTGCAGGCACAGGAGGAGTCCGAGCTTCTGGCCGATACGCTGGCCGCTCTCGACCGGCGGGCTGGCTCCACCGACCACTTTGAGTTTTATTGGTTCCCGCACACGGACCGCGCAGCAACGAAGTCCAATACCCGGCTGCCGGGGTCAGCTCCCCTTCACCCGCGCCCGCCCCTGAGCCGCTGGATTGAAGAGTCGCTGTTATCCAACTCCCTGTTCCGGGCCACCTGTGCTGCCGGCGCTGCCGTCCCGGCCCTCATACCGCCGGTGAACCGGGCAGCCGCCCGCCTTTTGGGCGGACACGGCTACACGGAGGCCTCACACCGGGTCTTTACCCAGCACCGAACTGTCCGCTTTCGGGAAATGGAGTACGGCCTTCCCGCCGACCGTCTGCCGGCGGCTTTCGCTGCGGTGCGGCAACTGGTTGAGGAACGGGCGTGGCGGATTTCCTTTCCGCTGGAGGTTCGCTGGGCTGCCGCCGATGACCGCTGGCTGTCCACTGCGTACGGCCGGGACACCGCCTACATAGCCGTCCACCGTTATTACCGCGAAGACCACCGCGAATACTTCACCGCTGTGGAGGAGATCCTGCTGGCCTTCGGCGGTCGGCCGCACTGGGGCAAACTGCATTCCCTAGACGCCGCATCGCTGGCTCCCCGGTATCCCCGCTTCAATGACTTCCTCGCCGTGCGGAACCGGTTGGACCCGGACAGGATCTTCGCCAACGAGTACCTGGACCAGGTGCTGGGGCCGTAAAAGCAGGATTGCGCCCGCCCGGCGGGCCCGCGCAGTGCGGCGCCCGTTCCACCATAGGATGGGCTCCTGCCAAACCGAAGGAGTCCCGTGACAGCCGTCCCCGCCCGGAATCGAACCATCGCGCTGCCCCGATCATGGTGGTGGGGTTTCCTGCCCTTCGCCGCCGTTTCCGCGGTCCACGTCGGCGCCCGGTTTGCCGGCTCCGCCGACATAGCGGAGCCAACCAAGCTCACGCTGATGCCGCTGCTTGCCGTTGCCGTCCTGTGGGCGGCCCGCGGGAGCGGCTCCGAAAGCCGCGGCGGTATCGGCTCTGCTGCTCCCGGCAGTACCCTGCCCTCGGTTCTGTTGTTTGCTGCGCTCTTCTTCTCCTGGCTGGGTGACGGCGCGGCTGCCTTCTTCCCGTTCGCACCGGAGCTTCCGGTGATGCTGGCATCCTTCGGCGCGGCCCACATTTGTTACATCATGCTTTTGGCCGGCTACGTGGCCCGCCGCCGGTTCCCCCGGTGGGCACTGGTCTTTCCGCTGTGGTGGGTCCTCATGCTCGTGGTGCTGTGGCCATCCCTCGGCAGCCTGACACTGGCCGTGGCCGCCTACGGGGTCGTACTGGCCGGAACGGCAGCCACTGCCGCACGGTGCAGCCCAACAGTGGCGGCCGGCGGGGTGTTGTTCCTGGCGTCGGACACTATTTTGTCCCTCCGCATCTTCCTGCCCGACTCCATGCCGGACTGGACCAGTGCCGTGGTGATGCTGACCTACTGCGCCGGGCAGGGCCTGATTGTGGCCGGGGTACTCCGCACCCGGGCCGCGGGGCATCCGCGTCAGTAGTCCGGTTCAGCGACCCGGGTCAGTAGCCCAGCAGCTCCCGCAGCCGGCCGGCGCCCACCACCGATGCTCCGATCCGGCGGCTGCGGTCGGTGAGCTCACGGTCGCTGGTGGCAACCGTGACTGTGAGCCCGGCGGAGGCCAGCTGCCCTGTCAGGGTGACAATGGCGTCGTCGCCCGAACCTGCGGCACGGAGCACCTTCACCGGCGGCAGCTGCACCCCGGGCTGCTCCGGGGCGGGGACACCGCGGGCCCGCCCCTCCAGGACCACCGTGTATTCGGGAAACGCGGTCTCCCCGGGAAGCTCCAGGAAGGCGGAAGGGATTCCCCGGGCAGCCAGGGCCGACACTGCCGTGATGAGCCGCGCTGCCGCCCCTGCCCGGCCCTTCCACCAGCCGTCCGGAACCGAGCCAACAACATTGGCCGCGTCCACCACAACTGCCGGCCGCACCTGCAGCAGCGGCCGCAGTTCCGGCCAGGAACTCTGGAATGCCGGATGCAGCGGAAAACTTTCCACCTCTTCCAGGGGAACCCAAGCCAGCGCCAGGCTTTCCGGATCACTGATAACCGGCTCAAACGGCTCCACGACGTCACCAATCACGGTGGCGTAACTCCAGACCCCCAGATCCAGCACGCTCATCAGCCGCGGCCTGATGGCTGCGGCTGGAACCCCCGCTTCCTCTGCTGATTCCCGCAGTGCAGCGGCCAGCGCTGACTCCCCTTCATGCCGGGCGCCGCCGGGCAGGGCCCAGGTGTCTCCGTGATGGCTCCACGACGCACGGTGCTGCAGCAGTATTCCACGTCCCGGGTCGACCGCCAGCAGCCCGGCGGCACCGAACCGGCCCCAATACCGCTGGCCGTCCGGTGCGGTGACCCAGGCGTCACCGGGGTTCCCCGGACCGGCACGGCGGGGCGGCTTATCCGAAGCTGGGTGCTCAGTCATCATGTGCCCCAGCCTGCCACACGGGATGAGAAGCAGCACGGCGCATCCGGTGGATGCGGAGCTGAAACGCGGTCCCGCCGCGACACACCACCGCACTTCCCGGCGCCGGAACCGGGGAATGAAATCATGGCCGTCAGCAGCCCCGGCCCACACGGGCACGCCAACACTCCACGGAGGACAACCTTGTCAGACAATGAACTTCAGCGCGGCCCAATCCCCTGGTCTGCCGGCCGGTGGACGCATCCGCCGCTGCACGCCGTGGAGGACGGGACCGATCTGCTGGCGGAGGCTGCCGAGGGCTCCGATGCGTGGCGGACAACGGCCTACGGCTTTATCCATGAATCCGAGCACGCCCTTTTGTCGGCCTTTGGTGTCGGCTCCGCCGTGGAAGTTACTTTCACCGCGAACCTCCCCGCCCAGTTTGACCAGGCCGGTGTGTTCGTCCGCGTGGACGGCTCCACATGGATCAAAGCCGGACTCGAACGCTCGGACGGGGTGCTCCAAGTGGGCGCCGTCGTCACCTATGGTGCTTCGGACTGGTCGGTTGCCCCCGTCCAGGACTGGGACGGGCACAAAGTCACCGTTCGGGTCAGCCGCACCGCCGACGCCCTCATTATCCGGGCCGGAATCGCGGAAGCACCGCTGCAGTTTGTGCGGGTGGTCCCGTTCACCGCTGATCGAAAGGCCGAGGCCGGCCCGTTCCTGTGTGCTCCCACCCGGGCCGGGCTCACTGTACGGTTCCATTCCTGGGAGGTGACGGATGCCGATGCTTCGCTTCACTGATCCTGAACGCCCTGATGCGAGCCCTCCCGCCGCGGATGTCACCGCTGCGGCAACGCGTTGAGCGCACTGATGAGCGCGGCGGCATCAAACGGGCCGGTGTGCCGTGCCGAACCAACAAAAAACGTGGGTGTGGAGGATAGGTCCATGAACTCCGCGTCCAACGCGTCATCCTCCACCCGGTTGTGGACCGCGGCAGACTGCAGATCGTCCCGGAACTGCTCCATGTCCAGTCCCAGGTCCCCCGCGTAGCCAATCAGGTCCTCGGCCTCCAGCTGGTCCTGGTGCCGGAAGAGGTGCTGTGCGTATTCCCGGAAGGCCCCCTGCCGGTCTGCGGCTTCGCTGGCCCGCGCGGCTTCCTCCGCGTGCGGATGGACCCGGGTGAGCGGCAGGTGCCGCCACACGTAGACCAGCCGGGGACCGAAGTGTTCCAGCACCTCGTCGATGGAACCGGTGGCCCGCGAACAGAAGGGACATTCGAAGTCCCCGTATTCAATGAGCTGCAGGGGCGCCCGGGGATCACCGCGAAAATGGTCCCGTTCCGGGTCGAAGGGCCGCACCAGGAAGCGCCCAACGGACGACGGCGGCTGCAGCCGGTCAACGACGCGGAACCAGGCCCAACCCACTGCAAAGGCAATAACGGAAGCGGCGAGGATCCCCACCCGGGCCTGCGACTGCAGCGCGGGGTCCTCCACGGCAAGCCCCACAATGAACAGGGAGATGGTGAAGCCGATTCCGCACAGCACCGCTCCCCCGCCCACCCGGGCCAAGGTCAGCCCGGGCGCCAGCTGCCCGATGCCCGTGACCCGCAACAGCGCGGTGGCCCCGGTGATACCCACTGCTTTTCCGATCACCAGGGCAATGATGATGCCCCACGTGAGCCGGGACGTTGCCGCCGCTGCCAGAGTGGCACCGTCCAAGCGGACGCCTGCGTTGGCCAGGGCAAACAGCGGCAGAATGAGGAAGGACACATAGGGACCGTAGGACCGCTGGAGCCTTTCATTAATGGAGATGGACTCTTTCAGGCTCTTGGCCGTGGCGGCCGCATACTCGGGGTTTGGTGACTGCCGGAATGCCCGTGCCAGTTCAGCTGTCCGTTCCACGTGTCCGCGCCGCGGCGGATAGACGGGAATCAGCAGGGCTACGGCCACTCCGGCGAGTGTGGGGTGCACTCCAGAGGCGTACAGCGCCACCCACGCCGCCAGGCTGAGCAGAGCGTAAGCGGGTCCGCGGCCCAGCGGGAGGAATCGCACGAGTCCCACCAGTATCAGGAGGAACACCGCCGCGAGCAGCGGAATCAGCTCCAGGCCGGCGGTGTAGAAGACGGCAATCGCGGCCAGCGCACCGACGTCGTCCACCACGGCCAGCGTCAGCAGGAACACCCGCAGACGGCCGGGAAATTTGGGCCCGGCCACCGCCAGCGCACCCACCAGGAAGGCGGTGTCAGTGGAAATCACGGCGCCCCATACCGCGGCGTTTTCACCGCTGGGATTCAGCAGCAGGAAGATGCCTGCCGGAACCACGAGTCCGGCCAGGGCTGCCGCCACCGGAACCACAGCCCGCGCGGGTTCAGTCAGCTCGCCGATGGTGAATTCCCGCTTCACTTCAAGACCGACGGTGAAGAAGAAAAACGCCATCAAACCGTCATTCACAATGTCATGCAGGGACATTTCCACGGAGGTTCCGCCGATTCGGAGGTCGACGGCGGTGGCCCAGAACTGCGCGTAGGAGTCCCCGAACGGCAGGTTGGCCCAGATCAGCGCCAGTGCGGTGAATGCCAGGAGCAGAGAAGCGGAGACCTTTTCCACGTCAGGCCGCCCCGCGGGGGCGGCGTGGAAGTTCCGAGAATTTACCCATCCAAGCATTCTGCGCCGTGACGGCCGCCGGGACCAGCACCGGCAGCAGTCAAAACCATGGACTTCGTTCCCGGTGACGCCTGAAAAGCAGAGATAAAAAATGCCCCGCCGGAAGGCGGGGCATTTCATTTATTCGTTTTGGTGGAGCTGAGGGGATTCGAACCCCTGACCCCCTGCATGCCATGCAGGTGCGCTACCAGCTGCGCCACAGCCCCAAAACAAGTGCTGTCCTATGCTTTCGCAATCGGATTTCCACCGCAAATCTTCCGGTTACCCGAAAGTTTTGGTGGAGCTGAGGGGATTCGAACCCCTGACCCCCTGCATGCCATGCAGGTGCGCTACCAGCTGCGCCACAGCCCCAAAATCTATTTCAACTATGCCCGAACCGTTGGAATTTGTATCCCCCGGGCCGAAGCAACTCCTCTACTTTAGTACAGAAATAACAGAGTGCAAAATCGAACTACACCGGTGAAATTCGCACCCCTGGACCGTCCATTCAGCCTGGCGGGATGCTCTTCCGGAGAGCTACCCTTCCAGCGGTCCGCTGGGAACGGAATCCAGCCCCACGTTGTGCTGGGCCAGGTTCCAGCGGACACCTCCGCCTGAGGTATCCCGCTCCTCAAGGACAGACCAGTGGCAGTTGGACACGCCGCTGATAACGGTCCATGAATCGGTGGGCAACCCCAGCAGCGCGCAGATCCCGGCCCGGATGGCACCTCCGTGGCTTACCACCACGAGTGTTCCTCCGGGTGCCAGTGCGTCGGCGGCGTCGGTCACGGCTTCCGCTACGCGCCGGCCTACATCAACGCGACTCTCTCCCCCGCCTGCACGCACATCACCGCTGCCTGCCGCCCACCCGGCCTGTTCCTCGGGAAACTGTGCGGCGATGTCCGCAAAGAGCATCCCTTCCCAGGCTCCGGCGTAAGTTTCCCGCAGCCGCCGGTCCGTACCCACGGGTTTCCCCGCGGCCTCCCCCAGCGCCTGGGCCGTAGCGAGTGCACGGCCCAGATCCGAGGAGATGACGACGTCGGGATGCAGATGCCTCAGTACCGCAGCCGCCTCTACGGCCTGGTGGGCGCCGGACGGATCCAGGGCAATGTCCTGCTGGCCCTGGAACCTGCCGGCGCGGTTCCACTCCGTACGGCCGTGCCGCCAAAAGACAACACGTTTTCCCGTACGGGCGGGGTCCCAGGCGGCGGAGGAAGTCACTGGAAGTCCGGAACTACTCGGCGTCCGGAGCGGCGGGAGCCGAGACGGCTGCCCCCTCGATCTGCAGGTCAACTGCGGGGCAGTCCTTCCACAGGCGTTCCAGCGCATAGAAGACACGGTCTTCCTCGTGCTGGACGTGGACAACAACGTTCGCGTAGTCCAGAAGGACCCAGCGGCCCTCACTGCGGCCTTCACGGCGGACCGGCTTCAGGCCCTTCTTGGCAAGTTCTTCTTCAACACCGTCAACAATGGCGTTGACCTGGCGCTCGTTGGAAGCCGAAGCGATCAGGAAGATATCCGTGATGGCAAGGCGGTCACTGACGTCGATGGCAACGATGTCGTTGGCCAGCTTCCCGGAGGCTGCCTGCGCGGCCACCCGTGCAATGTCAATGGATGATTCAGTGGCACTCAAAGTGTGTCTCCTTGTTTAACATCAGCTGCCGGAGCCGCCGACGATTATTACTCCTGCGATGATCAGGGCCAGAATGCCCAAACCACCAATGCCCAGCGATACAAAACGCAGTCGCCGGGTACGGCCGAGTCCGGCCGTCAACACGTCCAACGGGTCAAGCCCGAAAGCGCTTCTTGCACCGACGGGCTTTGCTCCGCCGGCAGAATCTATGGGTGCACTGTCATCGGTGGGCACACTGCCGTCTGCGGCAGCACTGCCTCCGGAATCCGTCCCGGCCGCCGTGCCTGGTCCCGCCTTGGCTGACTGCACCGGGATGGCCGAAGTGACAACGGGAATATGCGAGGTTGGCGGCCGCTTCATGACGGGCCGGTCCATTCCGGGGACGCTCACGAATTCCAGCGGTGTCACCATGGCCAGGTTATGCGCGGCGGCGGGGTCATTGACCGGCGCCATGGGCTCGCTGCCGCCGGCGGGCCGTTCCGGGCCGGCCCCGGAAGCCTTGGCCTGGATGGCCTCCACTGCTGCGGCCTGGTTGCGGGCCTGCGCCTGCAGTCCCGCCCGCGCTTCCAGCTCCGCACGACGGCGGCGGTCCCGGCGCCCGCCCTCCCGCACCGGGTTCAGGGCTGCAGGCGGAGCATCGACGACGGTCGCGGCAGTGGTCTCCTCCACGGCACCGGCACGCTGCTGCTGCTGCTGCTGCTGGAGCCTCAGCTGGCGGCGGGTCGGCGGAGCGGCGTCCACCGGTACGTCAGACGCACCGCTGCTGCGCGGCGGTGCGTCGGCGGACTTTTGACCCTTAGTCATTTCCTGCCCATCGGTTTTGTTGTTCAAGCTACTGGTTCGGAGGTGGCTGCAGACTGCTCGGCCTGCTGGGGTTCAGCCGCGTAGAGTCCGTGTTTGGCGATGTACTGCACCACTCCGTCGGGGACGAGGTACCAAACCGGTTCCCCGTCCGCCACCCGCTCCCGGCAGTCTGTGGACGAAATGGCCATGGCCGGAACCTCCAGCAGGCTGACGTCGTCGCGGCCCATGTTTTCCAGTACGTGGCCCGGACGCGTAACGCCAACAAAGTGGGCGAGCGACCACAGCTCCTGGATGTCCTTCCAGGACAGAATCTGGGCCATGGCGTCAGCTCCGGTGATGAAGAACAGTTCCGCTTCCGGGCGGGATTCGCGCAGGTCCCGCAGGGTATCAATGGTGTACGTCGGCCCGGGACGGTCAATGTCCACCCGGCTGACGGTAAACCTCGGATTGGACGCCGTGGCAATGACGGTCATCAGGTAGCGGTGCTCCGCCGGGCTGACTTCCCGCGATGATTTGTGCCAGGGCTCCCCCGTAGGCACGAATACCACTTCATCCAGGTCAAAGACGGACGCCACTTCGCTGGCTGCCACCAGGTGGCCGTGGTGGATCGGGTCGAAGGTTCCACCCATCACTCCCAGGCGCACCCGGCGGTTCTCGGAATCCTGCTCCGGCGGTGCCGCCGAGATGAACGTTCCCACTGATTCCACGGAGGAATCAGCCCTCGATGCCCTGGCCGTGGTCATGCTTGTTCGGGAACTGCCGCTGGGGATCGATGTGCTCGGCAGGTGCGTCGTGCCGGTTTCCCACGCTCGTGAAGGAAATGGTGGCAAACATCAGAACCAGCAGGACGCCCATGATGATGACGCCGTACATGACCGGGTCCATCGGAATGGACACGTGTTCTTCGGCCGTTTCACTGGCAGCAAGTACAGCGCTGGAAAGCTGGATCAGCATGGATTTCCCCTCAGGAGCTTTGAATAATCAGATCGCCCGCGTCAGCAGGCACAGTAATGGTTTCCTCCAAGTCTACGCGTAAGCGCAGGCACCCTGTACCCGCCGCCGCGGCGGGTACAGCCCTCACCGGCTTCCCCCGCCGCGGCTCAGGTCCGGATTTGCCCGTCGCCCTGGACAATCCATTTGGTGGTGGTCAGTTCCCGCAGCCCCATCGGCCCGCGGGCGTGCATCTTCTGGGTGGAGATGCCCACCTCCGCGCCCAGGCCGAATTCGCCGCCGTCGGTAAACCGGGTGGACGCATTCACAATTACCGCGGCTGAATCAATTTCCGCGATAAAACGTTCGGCATTGGCCAAATCATTGGTGATGATGGCTTCGGTATGGCCGGTGGTCCAGCGGCGGATGTGGGCAAGGGCTTCGTCCAGGTCATCAACCATTGCCACAGCGAGGTCCAGATCCATGTATTCACGCCCCCAGTCATCCTCGCCGGCCTCGCTGGCCATTACTCCTGCGGGAAGCACGGCACGGATCCGCTCATCGGCGTGCAGGCGGACACCGGCCGCGGCCAGCGCGGACAGGACGGCGCCGGCAGCGGCGGCACCGCGGTGGACCAGGAGGGTTTCAACCGTATTGCAGACGCTGGGGCGCTGGGTCTTGGCGTTGAGCAGGATGTCCACGGCCATTTCCGCCGGCGCACTCTCGTCCAGGTAAATATGGACGTTGCCTTCACCCGTTTCAATCACCGGAACGGAGGCGTTGGCCACCACCGTCTGGATCAGGTCGCGGCCGCCGCGGGGAATCAGGACGTCAACCTTTCCGCGGGCCCGCATCAGGACATTGGCGCCGGCACGGCCGTACGCATCCACGCTCTGCACGGCATCTGCCGGCAGGCCGACGGCGTCCAGCGAGTCCCGGATGATGTCCACGAGCACCGCGTTGGTGTTCTGAGCTGCACTTCCGCCGCGGAGGAGGACGGCGTTGCCGCTCTTCAGCGCCAGGCCGGCAATATCAACGGTGACATTGGGACGGGCTTCATAAATGGCCGCCACCACGCCCAGCGGCACGTGCACCTGCCGCAGCCGCAGTCCGTTGGGCAGTGTCTGTCCGCGGGCAACGGAACCCACGGGATCCGGCAGTCCGGCCAGCATCTCCAGAGCTGACGCCAGCCCGTCAAGGCGCTCAGGGGTCAGCGTCAGCCGGTCCAGAAGCGCTGCAGACGTTCCCTTGTCCCGGCCGGCCGCAAGGTCCCGGGCGTTGGCGGCAAGCACGAGGTCCCGCTGAGCAACGATGTTGCGCCCAATCTCCAGCAGGCCCAGATCCTTGACGGCACGGTTTGCCCGGGCCAGGCGGCGGGCGGCGGTCCGGGCGCGGTCTGCCAGGGCATGAACGCCCGACTCGACCTCCTCGGCGTTGCCGGTTCCGGCTGCACCAACTGCGGCAGCATCCATTCCGGCAGTGTCAGGTGCCTCAGCCGCGGCTTCAGCAGTTTCAGTTTCAACAGTCCCAGTGCGTGCATTCACGGCGCTCATGCTCCCAGTGTATTGGCGGTTGCGGCGGGTGCAACGGCGGAGGACGCCGGCCCCGGGACTTCCGGGGCCGGCGCACCGGACCCGTGGTCCTGCAGGAGAACCAGGTCGTTCACATGCACCACCGCACGTTCATAGCTGCGGCCCAGATCCTTGGACAGTTCGCGGGTGGACCGGCCGAGCATCTGCGGCAGCTCATCGGACCCGTAGTTGGTCAGGCCGTGGGCAATGACGCTGCCCGCCTGATCGGAAATGGCGACTGGATCGCCGGGCTCAAAGTGTCCTTCCACGGACGTGATTCCCGCGGCCAGCAGCGACCGGCGCCGGTCCCCCACGGCTTTGGCGGCGCCGTCGTCCACCACCAGCGTGCCCTGGATCCGGGCCACGTGGGCCAGCCACAGCAGCCGCACCGGCTGCCGGCGGCCGCGGCCGGTGAACCAGGTTCCCACGTCCTCCCCGGCCAGGGCGGCACCGGCGTTGGACGCGGACGTGACCAGGGCGGGAATACCGGACTGGGCGGCGATGGTGGCCGCTTCCACCTTGGTGGCCATGCCGCCGGTCCCCACGCCGGCGCCGCCAACCTTGCCGATGCGCACGTCTTCGAGATCCTGCATGCCGGTGACTTCGGGAATCCGCACGGCGCCCTCGGAGGGCGGGCCGTCATAGAGCGCGTCGACATCGGAGAGCAGGATCAGCGCGTCGGCTTTAACCAGGTGGGCCACAAGGGCGGCCAGGCGGTCATTGTCGCCAAAACGGATCTCGTGGCTGGCCACGGTGTCATTTTCATTCACAATGGGCACGACGCCGAAGTTCAGCAGCCGTTCCATGGCGCGGTTGGCGTTGACGTGGGTGGTGCGCCGCATCAGGTCTTCAACAGTGAGCAGGACCTGGCTCACAGTGACTCCGTGTTTTCCGAAGGCTTGGGTGTACCGGGCCATGAGCAGTCCCTGCCCCACGGAGGCCGCGGCCTGCTGGGAGGAAAGCTGGGTGGGACGCTTGGTCAGTCCCAGCGGTGCGAGGCCTGCGGAAATAGCACCGGATGACACCAGGATGATTTCCGTGCCCCTGGCATGGCGTGCCGCGAGGACATCCGCGAGGCGGGACAGCGCTTCATCGGAGATGCCGCCGGCAACGGAGGTTAGGGAGGATGAGCCCACTTTCACGACTATGCGCCGGGCGCGGGCAAGCCCGCTGCGGGATCGAAGCGAACGCCGGGGCGCGGAAGCAGTGAGGGGGGAGGCTGTGTTGTCAGTCATGTCCCCACCACTTTATGCGTACTCCGCGCCCCTGCGGGCTGTGTTAAGCCGCTATTCGCCGTCTTTCGGCGCTGCCGGCGGATTGTGCTTATAGTTCACCGATTCGGTCCAGATTCCGGCCTTGCGCTCGGCTTCCAGCTCTGCACGCGCTGCCGCCCGGGCATCGCGGCGCTGCTGGTGGTCTTCGCGCTTCTCTTCACGGGTGGGCCGGGAGAACTCTTCGATGCGGATGTCCGAGCCTCGCGGGGAAGCTGCAAGCAGTTCCGCGCCGCCGATCATGGTCGGCTCCCAATCGAAGACGACGCCGTCGCCCTCGCCGATCACCACGGCATCGCCGGGCTTGGCGCCGGCCTTGAAGAGCTTGTCTTCCACACCGAGCTTGGCCAGGCGGTCGGCCAGGTAGCCCACGGCTTCATCGTTGGTGAAGTCGGTCTGCTGCACCCAGCGCACCGGCTTGTCACCGAGGACGCGGAACAGCGGTTCCAGGTTGCGCTCTTCCTTGCGGATGGTGAAGCCGCCCTTGGCGTCAGCGTTGCGTACGCGCAGGGTGGGGGTCTTGACCCGCGGCGGGGCAGCCTTCACGGCGGTGCGGGCGTCACGGACGATTTCCGCCATGGCATAGCCCAGGGCCTTCAGGCCCTCGTGGCTGGACGCGGAGACTTCGAAGACGCGGTAGCCGCGCTTCTCCAGTTCCGGGCGCACAAACTCGGCCATGTCGCGGCCGTCGGGGACGTCCACCTTGTTCAGGGCCACCAGGCGCGGACGCTGGTTCAGCGGCACAACGTCTCCGTCGGTGCCGGCGAAGCTCATGTCCACCGTGTACTTGTCCAGTTCCTTTTCGATGATGTCCAGGTCACCGAGCGGATCGCGGTCTGTTTCCAGGGCAGCACAGTCCAGCACATGGACCAGCGCGGCACAGCGCTCTACGTGGCGCAGGAAGTTGTGGCCCAGGCCCTTGCCCTCGGAGGCGCCTTCGATGAGTCCGGGAACATCGGCAACGGTGAAGCGGACATCGCCGGCTTCCACCACGCCCAGGTTCGGGATCAGGGTGGTAAACGGGTAGTCGGCAATCTTGGGCCGGGCAGCGGACATCGCGGCGATCAGCGAGGACTTGCCGGCGGACGGGAAGCCCACCAGGGCAATGTCGGCAATGGACTTGAGCTCCAGGACAATGTCCCGCTCGTCGCCGGGAATGCCGAGGAGGGCAAAGCCGGGAGCCTTGCGCTTCTGCGAGGACAGCGAGGAGTTACCCAGGCCGCCCTGGCCGCCGGCAGCGGCAATGTATTCGGTGCCTTCGCCAACGAGGTCGGCGAGGACTTCGCCGTCCTTGTTCTTCACTACGGTGCCGTCCGGCACCGGCAGGATCAGCGTTTCGCCGGTCTTGCCGTTGCGCCAGTCACCCATGCCGTTGCCGCCGTTGGTGGCGTGGCGGTGCGGGACGTGGTGGTAGTCGAGCAGCGTGGTGGCGCTGGAGTCAACACGCAGGATGACGTCGCCGCCGTCGCCGCCGTTTCCGCCGTCGGGCCCGCCCAGGGGCTTGAACTTTTCACGCTTGACGGACACGCAACCATGGCCGCCTGTACCGCCCGAAACATGCAGCACTACGCGGTCTACAAAGCTGGCCATGGTTCTCCTTCAAAGGAACTACTTGATCATGCCAATTCTACTTGGCTTAAAAGACGACGGGGCGGACCATCAGGCCCGCCCCGTCGGAAAAGCTAATTTGCCGGTGATTACTCGGCGGCTGCAGCAGCCACGATGTTCACGACGCGGCGGCCACGACGGCTGCCGAATTCAACTGCGCCTGCTTCGAGGGCGAACAGTGTGTCGTCGCCTCCGCGGCCAACGCCCTCGCCCGGGTGGAAGTGGGTGCCGCGCTGGCGAACAATGATTTCGCCTGCCTTGACAACCTGGCCGCCGAAACGCTTTACGCCGAGGTACTGGGCGTTGGAGTCGCGACCGTTGCGAGTGGAACTCGCACCTTTCTTATGTGCCATTTTCTACTGCCTGCCTTTGCTTTACTGATTATGAAACTCAGGGGCGGGATGCTTCCCGCGTTCCCGGCTCCCAGTGGAGCCGGCACGAGAATCAGGAGTTGATGGACGTAACCTTGACCTTGGTCAGCGAGGAGCGGTAGCCCTGACGCTTCTTGTAGCCGGTCTTGTTCTTGAATTTCTGGATGACAATCTTCGGACCCCGAAAATTCTCAACGATCTCTGCCGTCACGGTGACCTTGGCCAGGTCCTGTGCGGAAGAGGTGACCTGGTCGCCATCAACCAAAAGCAGGGCGGGCAGCTCAAATGTGCTGCCGGCTCCACCGGGGACGCGGTCCAGGGTTACGAGGTCTCCGACGGAAACCTTTTCTTGGCGGCCGCCAGCGCGGACAATCGCGTACACCACTTGGGAACTCACTTCTCTCGACGTTAATACTTGGATGCGCATTTGGCTGGGCTAGATATTTGCCCGCCTTGCGCCATGCAGTCACGCCCTGTACCGAAAACGGTTTCGAAGGCGTTCGCACCGAAGTTCAAGGTTACGCTACGCAACCGATAACCCGCAAATGCTGGGGGCTTCCAGGCGCGCCGCCTTTTCGGACGTCACTGCTCTTGTACTACTTTATAGCATTTTCCGCCTGACCGTCGCCGGAAGGCAGGCGGAGAGCGGGCTGAGGACAGCCCAAGGGCAGAGAAAGAGGCGGCCACCCCCGCTGCGGGGATGGCCGCCTCCTAGTATTCGGGCCGGCAAGGCTCCGAAACGGAGCCTACAGCTCGGACGCCGGGACGCCGACACCCAGGATCACCGGAGCGGCACCGGCGGACTCGCGGCGCTTCTCCTGCTTCTGCGCTGCCGCAGGAGCGGCAGCAGCATGGCGCACGGCCACGGGAAGCGCAGGTGCGGACTCGGCGGGGCCGGTGTGGATGGCATCGGCACCGGCCGCTCCCTGGGGGCTGCCCGCCGCACGACGACGGCGGGGCGTCCGCGTGGGTGCCGCAGCGGGAGCTGCCGAAGCCGCGGGTGCGGCTGCCCTTTCGGGAGCCTGAGACTTCGCGGGGGCTGCTGCCGCAGGCTGGACGGCAGCCGGAACTTCCCTGGCTGCAGCCGGTGTTTCCGCGGCTGCAGGAGCCTGGACGCTGCGTGCGGCAGCGCTGCTCCGGCGGGAGCGGCGGGGTGCCCGGGCTGCAGGCTGTCCGTTTCCGGCCTCAGCCTGCTTGTCCTCGGATTTGTTCTCCCGGGAACTCTGCTCCTGGGTTTTCTTCTCCTGGGACTGCATCCCCTGGGACTTCTGCTGCTCCGGTGCCGCAGCGGCAGCGACATCGTTGAAGGCCTCGGCGAGGTTCTCCAGCGTGAAGCGGGATTCTTCCCGTACCGGCTCACGACGGTCACGGCGCGGAACCACCACGGTTTCGCCCTGGATCTTCAGGACGGCTCCCGCATCGGGATTCAGCGGCTCAGCCAAAGCCTCGTCGGCCGAAGCCGCTGCAGCCTGTTCGGGCTTGCTGCGGCCCGCAGACCTCTCCCCCGCCTCAACGGTGTCGTGGGCGGCAGCGGTGGCGGCAGCAATGGTTGCCAGCGCGGCACGCGCGGCTTCGGCCTTCGCCAACCGCTCGGCGTCGTCCTGCGCCGGCTCCTCCGTCTTGGCCGGGGCTTCAACGGCCGGGGCGGAGGCCTGCTGCGGAGCACCGGAACCGCGGCTGCGGTTGCGCTTGCGGTCACCGCGGGACTGCTTTTCCTGCTTCAGGTGCTGCTGGTGGTTCTCCTCAGACACGGCGTGCGCCACCACGCTGTTTGCGGGGTTGCCGTTGTAGCTGGTGCTGCGGCGGTGCTCGACGGGGATGTCATGGGTGATGACACCGCGGCCGGCACATGCCTCGCACTCTTCTCCGAACACTTCCAGCAGGCCGGTTCCCATGCGCTTGCGCGTCATCTGGACCAGACCCAGCGAAGTCACCTCGGCCACCTGGTGCTTGGTCCGGTCTCGGCCCAGGCACTCAACGAGGCGGCGGAGCACCAAGTCGCGGTTGGCTTCGAGCACCATGTCGATGAAGTCGATGACGATGATGCCGCCGATATCCCGCAGGCGCAGCTGGCGGACAACCTCCTCGGCCGCTTCCAGGTTGTTCTTGGTGACGGTTTCTTCCAGGTTGCCGCCGGAGCCGGTGAACTTACCGGTGTTGACGTCCACCACGGTCATGGCTTCGGTGCGGTCAATGACCAGCGAACCGCCGGAGGGCAGGAACACCTTGCGGTCCAGTGCCTTGGCGATCTGCTCGTCGATGCGGCTGGCAGCGAAGATGTCCTCGTCCTTGGTCCACTTCTCGAGACGTCCCACCAGATCGGGCGCTACGTACGTGACGTAGGCCTCGATGGTGTCCCAGGCTTCTTCGCCCGAAACGATCAGCTTGGAGAAGTCTTCATTGAAGACGTCCCGGACCACCTTGATGGTCAGATCCGGCTCGCCGTACAGCAGTTCCGGCGCCAGCGTCTTGGTGGACTTGGCCTTGGCCTCGATGGTTTCCCACTGTGCCCGCAGGCGGTTGATGTCATTCATCAACTCTTCCTCGCTGGCTCCCTCGGCCGCGGTGCGCACAATGACGCCCGCATCCTGGGGCAGGTGGTCCTTGAGGATCTTCTTCAGCCGGTTGCGCTCTACGTCGGGCAGCTTGCGGGAGATGCCGGTCATGGAACCGCCCGGCACGTAGACGAGGTACCGGCCCGGCAGGGAGATCTGGCTGGTCAGGCGGGCGCCCTTGTGGCCCACCGGGTCCTTGGTGACCTGCACCAGGACGGAATCGCCGGACTTCAGTGCCAGTTCAATGCGGCGCGGCTGGCCGTCCAGGCCCGCTGCGTCCCAGTTGACTTCACCGGCGTACAGCACGGCGTTGCGGCCGCGTCCGATGTCCACGAAGGCGGCTTCCATGCTGGGCAGCACGTTCTGGACCTTACCGACGTACACGTTGCCGATCAGCGAGTCCTGCTGGGTGTTGGACACGAAGTGCTCGGCGAGGACGCCGTCTTCGAGCACGCCAATCTGGATCCGTTCGTCGCGCTGGCGGACGATCATCTGCCGGTCGACGGACTCGCGGCGGGCAAGGAACTCCGCCTCGGTGATCACGTGGCGGCGGCGGCCGGACTCGCGGGACTCGCGGCGGCGCTGCTTCTTGGCTTCGAGCCGGGTGGAACCCTTGACGCTGGTGACGCGGTCGGACACCGGAGCGTCGGCGTGGGCACGCGGCGCACGGACGCGGGTCACCGTGTTGGGCGGATCGTCGTCGGCTCCGCCGGTCAGTTCCAGATCGGCGTCACCGCGGCGGCGGCGGCGACGGCGGCGCGAGGTCACGCCCTCGTGGCCTTCCTCTCCGGCGGGCTTTTCCGGTCCGGCTGCAGCTTCCTCCGGGGCTTCCTTGGCGGAGCCTTCGGCTTCTGCAGCGTGTCCTGCGGAAGCGTGCTGGGAGTCGGTGCGGGTACGGTTGCGCCCGCGCCGGCTGCGCCGCCGGCTGCGGTTCTCTTCGGAATCCTCGTCCTCATCTGCGGCCTCGCCGGCGTCATGCACCGGGGCGGGGCGGACAACGCTGAGGTCCGGGGCGTGGAACAGGGGCAGGGCCGGAACCGCAAACGGGTTCAGGCTTGAAGCGGCATCAGTGTCTTCGGCCGCAGCTTGGTCCTGCTGCTGCACTGTTCCCGCCGGGACTGCTTCGGCAGCCGCGGTTCCCGCCGGTGCCGGAGCAGACGCCGAGGCCGCAGAGGCAACGGTGTCATCGGCGGCAGCGACAGCGGCATCAACCGGGGCCTCCGGCGCCTGCTGGGCAGCCTTGGCCGGACGGCGGCGGGCACGGGTCTTAGGGGCGGCCTTGGTCTCGGGGGCGGCCTCTGCAACCACCGTCTCCTCCGCGGCAGGAGATTCAACCGTCTCCGCGACAGGCTCTGCTGCCGCTTTCTTGACGGGCGCACGACGACGGCGGGGAGCCTTCACCGGCGCCTCTTCTGCGGGTGCCGCTTCAGCGGGGGTCTCGGCAGTTGGAGTTTCTGCAGCCGGCGTCTCTGTAACCGGCGTCTCTGTAATCGGAGTCTCTGCAGCCGGCTGTGCGGGTGCTTCCGCGGCAGGGGCTGTTTCTCCTGCCGTTGCGGTCTTGCGGCGGGAGGCCCGCACGCGCTTGGGCTTCTCGGCGGGCGCAGTTGCTGCCGCGGCCTCGGCGGGGACTTCAGCGGGAACGTCTGCAGCGGGCGCCTCTACCGGGGCGGGTGCAGAAGCAGCCACCGACTTGCGGCGGCTGCGGGTGGCTCGCTTGGCCGGCTCCTTGACCTCGGGAGCATCTGCCCCGGGAGAATCCTGGCCCTGCGTTGAATCCGCCGCGGGTGCGGGTTCAACGCTCTTTTCGTTTGCTGCTAGGTCATTATTCAGTGCTTCACTCATAAAAGGCTACGCTCCGGCCCCTGCGGCACTGGCCACATTCCAATGCCCAGCGGGCAATGTGTCGGCTGTACGGGGGGCATCAGTTGCCTGCCGCCAGCCGGAAGTCGTCTGGATGTCATTCGAGGTCGCGCCATCTGTAGGGCGCGGTATCACTCGAAGACCAGCGGCGCTTTTCCTGCTACCTGTCGGCACGTAAACGACGTTGCCGCTGCGGGTAGGTCTCATCGGCGGATTCCCTGGTTCCCATCCGGATTGATGGGCGAACTGCTTGGGAAGCGTCACCGACAGAACCGGAAGCCTGTCGCTGGACCGGTGCCGGAATGTGGTTCCGCCATCAGCCACAGTTATTATCTCACACACCCGTCTTTTTGGCCCGCAACAGCGCATAGACTCGACACGTATCACCACCAGCCAAAAGGAGATCTCCGTGCCTTCCACCGCCGCCAGACAGCAAGCCGCTTCCCGGGACACCGAGCAGCGTGCGCCGGAACGGGGCTTCGCCTGGATTCTCCTGATTACCGGCGTCGTCGGCTGGCTCGCCTCGGCCGTCCTGGTCCTGGAACGCCTCCGTGTCTACGCGGACGCCAACTACATCACCAGCTGCGACATCAGTCCCTGGGTTTCCTGCGGCACCGTCTTCAAGACCTGGCAGGCTGCAATCTTCGGTTTCCCCAATCCGCTGATCGGCATCGTGGCCTTTGCCGTCGTCATCACAACCGCCATGGGAATGCTGGCCGGTGCCCGGTACGCCCGCTGGTACTGGCTGGGCCTGCAGGCAGGCGTCACGCTGGGCATGGTGTTTGTGGTGTGGCTGTGGAGCCAGGCACTGTTCGACATCTACGTGCTCTGCCTTTACTGCATTGTTGTCTGGACCGCCATGATTCCGCTTTTCGTCTTCACCACTGTCCGCAACCTTGCACAGGGTGTTATCCCCGCTTCTCCCGGGCTCGTGAAGTTCCTCTCGGAGTGGACCTGGGTGATTGTGGCGCTGCTGTGGGTGGCTACCGCGGCAAGCATTTTCTTCCGCTTCATCAACTCCTTCCTCGGCTAGCAGGAAGCATTCACGCCGCCCTGCACCCCGGGGGTTTTGCTGCCCGCGTCCGGGCCCGCCGAGTGTCGCGACAATGCCGGAACAGCCGCCCCCGTGACGCATCTGCGCAACACTGGAGGGGCTGCTAGGGGCTTTTGCGCGACACTCGACCCGGGATGAATCGTCCGGCCGCTGGTTAGCCGCGCGGCAGGGCCCACGCCAGGAGGACGGGAACGTCCTGGCCGTTCCAGGTTGCGGTCAGGGACGGGTCCGCCACCGCTTCTCCGCCGAGTTCCAATATGCGAACCACTGAAAGGTCCCAGTTTTCGGTCCGGATCCGGGCAACTGTCAGGTCATCCGGGCCCGGCTGCGGTCCTTCAGCAAGTTCTTCGCCGTCCGGCAGGCCGCTGGCCACCACGCTGATGTTCTCAGGGATGTCCTCCCGAACGCCGTCGTTCAGGAAATACTGGGCGGCCTGCCCCTGGCCCGAAAGAATCGAAACGGCCAGCGCCTCTGCATACACGGGGTCCGCGCATCCGTCGTAAACCCAGCGCCGTCCCAGCACTGAATGCTCCATCGTGCTGATGAGGTACTGTTCTGCGCCCTCCAACGGTGCCCCGCGGTAGGTCAGCGGAACCTGGAGCACGTTGGCTCCCACCGCAACAAGGTGGGTTTCGATGCCCACGTCTCCGTCGGGGTCATCGAAACGAAAGGAACCCACGCGCTCCAGGGGCAGCTCGCCCGCGCGGGGAAACCAGGAGGTCGTGGGCAACCAGGAGGCGAGAATTTCCATTTTGTCCGGGTGCAGGTCTGCGTGATAAATGAGTGCCATGCGCCCAGCCTAGGGGCTTTGTGCCCGATCGTCAGGAATTTCCCCCGCCGCCGGCCGGTTGTCGCCTTCAACGCCCCCGGCAGGTTTTCCCTGCCGCGTCCGGCTGAACGCACCATTTGATCAGGAGAACCATGCTTAGAACTGTCCCCACGGAAAAAGCCTCATCCAACTCTGCGCGCACCGCGCTGGTGGCAGGTGCCACCGGAATCGCCGGTGCCGCAATTGTGGATCTCCTCTCCGCGCAGGGATGGACCGTCCTGGCCCTGTCCCGCAAAGGCGGTTCCGCAGACCCGGCGCACCCCGGCGTCGTGCCCGTTGCCGCGGACCTGACCAACCCGGAAAGCCTCAGCGCCGCGCTGGAAGATCAGCATCCAACGCACGTCTTCTTCACTTCCTGGTCCCGGCAGGAAACGGAAGTGGAAAACATTGCCGTCAACTCCGCAATGGTCCGGAATCTGCTCACCGCCCTGGAGCATGCGCCGCTGGAACACGTTGCCCTGATGACCGGACTCAAGCACTACATGGGACCATTCGAGGCTTACGGCGAAGGCCCCATGCCGGACACCCCGTTCTCCGAAGAAGAACCCCGCCTGCCGGTGGACAACTTCTACTACGCGCAGGAGGACGAGCTCATGGCAGCCGCCGAGCGGCAGGGTTTCGCCTGGTCCGTTCACCGCGCGCACACGGTGATCGGATTCGCCGTCGGGAACGCCATGAATATGGGCCAGACGCTGGCCGCGCAGGCAACTCTGTGCCGCGGGCTGGACCTGCCCTTTGTCTTCCCCGGTTCGGAAACCCAGTGGAATTCCGTCACCGATATGACTGACGCCGGTCTGCTCGCCGAGCACATGCTCTGGGCTGCCACCGATCCGAACACCGCCAATGAGGCCTTCAACGTGGTCAACGGCGACGTGTTCCGGTGGCGTTCCCTGTGGCCGCGGCTCGCGGAATACTTCGGCGTGGAACCGGCCGGCTTCGATACCAAGCCGCGCCCGCTCGAGGAGCAGATGGCGGACATGGACGAAGCGTGGGAGAAGCTGGCTGCCCGCCACAACCTGGCGGAGCCGGATCTTTCCCGCCTGGCCACCTGGTGGCATACCGACGCTGATCTTGGCCGGAACATCGAGGTCCTCACGGACATGAGCAAGAGCCGCGTGGCCGGGTTCACCGGCTACCGCCGGACCGAAGATGCCTTCAAGGAGCTCTTTGGCCGGCTGCGGGCCGAGCAGCTGATTCCGTAAGCCTGGTCCTGCAGACGGCGGATACGCAGAAGGGGCCGGCACCAGTAGTGGTGCCGGCCCCTTCTGCGTTTTTACAGCAAGGTCATGTGCTGTGGTCCTACTTGAACCAGATGCCGATTTCACGGGCAGCAGATTCGGGTGAATCCGAGCCGTGCACCAGGTTCTGCTGGACAGCAGTCCCCCAGTCCCGGCCGAAGTCGCCGCGGATGGTGCCCGGAGCCGCCGTGGTGGGGTCCGTGGTTCCGGCCAGGGAGCGGAAGCCTTCGATGACGCGTTCGCCTTCGAAGATCGCTGCCACAATGGGACCGCTCAGCATGAACTCCACCAGCGGTTCGTAGAACGGCTTGCCCTCGTGCTCTGCGTAGTGCTCTTCGAGCACCTCGCGCGTGGCATTGACCTTCTTCAGTTCCGCCAGGGTGTATCCCTTGGCTTCGATCCGGGCCAGGATTGCGCCGGAGAGCTTGCGCTCCACGCCGTCGGGCTTGATCAGTACGAGTGTGCGCTCAGTGCTCACGGTGTATCTCCTTGCGAAGTTGCGGTTTTCGAGTCTAAGCCTAGTCCGTGGCTGCTTCGCCGGCAGTGCCTGCTTCCCTTGTTGCCTCGGGATGGGCTTTTTCCCATTCCGCCTGTTCGCGGTCCCGCTCCCGGTTCTCCCGGTCCAGGCGCATGCCGGTCTTCAGCCCGTACCACCAGGTGGCGGCAAAGACTGCACCCACCAGGAACATCTCCGGTATCAGGAAGCCGGTGGCAATGATGACCAGCTGCAGGATCCAGCCGATTACCGGACCGGCCGGCTTGGACAGAATCGCGCAGGTACCGATCAGCACGGCGAAAAGGACCAGCCCGCCGCTGAGGATGATGCCCGGGGACAGGGAGTCGCGCTGCGTGCCGAAGACGGCCAGCGTGGCAAAGAGCACGAGGAACGCTTCCAGGGAAAGAACCGTGGAAGCGAACATCGTGCGGATGGAACGCCGTTTCTTGGGCATGCCCGGACGCCACTCGCGCTGCGCCTTGGTGAGTTTTGCCATCGTGCTTACTTTCCGAGAAGGGTGCGCGCTTCGGCCACCAGGGTAATGGAGCCGATGATCAGCACGCCTCCGGCGAGGTCATTGTTTTCCTCGGCCTTGGCCACGGCCCACTCAATGGCGTTGTCCAGGCCGGGTTCCACCTGCAGGTCTTCGTCGGCAAAACCTGCGTCGACGGCGTCCTGGACCAGGTCTTCAGCCGAAATGGCGCGCGGCGAGCTGGACTGCGTGAGGCAGACGCCGGCGATTTGGTCGCCCAGGGCCTCCCTCAGTTCCGTAAGGATTCCCACGGAATCCTTTTCGGCAAGGATTCCGACCACAAGCACCAGCGAGGTGAAGCTGAAGGCTTCCAGCACCGCTTCGGCTGATGCCTTGGCACCGGCGGGGTTGTGCGCGGCGTCAACCAGGATGGTGGGCGCGGTGCGCACCACTTCCAGCCGGCCGGGCGAGGAGACGGTGGAGAACCCGGTGCGCAGCAGTTCAACGTCCAGTTCCTTGGTGCCCCCGCCGATGAACGCCTCCAGCGCTGCCACGGCGACGGCGGCATTCTCCGCCTGGTGCTTGCCGTGCAGCGGCAGGAGCAGGTCCTCATAGCGTCCGGCAAGTCCGGCGATGGTGAGCATCTGTCCGCCGACCGCCATCACGCGGGACTCGACGCCGAACTCGACACCCTCGAAGCGGTACGGAATACCCACTTCGCGCGCCTTTTCCAGCAGGACCTGCGCAGCTTCCATCGGCTGGGCAGCGCTGACCAGGAAGCCGCCCTCCTTGATGATGCCGGCCTTTTCCATTGCAATGTCAGCAACGTCGTCACCGAGCAGTTCCGTATGGTCCAGGGAGATCGGCGTGACCACGGAAACCGTGCCATCGCCCACATTGGTGGCGTCGGTGATGCCGCCCAGACCCACCTCGATGACGGCCACGTCCACGGGTTCGTCGGCAAAAACCGCAAACGCGAGGATGGTGACGGCCTCGAAGTAGGTCAGGCGCGGTTCCCCCGCCGCCGTCAGTTCGCCGTCGACGATGTCCAGGTACGGGTGGATCTCGTCCCAGATCCGCACGAACGTTTCATCGGAGACCGGGTCGCCGTCAATGCTGATCCGTTCGGTGACCTTGCTCAGGTGCGGGCTGGTGTACCGTCCGGTGCGCAGCCCGTAGGCCCGCAGCCCGGCCTCGATCATCCGCGCCGTGGAGGTCTTGCCGTTGGTTCCGGTGATGTGGATGATCGGGAACGCCTTGTTGGGCTCCCCGAGCACCTCCATCGCGCGGAACAGCGGCGCCATGCGTGGCTCCATCTTGTTTTCGGGGGCGCGGCTCAGCAGCTCGGCGTAGACGCTTTCGACGGAAAAACCGTCGATTGCCCCGGAGGGTCCGTCTGACATGCTCATTAGATCTTCTCCACGGTGACGGTGAATTCTTCAGCGTCGTCGGCAAGATCGACGGCGGTGACCACCAGTTGGTCGGTCAGGGTCTCGGACTTGATCAGCTCCGCATTGGCCTCCAGGGCCGCAGCGGACGTCTGCGAGGTGGTGACCCCGGTCCGGACATGGTCGCTGATATGCAGGTCCGCGTCGCGGCGGGCCTGCTGGATGGCGCGGATACCGTCGCGGGCAGTGCCCTCGGCGGCCAGCTCCGGAGTGACTTCGGTGTTCAGCACCAGGAAGCCGCCCCCGGGCAGCACGGAGACTGCCTTGGAGGATTCGCCGTCGGCTGTTTCCACCACCGTCTCCAGCGTGTACTCCTGCGGCTGCAGTTCCAGGCCGCCTGCGGTGACGGTTCCGGCGTCGTCCACCGACCAGTCGCCGGACTTTGACGCCTTGATCGCGGTCTGGACGTTCTTGCCCAGGCGCGGACCTGCAGCACGGGCGTTGACCACCAGCTTCTGCGTGATGCCGAACTCGGCAGGATCGGCCGCAGCAGCCTCCATCAGGCGGACGGACTTCAGGTTCAGCTCATCGGCAATGATTGCCGCGAACTGGCCCGAGAGCGCCTCGGCATCGGGAGCGACGACGGTCATTTCGGACAGCGGCAGCCGCACCCGGAGATTGGCGGCCTTGCGCAGGGACGAGCCCACCGAGGCGATGCGCCGGGTGCGGTCCATCCGGTCCACGAGGGCGGGATCCTGCGGGAACAGGCCAGCATCAGGCCAGTCGGTCAGGTGCACGGAGCGCCCGCCGGTCAGTCCGCGCCAGATTTCCTCGGTGACCAGCGGCAGCAGCGGAGCTGCCACACGGCACACGGTTTCCAGGCAGGTGTAGAGCACGTCGAACGCGGAGGGATCTTCGTCGAAGAACCGGGTGCGGCTGCGGCGGATGTACCAGTTGGTCAGCGTGTCCATGTACTGGCGCAGGGTTTCGCAGGCCTCGGAGACGTCGTAGCTGTCCAGCTGCGAGGTCATGGTGCGCACCAGGTCGCCGGTGGCAGCCAGCATGTAGTTGTCCAGCGGTTCGCTGGACTCGTAGCGCGGCTTCGTCTCATATCCGTTGCCGTTGTTGGCGGCGTTGGTGTAGAGCGTGAAGAAATGCCAGACGTTCCACAGCGGCAGGATGACCTGGCGGACACCCTCGCGGATACCCTGCTCGGTGACGATCAGGTTGCCGCCGCGCAGGATCGGTGAGGCCATGAGGAACCAGCGCATGGCGTCGGAGCCGTCGCGGTCCAGGACCTCGGAGACGTCCGGGTAGTTGCGCAGGGACTTGGACATTTTCTGCCCGTCCGAACCCAGCACAATGCCGTGGCTGATGACGTTGCGGAAGGCAGGGCGGTCAAACAGCGCCGTGGCGAGCACGTGCAGCGTGTAGAACCAGCCGCGGGTCTGGCCGATGTACTCCACAATGAAGTCGCCCGGGTTGTGGTGCTCAAACCAGTCGGCATTCTCATGCGGGTAGTGCACCTGGGCGTAGGGCATGGAACCGGAGTCGAACCAGACATCCAGTACGTCTTCCACGCGCCGCATGGTGGACTGGCCCTCTTCCGGGGTGCGCGGATCATCCGGGTTGGGGCGCGTCAGTTCGTCGATGAAGGGGCGGTGCAGGTCCGGCTGGCCCTCATGGTTCAGCGGCAGCCGGCCAAAGTCGGCCTTGATTTCTTCCAGCGAACCGTAGACGTCGGTGCGCGGGTAGTTGGGGTCGTCAGAGACCCACACCGGGATGGGGCTGCCCCAGTAGCGGTTGCGGCTGATGGACCAGTCGCGGGCATTTTCCAGCCACTTGCCGAACTGGCCGTCCTTGACGTTCTCCGGGATCCAGTTGATCTGCTGGTTCAGTTCGACCATGCGGTCCTTGATCTTGGTGACCTCAACGAACCAGGAGGACACAGCCTTGTAGATCAGCGGGTTCCGGCAGCGCCAGCAGTGCGGGTAGGAGTGCTCATAGCTGGCCTGGCGCAGCAGGCGGCCGTCGGCGCGCAGCACCTTGGTGATGGGCTTGTTGGCGTCGAACACCTGCAGGCCGGCAATGTCGGACAGCGGGCCGTCGGAGAACATGGGCAGGAACTTGCCGCCCTCGTCCACGGACAGGATCACGGGGATGCCGTTTTCTTCGCAGATCTTCTGGTCGTCTTCACCGTAGGCCGGAGCCTGGTGGACGATTCCGGTGCCGTCGGTGGTGGTGACGTAGTCTGCCGTGACAATCTGCCAGGCGTTCTTCGTGCCCCACTTCTCGTTGTCGGTGTAGTAGTTCCACAGCGGCTCATAGTTCAGCCCGGCCAGCTCGGTGCCCAGGTGCACGGAGGTGACGGCCTCGCGGGCGGCCTCGGCGTCGTCGTACCCGAGGTCCTTGGCGTAGGCACCCACCAGGTCTTCAGCCAGCAGGTAGCGGGCTTCCGGGTTCTCCTGCGGCGTGCCGTTGGGTCCGGCAGGCACGACGGCGTAGCGGACCTTGGGCCCGACGGCCAGGGCCATGTTGGTGGGCAGGGTCCAGGGAGTGGTGGTCCAGGCGATGGCGAGGACGCCGTCGAGCTCCGCGGAAAGCGCGCTGTCACCGGCGGTGAGGGGGAAGGTGACCGTGACGGTCTGGTCCTGGCGGTCCTTGTAGACGTCATCGTCCATGCGCAGTTCATGGTTGGACAGCGGAGTCTCGTCCTTCCAGCAGTACGGGAGCACCCGGAAACCGCTGTAGGTCAGGCCCTTTTCATGCAGGGTCTTGAAGGCCCAGATGACCGACTCCATGTACTCGACGTTGAGGGTCTTGTAGTCGTTCTCGAAGTCCACCCAGCGGGCCTGGCGGGTGACGTAGTCCTTCCACTCGCCGGCGTACTCCATCACGGATGCACGGCAGGCGTCGTTGAACTTGTCGATGCCCATCTTTTCGATCTGGACCTTGTCGGTCATGCCCAGCTGCTTCATGGCTTCAAGCTCGGCGGGCAGCCCGTGGGTGTCCCAGCCGAAGCGGCGTTCCACGCGGCGGCCGCGCTGGGTCTGGTACCGGGCCACCAGGTCCTTGACGTAGCCGGTGAGGAGGTGGCCGTAGTGCGGCAGGCCGTTGGCGAAGGGCGGGCCGTCATAGAAGACAAACTCGTTGGAGCCGTCCTTGCCGGCGGACCGGGCATCGATGGAGGCCTGGAAAGTGCCGTCCTCGTCCCAGTACTTCAGAACCAGTTCTTCGAGTTCCGGAAACTTGGGGGAAGACGGGGCGGCGTTTTCTGCCGGAGCGGCGGCCGTAGTGGCCTTGGGATAGATAGAGGGCATATTCGTCATCCTGATAGCGGCAAGTAAATCTGGCTGTAAAAAACAGGATGCGAGGGCGGACTCCCCCGTCGGCTCAAGGCCGGCTCAGAATCCGCGGTACCACCTCGCTTGCCGCCGTCGTCGTCGTGCTGTGCGTATTCAATGCACTGCGCCGCCGAGTCGGGCTGCCGCTCGTTGACTGCTGTGACGGGCTTACCCGTCCGGTTCTACTGGGTGCACGATCATCCCAAGACTTCTGCGCAAGGGGTGCGGCGCCGTTCTTCCGGAAGCTCACCGGTGATAGCCGGGTCAAAGCTGCTTCCGCCAGTTTAGGCCACACCCCGGGGCTTGTCGAAGTTGGGGCCGGTGGAGCGAGTGCCGGCGGAGTGAGTGCCCGCCGAGGTTACGCCTGGGCCGGCTGGCGGCGGATGACCTTGTGGTTGGCCGCCTGGGCCAGCGGACGCAGGACCACCTTGTCCAGGTTGATGTGGTGCGGAAGGTTCAGGGAGTATGCCATGACGTCAGCGACGTCCTCGGCCGTGAGGGGTTTCTCCACTCCGGCGTAGACCTTTTCCGCCGCCTCTTTGTCTCCGAGCCGGTTCAGGGAGAACTCGTCCGTCTTGACCATGCCGGGGAGGATCTCGATGACGCGGACGTTGTTTTCCGCTTCCTCCAGGCGCAGCGTTTCGGCGAGCGCCTGCTCAGCGGACTTGGCGGCGCAGTATCCGCCGCCGCCTTCATAGGAGGCGAGCGCCGCGGTGGAGGTCAGCATCAGAACCGAGCCCTGTCCGGAGCTCCGCAGCGCGGGCAGGAAGGCCTGCGTGACGCGGAGGGCTCCGAGCACATTCACGTTGTACATGGCTTCCCAGTCGCCGAGCTTGCCTGTCGCCACGGAGTCCACACCCCAGGCTCCGCCGGCATTGTTGATCACGGCGTCCACTCCCCCGGTGGCCAGCACCTCTTCGGCCATCCGGGCCACGGATCCGCCGTCGGTCACATCTGCGGTGATGGCCTGGGCACCGGTCTCCTCGGCAAGCGCCTGCAACCTGTCCCCGCGGCGGGCCACGGCCACCACGTCCCAGCCTGAATTCCGCAGGGCACGTACTGCTGCCGCTCCAATTCCTGAACTTGCTCCGGTTACTACTGCGCGCTTAGGGGTCATGGCACCACCCTAGCGACTTCCCCTCCCGGGCACGCTTCTGTGTTGCGGTGTTGCAGTGAGACGGCTGCGCGCCGGACGTGCTCCAATCGGGCACCGAAGCCCACCGGCACCTGCGCCGGCAATGCGGAAACCGGGAACCAGCGGACTGCCTCGCTTTCATCACTGACCGAAATGGCGGCGTCGGGGTCAACAACCGCTGCGTATCCCACGTCCCAATGAGCTGAGCAGGAAAAGCCCCCGTGCAGATCGTGCCGGTCAAGGTCCATAAGTACGGGGGACGCTGCCGGGAAGCCTGCAGAGGACAGCAGGACCAGGTCACTGATTCCGGACTCCTCCCGGGCCTCACGCTGGGCGGCTTCCGCCACTGTCGCGTCGTCCGGCTCGATGTGACCGCCGAACTGTACCCAGAACTGCCCTTTGCGGTGGAAACACAGGAGCACCTGATCGAAGCCGGGCGAGAACACGAAACACGACGCCGTGACGTGTTCCGGGCCGCCGCCGCGCCGCAGGGAGGCATCCCCTGCGGCAGTCACGAACTGCAGATACGCGTCCCGCGGCCCTGATTCGGGAAGCGCCCGGAGGCTGCGGAGAAGACTTTCAAGAGGCATCCTGCCATTGTGCCGCACCAGCGGACCATCACACGGACATCCACCCGGACATCACGGCTGGCCGGCCAGACCCAACAGGTAGTCGCGGAGCACCGTCGCTTCGTTCTCCGTTTCGGAACGCGCCCCGTAGAGCAGCACGGTGTCCGCCCGGGAGTCACAGGCCCGGGAGAACTCCGCGACCTCCGGATTTGCGGCCAGCTCCTCCCGGTACCGGTCCTGGAATCCGGACCAGCGCTCTTCCCGGTGACCGAACCACTTGCGCAGGTCAGTGCTTGGCGCGAGGTCCTTAAGCCATTCGTCCAGGTCTGCCCGTTCCTTGGAGACCCCGCGCGGCCACAGCCGGTCCACCAGGACCCGGTAGCCGCCGTCGGGCGGTTCATAAATGCGGCGGATGCGGATCGAAGCCGGATTCTCCTGGGTCTTTTCCATACCCCGGATGCTACGGCGGGCGGTCCGGGCCGGACAGGGCCCGCAGCGGAGGAGCCGGACGGACGGCGCAACAGTTCCCCGCGCCTTACCGCCCGCATGGAAGAATGGCAGTATGGCTGAAAACTTTCCGGGCACAGACACGCCCGACAATGAACCCAAGACCGTATCCGTCCCCGACAAGCCCGCCCTTGAGGGGCTGGAAGCAACCCTGAGCCGCCGCTGGCGGGACGAGGGAACGTACGCGTTCAACGAAGACACCGTCCGCGAGGACGTCTACTCGATCGACACTCCCCCGCCCACGGCCTCCGGCTCGCTGCACGTGGGTCACATGTTCTCCTACACGCAGACCGACGTCATGGCGCGTTACCAGCGCATGACCGGGAAGAACGTGTTCTACCCGATGGGCTGGGATGACAACGGCCTGCCCACCGAACGCCGGGTGCAGAACTACTACGGCGTCCGCTGCGATCCGACCAAGCCGTACGATGCGGATTACCGCCCGCCGGCCACCGCTCCCAAGAACCAGCGCGATTTTGACGTGATTTCCCGCCGGAACTTCATTGAGCTGTGCGAAGAGCTGGCTGTGGAGGATGAAAAGGTCTTCGAGGACCTCTTCTCCACGCTGGGCCTGTCCGTGGACTGGACCCGCACCTACCGCACCATCGATGACAACTCCCGCGCCGTCAGCCAGCGCGCTTTCCTGGAGAACCTCAAGGCCGGGGACGCCTACATGTCCGAGGCTCCCACCCTGTGGGATGTCACCTTCCGCACCGCTGTGGCCCAGGCCGAGGTGGAGGACCGGGAACAGCCCGGCGCGTACCACCGCATCAGCTTCCATGCGCCCGACGGCGAAAAGGTCTTCATCGAGACCACCCGTCCCGAGCTGCTTCCGGCCTGCGTGGCTCTGGTGGCCCACCCCGACGACGAGCGCTACCAGCGCCTGTTCGGCACCAAGGTCACCTCTCCGCTGTTCGACGTCGAGGTGGAGGTGCGCGCACACCCGCTGGCCAAGCCGGACAAGGGCTCGGGCATCGCCATGATCTGTACCTTCGGCGACCAGACCGACGTCACCTGGTGGCGCGAGCTGAACCTGCCCACCCGCGCCGTCGTCGGCCGCGACGGACGCCTGCTCGCTGAGACCCCGGAGTGGATCACCACGGACAAGGCGAGGGGAAACTACGTCGCCGTGGCCGCCAAGACGGTCTTCAGCGCGAAGGAAGCCGTCGTCGAAATGCTGCGCGAAAGCGGAGACCTCGAGGGCGAACCCAAGAAGATCACCCACCCGGTCAACTTCTTCGAGAAGGGCGACAAGCCCCTTGAGGTTGTCACCAGCCGCCAGTGGTACATCCGCAACGGCGGCCGGGACGAGGACCGCCGAGCTGCCCTGATTGCCCGCGGCAAGGAGATCGACTTCCACCCGGCGTTCATGCGGTCGCGCTACGAAAACTGGATCGAAGGCCTCAACGGCGACTGGCTGGTCTCCCGCCAGCGCTTCTTCGGCGTCCCGGTTCCCGTGTGGTATCCGCTGGATGCCTCAGGCAACCCGGACTATGACAACCCCGTCCTGCCGGCATCCGAGTCGCTGCCCGTGGACCCCGCCGCCGAGCCGGCTCCGGGCTACGAGGAATCCCAGCGCAACCAGCCCGGAGGTTTTGTGGGCGATGCGGATGTCCTGGACACCTGGGCCACCTCTTCCCTCACCCCGCAGATTGTGGGCGGTTGGAGCCGCAATGACGACCTCTTCAGCAAGGTCTTCCCGTTTGACCTGCGCCCGCAGGGCCACGACATCATCCGGACCTGGCTGTTCTCCTCCGTGGTGCGCGCCAACGCGCTCAACCACGCGGCACCGTGGAAGCACGCAGCGATCTCCGGCTGGATCCTGGATCCGGACCGCAAGAAGATGTCCAAGTCCAAGGGCAACGTAGTGGTTCCCACCGATGTGCTCAACGACTACGGATCCGACGCCGTGCGCTACTGGGCGGCCTCCGCCAAGCTGGGTGCGGACACGGCCTACGAGATTGCGCAGATGAAGATCGGCCGCCGTCTGGCCATCAAACTGCTCAACGCCTCGAAGTTTGTCCTGAACCTGGGGGCCACGGAGAAGAACGTGGTGACGGCTGACACCTCGGTGATCACCAACGCCCTGGACTCCGCCCTGCTGAAGCAGCTTGCGGAAGTGGTGAATGCTTCCACCGCGGCGTTTGAACGGTACGACTACGCCAAGGCCCTGCAGCTGACCGAGTCCTTCTTCTGGTCCTTCACGGATGACTACGTGGAACTGATCAAGGACCGCGCCTACGGGGCCTTCGGTGAGGCGGAGCAGGCATCAGTGCTGGCTGCCCTGGCAACCACCCTCGATGCGCTGCTGCGCCTCTTTGCGCCGTTCCTGCCCTTCGCCACGGAAGAGGTGTGGGGCTGGTGGCGCCACGGCTCGGTGCACCGCGCACCGTGGCCGAACGTTGACGCGCTGGCCACCGCGGTGGCAACGTCCGACGCCGGGATCCTCGCCACCGTCGCTGCTGCCTTGGGCGGTATCCGCAAGGCCAAGTCCGAAGCCAAGGTCAAGCAGCGCACCGAGGTCCTCAGTGCCACGGTCACCGCATCCGTTGCACAGGTGGCGCAGCTGGAGGCCGGCCTCGCTGACCTCAAGGCAGCGGGCAACGTCCGCGAGCTGTCCCTGTCCGCCGGCGACGGCGAACTGGCCGTCTCCAACGTGGAGCTGGCTCCGGTGGAACCGGCTCCTGCGGCCGGGTAACAGACACAGCACAGAATAAAATGGAACGCCCGGCCGGAGATCTCCGGCCGGGCGTTCCGTTAGCTGAAAGCAGCTGGCCTTAGTCGAACTGCGGGCTCTCGGAGCGGCTGCGCTTGAGCTCGAAGAACGCGGGGTTTGAGGCGAGCATGACGGCTCCGTCAAACATCCGGCCCGCTTCCTCTCCGCGCGGGATACGCGTCAGGACCGGCCCGAAGAAGGCGGTGCCGTTGAAAGCCACAATGGGGGTTCCGACGTCGTCGCCCACCTTGGAGATGCCCTCCTGGTGCGAGGCACGCAGCTGGGTGTCGTACTTGTCGCTGTCCGCGAACTGGGCCAGCTCGGCCGGAAGTCCGACTTCCTCCAGGGACTCGCGGATGACGGCGTCGAGATCATCATTCTGCCCGATGTGGATCCGTGTGCCCATGGCGTCATACAGCGGCTTGACGTACGTGTCGCCGTGCAGTTCCTTCGCCGCGGTGATCACGCGCACCGGCTTGATGGCGGCCTTCATGCGTTCCTTGTAGTCGCCGGGCAGGTCCCGCCCCTCGTTCAGGACTGACAGGCTCATGACATGCCATTGTGTGCTGACATCACGCACCTGCTCAACCTCACCCATCCAGCGGGAGGTGACCCAGGCAAACGGGCAGATCGGGTCAAACCAAAAGTCGGCTTTTGCTGCAGTATCGGGTGAGCTCACGGCACACTCCTTCGGGTCTCGGAAACGAAGCGGGCGGGCCGGTGCTCCCCCGCTGAAAATAACAGCTGCTTGGGGCAACCGCGGATCAGGCGGATTTGTTCCGGCGCTTGGCTGCCACGGCCTGCGAAATGAGCGTTGGCTCTGCTTTGTTCGTCACCACGTCTTCGGTGATGACCACCGTCGCGACGTCCTCGCGGCTGGGCAGATCAAACATGACCGGCAGCAGGACTTCTTCCAGGATGGCCCGGAGTCCGCGCGCGCCGGTGCCGCGGGACAGCGCGGCGTCGGCGATCGCGTTCAGGGCAGCAGGCTCAAAGGTGAGTTCAACGCCGTCGAGCTGGAACATCCGCTGGTACTGCTTGACCAGGGCGTTCTTGGGTTCGGTGAGGATCCGGATGAGCGCCTCACGGTCCAGGCTCGACACGGTGGTGATCACGGGCAGCCGGCCGATGAACTCGGGGATCAGGCCGAACTTCAGCAGGTCCTCCGGCATGACGTCAGCGTAGGAATCTGCTTCCTTGGCGCTCTCATTCAGGGGCGCGCCGAAGCCGATGCCCTTCCGTCCGGACCGGGAGCCGATGATTTCCTCGAGGCCGGCGAAAGCACCGGCAACGATGAACAGGACGTTGGTGGTGTCGATCTGGATGAATTCCTGATGCGGGTGCTTGCGGCCGCCCTGCGGGGGAACGGAGGCGACTGTTCCTTCCAGGATTTTCAGCAGGGCCTGCTGCACGCCCTCTCCGGACACGTCGCGCGTGATGGAGGGGTTCTCGCTCTTGCGCGAGATCTTGTCGATCTCGTCGATGTAGATGATGCCCTGCTCAGCCCGCTTGACGTCATAGTCGGCGGCCTGGATGAGCTTGAGCAGGATGTTCTCCACGTCCTCGCCCACGTAGCCGGCTTCAGTGAGCGCGGTGGCGTCGGCGACTGCGAAGGGAACGTTCAGCCGCCGCGCGAGGGTCTGCGCGAGGTACGTCTTGCCGCAGCCCGTGGGGCCGATGAGGAGAATGTTTGACTTGCCGATTTCCACGTCATCGGAGATGACTGCGTCCGACAGGTTGCCGGTGTTGCGCGGAGCGTGGCCGGCCTGGATGCGCTTGTAATGGTTGTACACGGCGACGGCGAGGGAACGCTTGGCCGGTTCCTGGCCAATGACGTATTCCTGCAGGGAATCGAAGATCTCCCGCGGCTTGGGCAGCTCAAAGGTGCCCAGATCAGCTACCTCGGAGAGTTCCTCTTCGATGATCTCGTTGCAGAGGTCGATGCACTCGTCGCAAATGTAGACTCCGGGGCCGGCAATAAGCTTGCGAACCTGTTTCTGGCTCTTTCCGCAGAAAGAGCACTTGAGCAGATCCGTGCTCTCACCAATGCGAGCCATAATTCAGTCCCCTTAGATGGTCCATCGTCTAAAACAGTGCCGGCATCCGTCCCGTTCGGGACAGCCGGAAGCCGGAGCCATGTTCCACTCTAGGACACTTGGTTCGGTGTTACAGCAACCGAAAGGCCCGCAGTGCGTAATTTCGCACTGCGGGCCTTGGGGAGGCTTACATTCGGTTGATGGCCGGAGTCTTGATCTTCCGGGAGTCCAGCACCTGGTCGATCAGTCCGTACTCCATAGCGCCGGCGGCCGTGAGAATCTTGTCACGCTCGATGTCCCGGTTCACTTCATCGGACGTGTGGTTGGAGTGCAGGGCCAGGGTGTCTTCCAGCCAGGTCCGCATGCGCATGACCTCAGCTGCCTGGATTTCCAGGTCCGAAGCCTGTCCACGCTCGCCGCCGCCGAGGGCCGGCTGGTGGATCAGCACGCGGGCGTTCGGCAGGGCCAGGCGCTTGCCCGGCGTACCCGCTGCCAGCAGCACCGCAGCGGCACTGGCGGCCTGGCCCAGGCAGACCGTCTGGATTTCCGGACGGATGTACTGCATGGTGTCGTAAATGGCCGTCATGGCCGTGAACGAACCGCCCGGAGAGTTGATGTACAGCGTGATGTCGCGGTCCGGGTCATTCGACTCGAGAACCAGCAGCTGTGCCATCACGTCATCGGCTGAGGCATCGTCCACCTGGACGCCGAGGAAGATGATGCGGTCCTCAAACAGCTTGGTGTACGGGTCCTGGCGCTTGAAGCCGTACGGCGTGCGCTCTTCGAACTGCGGCAATACGTAGCGGTTGGATGGCATCTGCGGTGCCGCACCGCCTGCGGTTCCAAAATTCATGTTCATTGCTTTACTCCTGAAGTCTAAGAAAGGTGCGCTGGAAGGAAGGGAGGGTTAGTCCTCGGCCGGGGCCGCGCCCTTGTCCTGATCCGTTCCGCCGCCGCCGGTGACGCCGCCTGCATGGGCGGAGATCTTGTCGAAGAATCCGTACTCCAGTGCTTCCTGGGCCGTGAACCACTTGTCGCGGTCGTTGTCCTTCAGGATGGTCTCCACCGTCTGGCCGGTCTGCTCGGCGGTCAGTTCCGCCATGACCTGCTTCATGTGAAGGATCAGTTCTGCCTGAATCCGGATATCGGAGGCAGTGCCGCCGATGCCGCCGGAAGGCTGGTGCATCAGGATGCGTGCGTGCGGCGTGGCGTAGCGCTTGCCCTTGGTGCCCGAGGACAGCAGGAACTGGCCCATGGAGGCGGCCAGGCCGGTTGCCACGGTAACCACGTCGTTCGGGATGAACTGCATGGTGTCGTAGATGGCCATGCCTGCCGTCACGGATCCACCGGGAGAGTTGATGTAGAGGAAGATGTCCTTTTCAGGGTCCTCGGCGGAGAGCAGCAGCAACTGAGAGCAGATGGCGTTGGCGTTGTCATCGCGGACTTCAGAGCCCAACCAGATGATCCGCTCACGCAGCAGACGATTGTAGATGTAGTCGTCCCGGCTAGCCGGGTCCACCGTTGCCATTGTGGGTGTGTTGGGTGCAATTGCCATACTGAGTGACCTCTCGCTCTGGCGGGGTACAGAACCGCTAACTGCGTCAGCTGGTCCCGCCGTTTATCTCTTCTAGGACCCTAACCTGTTACGGCTGTGATCTGCTCCCGTTTCGCTGGCTGTTCGCTGACGGCGCACGATGCCCGTCACAGCGCCGGAGAAGCCCGGACCCACCGTCCACGCTCAGCAAAAAAGCGCCGCCGGCCCTTTTCAGGGACGGCGGCGCTTCCGTGAGTGACCCGGGGTCACAGCCTCCGAATAGCGGAGATTATGCCTTGTCGTCGCTCTTGGACTCTTCGGCAACCTCGGCCTCGGGGGCTTCGGTTTCAGCATCTGCAGCCGGTGCTTCTTCGCCTGCGGGGCGGACGAAGTCGCTCAGGTCGATCTCTGCGCCGGTGGTGTCGGTGACCTTGGCCAGCTCCAGGACCTTGGCAAGGGCCTTGCGGCGGCGGACTTCGCCAACCATCATCGGAACCTGGCCGCTCTGGTCGATCAGCTGGGCGAACTGGTTCGGATCCATGCCGTACTGGCCGGCAGCGGACACGATGTAGTCGATCAGCTCGTTCTGGCTGACTCCCAGCTCTTCCTTGTCAGCAACTGCATCAAGGATGATCTCGTTCTTGAAGGCAGCGGCGGTGTTCTCGCGAACTTCGGCGCGGTGCTCTTCGGTGTCGTGATCGGCAGCCTGGGTCTGTGCGCCCTCAGAGTTGAAGTGCTGTTCCAGCTGGTCTTCGATGACGGACTCCGGAACCGGAACCTCGATCATTTCCAGCAGCTTTTCCAGGACCTTGTCGCGGGCCTCGACGCCCTGCTCCATGAGCTTGGACTCAGCGGCACGCTTGGTCAGGTCTTCGCGCAGTTCTTCGATGGTGTCGAATTCGCTGGCCAGCTGGGCAAAGTCGTCGTCGGCTTCGGGAAGCTCGCGCTCCTTGACAGCCTTGATGGTGACCGTGACGGTGGCGTCTTCGCCGGCGTGCTCGCCGCCTGCCAGCTTCGTCTCGAAGGTGGCGGATTCCTCGGCGGACAGGCCGGTGACTGCTTCGTCCATGCCCTCAAGCATGGTGCCGGCGCCTACCTGGTAGGACAGGTCCGCAGCGGAGTCGATCTCTTCGCCGTCAACCTTGGCAACAAGATCCATGGTGAGGAAGTCGCCCTCGGCGGCGGGACGGTCAACGGACTTCAGGGTGCCGAAGCGGCCGCGAAGTTCGTCCAGGGCCTTGGTGACGTCGTCGTCGGAAGCTTCAGCCGGCTCAACGGTGACCTCGAGGCCGGAGTAGTCCGGGAGCTCGATTTCGGGGCGGATGTCCAGCTCAACGTTGAAGACCAGCTGGCCTTCGTCGGTGGCGGGGTCCGGAACTTCACTGATTTCCACCTCGGGGCGGCTCAGCGGACGGATGCCCGTTTCCTGCACAGCTTCCTGGTAGAAGCCGTTCAGGCCGTCGTTGATGGCGGTTTCCAGGACGTAGCCGCGGCCGACGCGCTGGTCGATGAGCCTGTTGGGGACCTTGCCCTTGCGGAAGCCGGGTACCTGCACCTGGGTGGCGACGGTCTTGTAGGCCTCGTCAATGCTCGGCTTCAGTTCCTCAAACGGAACTTCCACAACGAGCTTTACCCGCGTGGGTGTGAGGTTTTCTACAGCGCTCTTCACAGCGTAGTTCTCCTGAGGGTTCTGGGATTGGGTCTGCACCATGTGTACTACAGAGTCGGGGTGACAGGATTTGAACCTGCGACTTCCTGCTCCCAAAGCAGGCGCTCTTCCAAGCTGAGCTACACCCCGTCAGTGCACCTGACAGCCTACCGGCAGAAAGCGCCCTGTGCACAATTCAATGTGGCCCGGCCCTCCCCGGAGGCCGATTCGGGAGGGAATTTCCGAACCGCTGAAATACCGTGCTAAGGTAAAACCTGCCTCAAGGCGCCGGGGATGTAGCTCAATGGTAGAGCCTCAGTTTTCCAAACTGATCACGCGGGTTCGATTCCCGTCATCCCCTCAGCAAAATATAACCGGCAATTGCCGCCTTCGAAAGGGTCCTGCACTTACGTGCGGGGCCCTTTTTGTTTGCCTTCACGAACCACAGGCGAGCCCGAAGCCGCCAATAAGGTCCCCGACAGAGCAATTTGATGCTTTCCCCGTCCCTTTTTCCCTGCGCGCAGCTATCGTTCCCGCATGGGGAAGAACCGCCTGACAGCCGCCATCCTTACTTTGTCGTTCCTGGGCCTTCCGCTGGCCGGATGTTCCACTGAAGAGCGCCCCGGACCGGAAGCAGCCGTCGCCGCGCTGGCAGACGGGCTCTCCCGCGTGGACGTCACCGGAAACGAGTTCGCCGGTTCAACCGTAGAGGCCGTGAACGGCATGCTTGAGTACGTGGTCTCCGGCATGAAAATTAAACCCTCCGTCACAGTGTCAAAAATCGACGAAGCCTCAGCCGACGAAGCCGTAGCCACCTTGAAATACGTGTGGGACGTCAACGCGTCAACGGAGGACTACACCTACGAGACCACTGTGACCCTGGAACGGGGAAGGGACACCGGTTGGCAAACCCGTTTCCGTTCCACCACGGTGCATCCGGACCTTCTTCCGTGGCAGAGGCTGGAGCGCAAGGCATCCCCGCCCACGCGTGCAAGCATTCTGGGCGCCGGCGGGTCCGTGCTGATGGGCCACTGGCCGGTTTGGCGGGTGGGCCTGGACAAGTCAGTGCTGGGCGGAAATGAGTACGCCGCTTCGGTCTTTTACCTTTCTCTCTTCCTCGGTCTGGATGCGGACGCACTCACGGCAAAAGTCCAGGCTGCCGGGCCCGATGAGTTCGTTGAAGTCACTACCGTGCGCCAGGACGAGGTGTCACCGTCCTTCGATTCCGAGATCGCAACCATTCCCGGCGCCGATGCACTTGCGGAAAGGCGGGTGCTGGGCCCCAGCCCCGGCTTTGCGGCAGACCTGTTGGGCACGGTGGGGCCAGCAACAGATGAGATGGCCGCTGACAGTCTGCTGGCTGCGGGGGACCTCACCGGGCTCTCCGGGCTCCAGCGTGAATACGATTCCCAGCTCAGGGGCTCAGACGCGGTGACGGTACGTGTCCTGAACGCGGACAACACTCCTTCCCCGCCTCTTTTTGAAGCACCGGCGGAACCCGGCGTGGCCCTGGAGACCACCCTTGACCTGGGGATCCAGTCCCAGGCGGATGCCCTCCTTTCCGACACGCCCGGTGCTTCACTGGTGGCAGTCCAGCCCTCCACCGGCAACGTCCTGGCCGTCGCTAATTCATCCGGAGGCAAGGGGACCCAGACTGCCTTGCTGGGCGAATACTCCCTGGGCAGTTCGCTCACCCCGGTTACCGAGCTGGCCCGGCTCCGTGCCGGCGGAGCGGGAGGAACCGCAGGACCTGACAATCCCTCTGATGCGGAACTGGCGGAAGCTGCTCAGAGCCTGGGGCTGGGCACAGCCGGGGACCTGGGGACACCGGCGTTCAGCGGCGGACTGCCCTACGGCGGAGCCGAGCAGAAAGCGGCCGCGAAAGTTCCGGGAACGGTACTCGCTTCACCTTTCGCCGTGGCAGCCGTGGCGGCCTCGGTGGGCAGGGGCGCCAGGGTCTCTCCCGTGCTGGTCCTTAACCCTGGGGCTCGGCAGGACTCCCGTGACGAAGAGACGGAGCCCGCCTCGTCCGCCGACGACATCCCGGCGCTGTCCGCCGACGAGGCGGAACAGCTGCAGTCCATTCTGCGCGCCAATGTGGCCGGCGGGGGTGCCGCGGAGGAGTTGGAGGTCCTGGGGCACGTCTCCGGCAAACCTGTCATGGCCGCGGCAGGCACGGCGGGGACCAGCGGGGAGAAGCCCGACCACGCCTGGACGGCGGCCATCCAGGGCGATCTCGCCGTCGCCGTCTTCCTGCCCGGAAGCTCCGCTGACGCAGTGGCCGTGGCAGCGGCGTTCCTTGAGGCCCTGGCGGGATAGCGGCAGGACGGGCCCGGCAGATCCCGCAGGGGCGTCCCAAGCGGGCTTAGCCTCAGCGGTCCTGGCAGCTCGGGCACCAATACAGTTTGCGGGCACCCATGTCCGTGCCTGCAACGGGCGTTCCGCACCGGCGGCACGGCAGGCCCGTGCGCTTGTAAACGTAATGGGCGTCTTCCACCGGGACCGGTTCGGCCGGACTGTCACGGTCCTCGGGATCGGTGGTGATGATCCGGCCCTCAGCCACACCGTTGCGCATGAGGGCAGATATGTCAGCCCAGAGGCCCGCTGCCTCGTCTTCCCGCACATCCTTGCCCAGCCGCCACGGAGACAGCCGCTGCCGGAAAAGCACCTCGGCACGGTAGACGTTTCCCACACCGGCCAGGATCTCCTGGTTCATCAGCAGCAGGCCCACCGGAGAAGCCCTGCGACGCAGCCGGGCAGCGAAGTCCCCGCCGTCGGAACGGTCCTGCAGCGGATCCGGTCCCAACCGCGCAACTACGGCGGCGCGTTCGGACCCGGTAATCACTTCGCAGGCGGTAGGCCCGCGAAGGTCCGCCCAGCCGTGTTCGGAGACAAGGCGCACACGCACCGCCCCTTTGGGCGGGGGCGGGCCAGCGTACGCACCGCCGTCGTCGTCGGAGGCTACCTCCCGCTCCCCCACCTTCCGCGGGGCACCGATGCTGGAGGCACCCATAAAGGTGGAGTCGCCGCCGAAATCGAAGGCGCCGTACAAACCGAGGTGGATGCGCAGGTACAGGTCGTTGTCGAACCCCAGGAAGAGCTGCTTCCCGTGGGCCCATGCGTCAACCAGGACGTGGCCGTCAAGACGCTCGGCACCGGCGGCGAAACGCCCCTGGGGACTGGATACTGCCAGCCGGTGCCCGGCAAACACCGAAGTGAACTGCCGGGCAAGCCGGTGGATGGAATGCCCCTCAGGCATCAGTGCGCCGCGATGGAACCGGTTGTTTCGTATTCGGCGATCTTCGCAATGCGGCGGTTGTGGCGCTCGGCGTTGCTGTAGGGCTCGGCAAGGAAGGCCTCGATAATTTCGGTGGCTTCCTCCACCGTGTGCTGGCGGCCGCCCACCGCAATGATGTTCGCATCATTGTGTTCGCGGGCCAGCTTGGCGGTGGAAAGGTTCCAGGCGAGGGCGGCACGGACGCCGCGGACCTTGTTGGCTGCAATCTGCTCGCCGTTTCCGGAGCCCCCCAGCACGATGCCCAGAGCATCAACGCCGCTCTGCTGGTCAATCACGACGGCCTCGGCAGCCGCGATGCAGAACGCCGGGTAATCGTCCTCGGCGTCGTAAACCTGCGGACCGTGATCCACCATCTCGTAGCCCTTATCCCGAAGGTGCGCCAGGAGGTGGGCACTGAGTTCCATGCCCGCGTGGTCGGTTGCAATGTGGACGCGCATGTTCCATCCGTTTCATGTCTGGGAAAATCGTGCGATTCCAGCCTAGCCGGTGGCCGGACCTGCGCTCGCCAGCCGACATTCCCGCGTTCCTTTCTTTCCTGAGCGGGAACGAGTGAGACAATGTTGCAATTGTCACAAACCGTCAGGCCCGGTTCCTTCAGCCTGGGTTTCAGGGACGACGGACACCATTTCGCATATTGGAAAGGCATCACCTTGCCAGGTATGAATCTCACGCGCTCAGAAGCCCGTGAACGAGCAGAACTGATCAGCGTCGAATCCTATGACGTGAACCTTGACCTCACCCGCGGGGACGAAGTCTTTGGCAGCACCACCGTGGTGCGGTTCTCCGCGCAGCAGGGCGCGTCCACGTTCATTGATGCCGTTACCTCAGCCGTCCACCGGGTCACCCTGAACGGCGTGGACCTGGACCCCGCCGAGGTCTCCGACGGCGTCCGCATCCAGCTGCCGAACCTTGCCGCATCCAATGAACTCGTGGTTGAAGCCGATGCCTTCTACATGAACACCGGCGAAGGCCTGCACCGTTTCGTGGATCCGGTGGACAACGAGGTGTACCTCTACTCCCAGTTTGAGGTTCCCGACTCCCGCCGGATGTTCACCGTCTTTGAGCAGCCCGATCTGAAGGCAACATTCCGCTTCACCGTCACGGCGCCGTCGCACTGGGATGTCATCTCCAACTCCGCCACACCGGAGCCGGTTGCGGCAGGTTCCCTGCAGGAGGACGGCAAGAGCGCCACCTGGTCCTTCGAACCGACGCCGCGCATTTCGTCCTACATCACCGCACTGATCGCCGGACCGTACCAGTCGGTGCGCAGCGAGCTCACCAGCTCCGACGGCCGAGTGATTCCGCTGGGCGTCTTTGCCCGCAAGTCGCTCATGCAGCACCTGGATGCTGAAAACGTCTTTGAACTGACCCGGCAGGGCTTCGAGTTCTACGAAAAGCAGTTCGGCACGCCGTACCCGTTCGCCAAGTACGACCAGCTGTTTGTTCCGGAATTCAACGCCGGTGCCATGGAAAATGCCGGTGCCGTGACTTTCCTGGAAAGCTACGTCTTCCGCTCCCGCGTCCCCGAGGCCACGGTGGAGCGCCGGGCCGTGACCATCCTGCACGAGCTGGCGCACATGTGGTTCGGCGACCTGGTCACCATGCGCTGGTGGAATGACCTGTGGCTGAACGAGTCCTTCGCCGAGTTCATGTCCACTCTTGCCGCAGCGGATGCCACCGAGTTCAAGCAGTCCTGGACCACGTTCGCGTCCATGGAGAAGGCCTGGGCCTACCGCCAGGACCAGCTGCCCACCACGCACCCGATTGTCGCCGAAATCCGCGACCTGGAAGACGTGCAGGTGAACTTCGACGGCATCACCTATGCCAAGGGCGCCTCAGTGCTCAAGCAGCTGGTGGCTTGGGTGGGCCAGGACCAGTTCATGGCCGGTGTCCGGGAGTACTTCGGCAAGCATGCCTGGGGCAACACCGAGCTGAAGGACCTCCTTTCGGAGCTGGAGACCGCCAGCGGCCGTGATCTGAAGGAATGGTCCGAGCTGTGGCTGGAGACCGCCGGCGTCAATACCCTTCGGCCGGAGCTGGAAGTGGACGACGACGGCGTCATCACCTCGTTCGCTGTCCTCCAGAGCGCTGTGGCCGAGTACCCGACCCTGCGGCCGCACCGTCTGGCCATCGGCTTCTACGAAACCGGCGAGGACGGCTTGCTGCACCGCGCCCACCGTGTGGAGCTGGATATCGACGGCGAACGCACCGAGGTTCCGGAACTCGTTGGACAGTCACGTCCGGACCTGGTGCTGCTGAACGACGATGACCTGGCCTACGCCAAGATCCGGCTGGATGAGCAGTCCCTGCACACCGCCGTCCGGCAGCTGCGGGATATCGCGGAATCACTCCCCCGCACCCTGGTCTGGGCTTCGGCCTGGGACGCGGCGCGTGACGGCGAGACTCCGGCCCGCGACTACGTGGAACTGGTCCTGCAGAACATTGGTTCCGAGTCCGATTCCTCGGTGGTCCAGGTGCTGCTGCGCCAGCTCGCCACCACGCTGGCGTTCTACGTCGCACCGTCGGAGCAGGAAGCAATGACGGCCGCAGCCGCGGACAGCCTGTGGGACCTGGCCGCTGCCGCAGCTCCGGGTTCCGATTCCCAGCTGCAGTTCCTGAAGTCCTTCGCAGGCCACGCAGTGACGGACGGCCACCTGGATACGCTCTCCGGCCTGCTCTCCGGCGACCGGACGCTGGAAGGCCTGAACATTGATGCAGATCTGCGCTGGGAACTGCTGACGGGCCTGGTTGCCGGCGGCCGTCTGGGCGAAGCGGACATTGCCGCTGAACTGGAGCAGGACCCCACGGCCACCGGCCAGCTGGCCGCTGCCATGGCCCGCGCCGCGCTGCCCACCGCCGAGGCCAAGGCCGCCGCGTGGGAAGCCATCGTTGACCGCACGGACATGCCCAACGCGGCCCAGCGTTCGGCCATTGTCGGCTTCAGCCGCGTCCACGACACCGCGCTGCTGGAACCCTACGCAGAGAAGTATTTCGCGTCGGTGCGCGAGGTCTGGAACACGCGGACCCACGAAATTGCCCAGCAGATTGTCACCGGCCTGTACCCCTCACGGTTGACCACGCAGGCCACCGTGGACGCCACTGACGCGTTCCTGGAATCCCTGGGCGACGAGGCACCCTCGCTGCGCCGGCTTCTGCTGGAAAGCCGCGACGGCGTGGTCCGCGCGTTGAAGGCCCAGGCCGCGGACAAGTAGGAGAATCAGGCAGATACAGCCGACGGCGGTGAGCGCAGGACTGTCCTGCAGTGCACCGCCGTCGGCCTGTTGCCGGCTTGGCGTGGGCCTGTCCAGACGAGACCAACGAACGAGGAATGCCAGGAGCCATGAATCTTTCCGAACACCGGTATGCAATTTCCCTGGAATGGACGGGGAACCGCGGCGAGGGCACCAAGACCTACCGCGGGTACGGCCGCGACCACGTCATCCGTGCCGCCGGCCTGCCTGACCTGGCCGGCACCGCTGATCCCACCTTTCACGGCGACCGGGACCGGTGGAACCCGGAGCAGCTGCTGCTTACGGCGCTCTCACAGTGCCACATGCTGTCCTACCTGCACATTGCCGTGAAGCACGGCATCACCGTGGTGGCCTATTCCGACGACGCCGAAGGGACCCTGCGCCTGAACCGGGACGGCAGCGGAGAGTTTACGGATGCAGTGCTGCGGCCGCGGGTCACCGTCACAGCAGACAGCTCAGCGGCTGCCGCCGCGGAACTGCACGCGGAAGCCAACCGGCTGTGCTTCATTGCCCGCAGCGTGAACTTTCCGGTGCTGCACCAACCCGAAATACTGGTGGCGGGCTAGACCAGGCCGGTGCTGCCGGTTTCCCCCAACGCGGCAAGCAACGCCGTTTCCCGGGCAGCGGACAGCCCCGCCTTCCGCTCCCGGTGCAGCCCCCGGGCCTGCTCATCGGCCAGGACGTCGCGGACCGTGTGCTCAACGGGACGCAGGCTAAGACCCGCCTCCAACGCAGCAGCATTGGACCGGGTGGAAAAGCCGTCATACTCCGGCGGCAGCCACAGCGGCAATGATTCGCTGCCCGCCCAGTAGGCAACACCCTGCTCATGCAGCCACTGCGGGTCCGCAGTGCGGAAGCTCCCATGAAACTCCGCGGCATCAGTGGCCAGGGACAGCAGTTCGCCGAAGGGCACAGAGGGACCCATGACATTGAACGTGCCCGACCTCGCATCCTCGGCTCCGGTCACCAGCCACAGCGCCAGGTCACGCACATCCACGGTCTGGGTCATGACCTCGGCCATGGGCGGCATCAGGACAGGGCTGCGTTCCTGCGCCACGCGTGCCGGCCAGTAACCAAACCGGTCGCTTTCATCTTCCGGCCCGGCAATCAGCCCGGGCCGGGTGATCAGTACATTCGCCGGGCCCGCATCCCGTGCCAGGAGTTCGCAGGCAACCTTGGCCCGTCCGTACTCATTGTCCGCCGGGTCCGGAAACACTCCGTCAACTGCTTCCAGCGCAGGAACCAGGTCGGCACTTTCGTCCTCGCCCGGCGTGCTGTTGGACGCATATACCGAGGACGTGGAGACAAAGGACCATTGGCTGCTGCGTCCGGCCAGCGCCTGCAGGGCGTCCTTAACCTGCGCCGGCTTGCGGGCCACATCGATCACTGCGTCCCAGCCGCCGTCGAGCCCTTCATAGGCGGCGGCGCCGCTCTCCCGGTCCGCGGAGACAAAGGCCGCGCCGGTGACGGGCGGCCCGGACTCTCCGCGGGCCAGGCACGTGACGTCATGGCCGCGGGCCACTGCCTGCCGGGCAACTTCACGGGACAAAAACCGGGTTCCACCAAGAATGAGGATGCGCATGTTGGGAGCCTATCCCGGTAGCCTTGTCTGTGCCCGCAGCTTGTCTACCAACACGGCAGACAAGCTTTCCCCGAATGAAAGGGACGGTAACCGTCCGTTGCTGACTGCCGCAGAAATCGACACGCCATCCATTCCGATCGAGGACTTTGACTGGTCCGGCCTGATCCAGGCCGGAATCATCATTGTTGTCGGCATCCTTGCATGGACGGCAGCAAGATTCCTGATCAACCGCGTTGTCCAGCGGGCACAGAAGGGCTATGCCCTCTTCAGTTCCTCGAAGCTGAAATGGGCACAGCCCGTCATGCGGAACCTGGACAAGAAGCGCCGCGCCCAGCGTGCGGACACCATCGGCGCGCTCCTGCGCAGTGCCGTGAGCCTGTGTATCTGGACTGTGGTCATCATCATGGTGCTCGGTGCCGTTGGCTGGGACATCGCTCCGCTGATCGCCAGTGTGGGAATCGTGGGCATCACCCTTGGTTTCGGCGCCCGCGAGCTGATCCGCGACGCCCTGGCCGGATTCTTCATCACCATCGAGGACCAGTACGGCATCGGGGACGTGATTGAGGTGGGCGACACTACCGGCACCGTGCAGTCTGTGGGCATCCGCATCACCCGCATCGTCGATGACCGCGGCGTCATCTGGTACATCCGCAACGGGGAGCTGGCCAAGGTCGGCAACCGTTCCCAGGGCACCTATCGCGAGCCGGAGGCAGCTCCCGCCGAGTACACCGCCGCCGCTGATGCCCCCGCCGCCGCCGCCTCCACCTCTGCCGCTGCCGCTGCCTCCACCAAGGGAGATTCATAATGAGCACACCTGCCGAAAACCGGCCCACCATGCCGCTGTCAGTACAGCCGGCGTTTTCGCAGCCGGTCTACACGGAGAATTTCTACGAGGCCGTGGGCGGACATGACACCTTCGTTAAACTCGTGGACGTCTTTTACTCCGGCGTGGCCGATGATCCGCTGATGCGGCCCATGTATCCGGAAGAGGACCTGACCGCTGCCAAAGATCGCCTGCGGGGCTTCCTCGAGCAGTATTGGGGCGGACCCAAGACGTATTCCGAGGAACGCGGACACCCACGCCTGCGGATGCGGCACATGCCCTTCGCCGTCACGCCCCAGGCCCGTGACGCGTGGCTGAAGCACATGCGCGACGCCGTCGATACCCTGGAGCTCTCCCCGCTGCACGAAGCAACGCTCTGGGATTACCTAGAGCGGGCCGCACACTCCATGGTCAATTCCGCTTAGTCAGACCGAGACCGCCAGAGGGCGAGTCAGCCGGCCCCGTCAGCCGAGGACGGAAGCCGAGCGGATCAGGACATGGCCGCGCGGCATGCTCAGGCGTGTCCAGCGGCCACAGTGGAAGACGGCGGCCTGCCCCTCGGTGCCCTCAGGAAGGAATCCCAGCGTCAGCGCCGCAAACGCGGCCCCGGCCGGAATGGACGCGCTGACTTCCGGCAAACGCTGGCCCCACACGGCGCCGCGGGCGGTGTTGACCACCGGTGCTCCGGAGCTGGCCGGAACCAGCGCCGCCACTTCCCTGATCCCCCGGTGGGCAGCCTGTTCCAGCAACTTGTGGGGAACATCCTCGCCGCGCTCCCATCCGCTGCGGGGCGCACCCACCCCGGTCCAGCTTTCAGTAACGGTCATGGGCGGGACCGGAAGCACGGTGTCGGACTCCCCCATGCGGGCCAGCCGGTCCGCAACGGAAGCCAAAGACACCGCGGTGTCGAGCCGGGCGGGCGAGGCCAGGGGCATGGTCCGCATCCCCAGCACGGTGGGAACATTCTCCCCCAATGCCCGCGGGCGCAGGATGCATACATAAGCGGCGAGCACCGACCCCACGGCCTGAAGCCGCACGGCACCGTCATCGGCGGCACGTGCGCGGACCACGAAGGTCCGCAGATCGGCTGTTACCTGGGGATCCGCCAGGACCAGCTCGGTTGATGCCGTCATCGGTTAACCTCGCTCGCCCGGAACGGAACAGGTTCCCCGCGCCAGCCCTCCAACACCCGAACCTGCATATCGGACAGGGCTGTCGGGCGCCCCGTTTGGGCATCAGCCATCACCAGGGTGCACTCGGCGTGGGCATAGACCCTGCCGCCGTCGTCGTCGGCAATCCGGAACCCGTACGTCAGGCTGGAAGCGCCGATGCCCGTCACCCACACTTCAACCCAGACAGGTTCCTGCCGGTAAACCAGCGGGGCGCGGTATTCGATTTCCTGGCGGACCACCAGCGTCATCCCGGTGCGGGACGTCACCGAGCGGAAGCTTTCAGCCGGATTATCTGGGGACAAAGCCGCACCCAGCGGCAGCAGGCTCAGGCGCACCCGGGCCTCTTCCAGGAATTGGACAAAGCGCACGTTGTTGACGTGCCCGTTGGAATCCTCGTCGCCAAAACGCAACTGGAGGGGGAAACGGTTGATAGGCATGCCCCTATTCTCTCAAACCCTGCAGGCTGCAGTGCATTCCTGCCCGGCTTGGGCCGAACCGGCGGGAACGTCTAACCTCGAAGAGTGCCCGGGCGCTTTCCGGGGCCTTCACCACCGCATGTCCTAGGAGACTAACCACCCATGGCTGACACCGCCGATCCCACCGCTTCCCTGCTGAGCCTGCTGAACCTCAGCCCTGCCGACGGCGCGCAGACCGACGAAGACATCTTTGTGGGCGGATCCCAGCCGGAGCCGCGCAAACGCGTCTTCGGCGGACAGGTGCTGGGCCAGTCACTCATTGCCGCCGCACGCACCGTGGAACCCGGCCGGCTGATGCACTCCATGCACGGCTACTTCCTGCGCCCGGGAGACACTGAGATTCCCATTACCTTTGGCGTGCAGCGGCTGCGGGACGGCCGGTCCTTTTCAGCCCGCCGGACGCATGCCTACCAGAACGGCAAGCCCATCCTGTCCCTGATCGCGTCCTTCCAGGAGCCCGATGAGGGTTTGGACCATCAGGTTCAGATGCCGGAGGGCATTCCGGAGCCGGAGTCCCTGCCCACCACGGCCGAACTGCTCGAAGGCATCGACCATCCCGTGGCCAAAGCCTGGTCGCATCAGCGGCCCATGGACATCCGCCACGTCGAGAAGTCCGTGTACTTTGAAGCCGCACCGGAACGGGTTGCCCGCAACGCCGTATGGATGAAGACGTTCGGCCCCATACCCGATGACCAGAACCTGCACCGCGCAGCTCTCGCCTATGCCAGTGACTACACGCTGCTGGAATCCATCCTGCGGCGGCACGGCCTGCCCTGGTCCACCCCGGGGATGTCAATTGCCAGCCTGGATCATGCCATGTGGTGGCACCGGCCCCTGCGCATGGACGACTGGCTGCTGTACGTCCAGGAATCGCCGAGCGCTTCCGGAGCCCGGGGCCTGGCCAGCGGTCGCATCTTCAATCGCGCCGGAGAACTCGTTGCCACCGTTGCCCAGGAAGGCATGCTCCGCGTTCCCGAAAAGCAGTAACATCCCGGAGCCGGACCCAAAAAAGAACCCGCCCCGTGTGCACACGGGGCGGGTTCTTTTATCACCAGCGGACTTGACTAGTCGCGGGTCAGACGGCGGTGGGTCACGCGGTGCGGCGTTGCCGCATCCGGGCCCAGGCGCTCAATCTTGTTCTGCTCGTAAGCCTCGAAGTTACCCTCGAACCAGTACCAGTTCGCCGGGTTCTCCTCGGTGCCTTCGTAGGCCAGGATGTGGGTGGACACCCGGTCCAGGAACCACCGGTCGTGGGAGACCACCACGGCACAGCCCGGGAATTCCAGCAGTGCGTTTTCCAGGCTGGAGAGGGTTTCCACGTCCAGGTCGTTAGTGGGCTCATCGAGCAGGAGCAGGTTTCCGCCCTGCTTCAGGGTCATCGCCAGGTTCAGGCGGTTGCGCTCACCACCGGAGAGCACCCCGGCCTTCTTCTGCTGGTCCGGGCCCTTGAAGCCGAACGCGGAGACGTAGGCACGGGAAGGCATTTCCACCTGGCCGACCTGGATCCAGTCATGGCCGTCGGACACAACTTCCCACAGGCTCTTCTCCGGGTCGATGCCGCCGCGGGACTGGTCCACGTAGGAGATCTTGACGGAGTCGCCGATCTTCAGGTCACCGCCGTCGAGCTCTTCCAGGCCAACGATGGTCTTGAACAGCGTGGACTTACCCACACCGTTGGGGCCGATCACGCCGACGATGCCGTTGCGCGGCAGCGAGAAGGACAGGCCGTCAATGAGCTGGCGGTCGCCGAACCCCTTCTGCAGGTTCTTGGCCTCCAGCACCAGGGAACCCAGGCGCGGTCCCGGCGGGATCTGGATTTCTTCGAAGTCCAGCTTGCGGGTGCGGTCTGCTTCGGCAGCCATTTCCTCATAGCGGGCCAGGCGCGCCTTGGACTTGGTCTGGCGGCCCTTCGCGTTGGAACGGACCCAGTCCAGTTCCTCGGTGAGTCGCTTGGCCAGCTTCTGGTCTTTCTTGCCCTGGACTTCCAGGCGGGCACGCTTCTTCTCCAGGTACGTGGAGTAGTTGCCCTCATACGGGTAGAGGTGTCCGCGGTCCACTTCAGCAATCCACTGGGCCACGTGGTCCAGGAAGTACCGGTCGTGGGTCACGGCAAGAACAGCACCGTGGTAGGCGGAAAGGTGCTGCTCAAGCCAGAGCACGCTTTCGGCATCCAGGTGGTTAGTGGGCTCATCGAGGAGCAGCAGGTCCGGCTTCTGCAGCAGCAGCTTGCACAGTGCCACCCGGCGCCGCTCACCACCGGAGAGCAGAGTGACGTCGGCATCAGCCGGCGGGCACCGGAGAGCATCCATGGCCTGCTCCAGCTGGGAATCAATGTCCCAGGCGTCGGCAGCGTCGATGGCTTCCTGCAGCTTGCCCATCTCATCCAGCAGGCTGTCGAAGTCCGCATCGGGCTCCGACATTGCCTCGGAAATTTCGTTGAACCGCTGAATCTTGGCATAGATCTCGCCAACGCCCTCCTGGACGTTGCCGAGTACGGTCTTTTCCTCGTTCAGCGGCGGTTCCTGGAGCAGGATGCCCACGGAGTAGCCGGCGCTGAGCCGGGCCTCACCGTTGGAGGGGGTGTCCAGGCCGGCCATGATCTTAAGGATGGTGGACTTACCCGCACCGTTGGGACCCACCACGCCGATCTTGGCACCTGGGAAAAAGGACATGCTTACGTCGTCGAGGATAACTTTGTCGCCAACAGCCTTGCGGGCCTTGGTCATCGTGTAGATAAATTCCGCCATACGTTCAAGGCTAGTGGGTCAACGGCGATAAGTGCCATTTGGCCGCAGCGTCCCGTCAGGCGTTACGTCCGGCTGACGCCGGGCGGACCTAGCGCTGGTCGCCCACGAAACAATATCCGCTGGCCAGCACCGGGAGCACGCTGACCGAGACCTGGCCCTCCCGCACCTCGCCGAAGGTGCACGACCCCTGCTCCGCCGCCGCTCCCCGAATCGAATCCACGGCAAGGCCGGTGGGCGTCACGTCCAGCGAAATTTCCACTGACTCGCCGGCAAACCCTGCTGCGGTAAAAGCGTCCCGAATCATTGCCCGGTTGGGGCTGGGTTCCCTGGCGGCGAGCGCTTCCAGGGAATCCGTCAGGGAACGGACGGTCTTGTCCGCAGCGGCAGGAAGCACCGCCCGCTCCGCGGCGTTCTTTTCCTGGACCCCCTCTATTTGGGCTCCCTCTATCCGAACTCCGGGGGCCGAGGCGGGAGCAAGCAGGCCCACGGAGCTGAGCACCAGTACCGAAAGGACAACTCCGGGAAGCCTGCTGTTGCGGCGTACGCGAATCATCGCCCCATTCTGCCACGCCCCCGTCCCGCAGCCGCCGCAACCGTCGCCCCCGGCATCACGAAGGGGTCATCCGGGCCATCTTCTGCAGCGACAGCCCCGGCGGCCGAGGTCTCCGCGGCCTCAGATCCATTCCCGGCACCAGGTGAATCAGCGGCATCCCCGCCAACGCCGGCAATGCCGTGCAGCGGCTCCCCGGAGTCCGTTCCGGCCAGCTCCCCGGTCTCCAGATCCAGATCGGCCGGCAGATCATCAGTTTCGGTTTCTTCAGCCGCCGAACCCGAAGTTTCCTCCCCGGTGCCGCTTGCGGTTCGGTCCTGGACGTTGCGCCGGTAATTGGCGGTTCCCCACATGAGGTCGTGGCCGACACTCTCGGCGTCAATGTCCACCGAGGTGCCGCTCCTGCCGTCATCCGTGGCCCACTGCCGGACTTTGAGCCTGCCGGTGACGATCACCCGGTCTCCTTTGTGAATGCTGAAGGCCGCGTTGGTGGCCAGCTGGCGAAAGAGGGAAACGGAATACCAGTTGGTCTGGCCGTCGGCCCAGCTGCCGGTGTCCCTGTCATACCGCCTCTCAGTGGTGCACATCCGGAATCCGGCTATCGCGAGTCCGCTGTCCGCAGTGGTGCTTCGAACGTCAGTGGCAACGAATCCCCGGATGGTGATGGTGTCGTTCATGTGCTTCCTGCCTGTCTGGGTCTCTGAATCTGGGCCCGGAGTGCGGCCCGGAAACCTCCCGGGCCGCACAAGGTGTCGGGTGCCGGAGGAGGAATCCAACGGCATGAGCCCAGTCTCAGCCCCGGCTTGCCCTCGGGGCTGCCATCCCTTCGCGCCTGTGGACAACAGGCAGCCCGCCGCCCCCAGCAACAACCTGTGCAGGAGGAAGAGACTCTGAGGGGTAACGCCGGGACAACAAACGATCCGGGCAATCACCAGCGAGGGAACCAGACAACCCGGTCGTCACACCAGGCGCAGAGATGACAGCGTGACGGGTCCGCGAAGCACCACCCGGAACTCGTCCCCGCCCTTGGGCAGCTCCAGGACCACATCCCCGTTGAATCCGTCAGGCACGGCAGCGGACGCACCGCCGTGTCCGGCCGGAATCCATCCTCCCGCCCCGTCCGTCGCCTGGATTTCCAGGCTGCCCCCGGCTGACCGGGTCACCTGGAGTTCCGCGGCGGAGGCTCCGGCGTCCGCCCACCCCCGATACACAGCCCAGGCTGGGCGGAACGGATCAGCCGGGGCCACTGCCGTGCCGGAGTCGCGGGTCTCGGGCACCAGCTCGAGGTTGCCGCAGGCGTCAAAACTTTCGGCCCGCACCGGCTTGCCGAGGCTGCGCATCGGGCTTGCCTCCCCGCCGACGTCGACTACTGCCTGCTGCGGCAGGTTTCCCGCCGATGATCCAGCCAGCAGGAGATACCGGCCCGGTTCCACCAGCATCCGCCCCGCGCTCACGCTGTATGTCTCAAAAGCATCGCTGTTGACACTGATTCTCTCGGTCCGCCGCTCCCCCGGCTGCAGCAGCACCCGGGCATAGGCCGCCAGGCGGCGCCGCGGAAAGTCGAACCGGTGGCCCGGGGCGGCAACGTACAGCTGGATCAGCTCGGAGGCCGGCCGCGGTCCGTCATTGGACACTGTGACGTCCACGTCCACTGCCGTGCCTGCGGGCATAGCCGCGCCCGGCTCGGACAGGACGCGCACGCCGTCGTAATGCACGCAGCCGTAGGAAAGCCCGTGGCCAAAGGGATACAGCGGCTCCGCCTTGCTGTACTGGTAGGTGCCTGCCGACGCGATGATGTCGTAATCCAGGATGTCCGGCAGGTCTGCATCCGAGGCATGCCAGGTTTGCGGCAGGCGCCCGAAGGGTTCAATGTCCCCGGCCAGGACGGCGGCCAGCCCGCGGCCCAGCTCCTGCCCGCCGTGCGAGGACCACACCACCGCGGGCAGGTCGGCGAGCGCACCCAGCGCATAGGGATAGGAAGAGACAATGACCAGCACAGTGCGCGGGTTGGCTTCGCGGACTGCGCGGACCAGTTCGGCATCCGCAGGGGAAAGCTCCAAGGTGGTCCGGTCCAGCGTCTCCCGGCCGCCCAGGTGCGGATCGTTTCCCACCACGACGACGGCGGTGTCCGCCGCCGCTGCCGCCTCTGCCGCCGCGGGGATCCCGGCCTGCACTGTGCGCAGGACGAACCGGTCCGCATCCGCTTCGGTTCCCCGGATCAGCACGGCACTGCCGGTGTGGGCCTCAACACGGACCCACTTACCGGTGCCAATGTGCTGGATGGCCACGGTGGCGTCCGGCGCCCGGTGGAAGCGGAAAGTTTCCTGTACTTCCCAGCCGCCTACCCGTTCCGCCGACGGATACAGATAGGAGCCGCCGGCTCCGCTCAGCAGCAGCCCGTTGGCTGCACTGCGCAGGGTAAGGTCTCCGTTGCCCCAGTCCTTGAGGCTGAAGCGCTCCGGCCCGCCGGGTGCGTCTGCGGAGGCTGTGAGGGAGGTTCGGGCGTCGGCCGACCCCAGATACCTGCCGGTGCGCACGCTCCTCAGAGCAACGGTGTCCGTTCCCTCCAGGACGCTGACGTGGTCGAAGCGTTCGGCGAGGGCGGCCCCGGGGCTGACCGTGTATTCGGGTGTTCCGCTGTACCAGTCAGTCAGGACCTTTGTGCCCAGGGTACCGATAACCGCCAAACGTCCGCCGGACGCTGAAAGCGGCAGGAGGGGAGCCGCAGGCTCAGCCTGCCCCGCAGGGGCAGAACCTTCTGCCGTCCGCGCCGCCACGGGTTCATTGCGGAGCAGAACCACCGACTTTGCGGCAGCCTCAGCGGCAAGGGCGCGCACGGAGGCTCCCGCTGTTTCGGACCCAGCAGGTGCGGCGGTTGCGGCAGAGACAGCAGAGACAGCAGAGACAGCCTCATTCTGGCCGCCGAACTCCCCCGTCCGGGCTCGCAGCAGCAGAAGGCGCAGTACGCTGCGGTCAAGGTCAGCCTCCGAAAGCTGCCCGCTTTCGAGGGCCGCCAGCAGATAGCCCACCGTCGGCGCGGAGTTCCCGCCGTCGTCGGTGAAGTTGTCCACCCCGGCCAGGACGGCGGCGGCATGGGCCGCCACGGCGTCGGGAAAGTATTTTTCCGCGGTGTACAGGCTGGTGGGCGCGCCCGCATCCGTGACCACCACCAGGTCTTCTCCCCCGGTCCACCGGCGCAGATGGTCCCGGACCAGGTCACTGACATGGGCCGGTCGCCCGTTGACAAGGTTGTAGGAAAGCATGACGGCTCCCACGTCCCCGGCTTCCACGGGGATACGGAAAGCCGGGAGCTCATACTCGTGAAGCACCCGCAGCCGCAGCTGGGTGGAAGAAACGCTGCGGTCGGTTTCATTGTTGTAGCCCAGGAAGTGTTTCAGCGTGGGAACCGTGCACCACCGGTCCCCCTCTCCGCGCAGGCCGCTGCAGTACGCGGCGGCAAGCAGGCCGGTGAGCCGCGGATCCTCGGAAAATCCTTCCTCATTGCGGCCCCAGAGCGGATGCCGCAGCGGGTTGACCACCGGCGCCCACACGTTAAGGCTCACGGTGGGATCGAGCATCTTTTTGGTGCGTACTTCGGCAGCCACAACGCGTCCCACCCGCCGAATCAGGTCTTCGTCCCAAGTGGCAGCCAATCCGACGGTTTGGGGAAACACTGTGGCCGTTCCAAGCCAGGCCACACCGTGGGCAGCTTCCGTGCCGGTGCGGAACTCGGCCAGCTCCGGATCCTCCAGCTGAGGCGAATGCTGGTGGAGCAGTGCGGCCTTTTGGTTCACCGTCAGCGCCGCAAGGAGCGATTCGGGCGTACGGGCTGCCGGGGGTGTTGCCATGTGGTCTTCCAATCACTGGTACTTTGTCGAACCGCTTCTCCGGAAGGAGCACCGGCTTTTCCGCTTCTGCAGCGGTGAAAAGTGCCGGTGGTGCGCATAAGTACTGCCATCCTACGACGTGTCGCAAATCACACGAAGTGCTTGCATCCTCCGCATCCCTGCTTTAGGGTCAACTCAGTCGAATCGCTTCGATACTATTCACGGTCGTGATCCGCCGATCACCCGCCCGCCTTCTGACCACAAAGGAGTGGACCATGCCGCTCAACAGATCCACGCGCAACCATCCGCAAACCACGCAGCCGGGCACCGCAGCGTCCCTCCTGGGCCAGCTCGGACAGCGCCCGGTGAACCGCCGCTCCTTTCTGGGACTGCTGGGCGGCGTCGCGGTGGCAGCCAGTATCCCCGCTGCCCTGACGGCCTGCGGCAGCGGGGGCTCCACCACTCAGATCACTTCCTCATCGGGACTGGGCGAGACCATCGCCAAGCTCATCCCCAACTACTATCCGATCGATCTGGCCACCCCCGACATCCCGGGCGTCAACGGTTCCACCCCCGGCTTCACAACCGTCCCCGCCCAGCTGACAAAGTCGGTTGCCTCCACTCCCGGCAAGGGCGGAACCTATACGGCCATGTCACCGGCCTGGTGGTCTGTTCCGCCTGCGGCCCCGGGCAACAGCTACTACGGTGCAGTGAACAAGGAACTGGGCGCCACCATCAACTTCCAGGTCAATGACGGCAACACTTACGGCGACAAGATCCAGACCGTGCTGGCCTCACCCAAGGATGTCCCGGATTGGGTGGTCATCCCCTCCTGGAACCTGCCGCCCCGGTTTGGGCAGGCAGCCGAAAACCTGTTCACGGACCTGTCCGAATACCTCGCCGGAGACAAGGTCAAGAAATATCCCAACCTTGCGAACCTTCCCACCGATGCCTGGAAATACAGTGTTTTCAGCGGCGGACTCTACGGCTTGCCCTACCCCGGCACCCTGCTCAACGACGCCCTCTTCTTCCGGGCTGACCTCTTCGAAGAACTGGGGCTGGAGCAGCCCACCTCAGCAGCGGAATACCTGGAGGTCGCCAAGGAAGCCACCGACGCATCCAAGAACCGGTGGGGATCGGATGACGTCTGGAACCTGGCGCAGATCATGCACGGCGTAGTGCCGATGTGGAAGGAAGTGGACGGGAAACTCCAGCACAAGCTGGAAAGCGACGAATACCGCGCCGCCCTGGAATGGACCGCCCAGCTCTTCGCTTCGGGAGCCGTCCACCCGGATGCCGTGGCCGGAAACACCCAAATGGCGAAGTCCCGCTTTGAGTCCGGCGCCACGCTGATGACCGGTGACGGCCTGGGCAGCTGGCATGAAGCCCTGGCCCGGGTGCTGCCCACCAACCCCGGCTTCCGGATGCAGGCCATGGACTATTTTGCGCCCGACGGCGGAAAGCCGACACTGTTCAAGGCCTCCCCCGCCAGCATCTTCAGCTTTATCAAGAAGACAGATGACCCGGCGAAAATCGAAGAAATCCTGGCTCTGGCCGATTACATGGCAGCACCCTTTGGCACGGAGGAAAACCAGCTCATCGTCAACGGAGTCGAAGGGGTCCACTATGAACTGGATGCCCAGAACATTCCGCAGGCCACGGACAAGGGGCGCAACGAGGTCACCAGCACCTACGCCTTCCTGGTCAGCCCGCCGGTGGTGAACTCCATGGTCCAGTACCCCGGGTATGTCCAGGAGCGCAGCGAATGGGAAGCACGCCAGGCCCCCAATGTGCAGGAAGGCCTGTTCTTCGGGATGCAGATCCAGGAAGACACCAAGTATGCGTCCCTGGGAGCGCCCTTTGACGACCTGGCCAAGGACATTGTGCGCGGCCGCAAAAAGATATCCGACCTCGACTCCGCACTGGCAACGTGGAAGAAGTCCGGCGGCGATGAACTGCGCGACTTCTACGCCGGCTTCCTCAGCGCCTGATGAGCGACAGTGCTCCCACATCAGTGGACCCGGCCGTGCGCAGCGTGACTGCCGGTGCGCCAGGTGCGCCTGCCCCTGCAGATATCAAGGATGAACCTCGAAAACCCGGCAAGGCCCCGACCGGCCGCAGGCTGAGCCTCGGAGCCAGGCTGCGGCGGGACCGTTCGATGCTGCTGATGACGCTTCCCGCCGTCGCACTGCTGGTGGTTTTCGCCTATGTCCCGATCCTGGGCAACATTGTTGCCTTCAAGGACTATTCACCATTCATCGGAATAGGGAACAGCCCCTGGGTGGGCCTGCAGAATTTTGCCCGGGTGTTCACCGATCCGGGCTTTTATCTGGCGGTAAAGAACACCCTGGTGATCACCGCCTTCCAGCTGGTGTTCTTCTTCCCCGTGCCGATTGCCCTGGCGCTATTGCTGAATTCACTGGTGCGCCCGGGCATGCGTGCCACCATCCAGGCGATTGTCTACCTGCCCCACTTCTTCTCCTGGGTGCTTGTGGTGTCGGTCTTCCAGCAGATTTTCGGCGGCGCCGGGCTGCTCAACCAGCTGCTCGGGTCCAGGGGCTGGGGCGGCATGGACATCATGACCAACCCGGACACCTTTCTGTTCCTCATTACGTCACAGGCCATTTGGAAGGACGCCGGCTGGGGCATCATCGTATTCCTCGCAGCGCTGAACGCCATTGATCCGGCACAGTATGAGGCGGCGGCCGTGGACGGCGCCAACCGCCGGCAGCGGCTGTGGCACATCACCCTGCCCGGACTGCGGCCGGTGATTATCCTGCTGCTGATCCTGAGGCTGGGCGATGCCCTCTCAGTGGGCTTTGAACAGCTCATTCTTCAGCGGGATGCGGTGGGTTCCGGAGCCTCGGAGGTGCTGGACACCTTTGTCTACTACACGGGCGTGCAAAACGGGGACTGGAGCTATGCGGCAGCAGCCGGGCTGATCAAGGGCCTGGTGTCCCTGGGACTGATCCTGGGGGCTAACAAGATTGCCCACCTGATGGGCGAAAACGGGGTGTATTCAAAGTCATGACAGTTCTCATGGAAGACAAGGCCCGCGGGCGGTCCACCAGGCCGGCCTGGGAGGAAGAACCGTCCGCTGCCGGCAAGATCACCAAAGCCGCAGTACTGGTTGCAGTGGTCCTGGCAGTCCTCGGTCCGCTGTACACCATCGTCCTGACCAGCCTGTCCTCACAGGGCACCATCACCGAAGCCGGGGGCCTGGTCCTCATTCCGGACGGAATCACGCTGGATGCCTACCGCCAGATCCTCGACGGCGGAGTGGTGACCCGGGCGGTGGCGGTGAGCGTTGGCGTCACCACAGTGGGAACGGTGCTGAGCATGGTGGTTTCCGTCCTCTGTGCCTACGGCCTGTCACGGCCGGGAACCTTCGCCCATACCCCCATCCTGTTCACGCTGCTGATCACCATGTTCTTCGGAGCCGGGATGATTCCCACGTACCTGCTGGTGTCGGGGCTGGGGCTGATCGACTCCTATTGGGCGCTCATCCTTCCCGGTGCCGTTTCCGTCTTCAACATCATCATCCTGCGCGGATTCTTCATGGGGATTGATCAGGGAATCCTGGACAGTGCCCGCATAGACGGTGCCAGCGAGTGGCGGATCCTGGCTCAAATTGTGCTGCCCATGTCCAAGGCAGTTACCGCCGTGATTGCCCTGTTCTACGGGGTGGGGTACTGGAATGCGTTCTTCAACGCCATCCTCTACATCAATGACAGCTCCAAGAATCCGCTTCAGGTGGTGCTTCGCTCCTACGTGCTCCAGGGTGTGTCGGTGCCGGGCCAGATTGACGTGGGGCAGGGTGTCGCAGCGTCGCTGGCGCTGCAAATGGCCGTGATCGTAATTGCCATGGTTCCCATCCTCTTTGTCTATCCCTTTGTCCAGAAGCACTTCACCAAGGGCGTCATGATCGGTGCGGTCAAGGGTTGAGGGTCCGGAGCGAAGCCGCGGCGGTCCCCCGTGCGGAAGCTGTGCGATCAACGCACAGGCGGGGCCGCCGTCGTTTTCCGGACATCGAGGGCCGGAACAATCAGCCGCATTTCCACTGGTTTGTCCGCATTCAGCCGGTGCATCACCATTTCCACCGCGGCACGTCCAATGTCCGTGGCCGGGATACTGACAGCCGTCCAGGGGTGCAGGGATGCCGTGGCGACATCCGCGGGTGCTACGGCCACCACCGAAACGTCCTCCGGAATACGCAGGCCCAGGCCGCCCATGGCCTCCCGCAGCATCGGCACCAGCCATTCGTTGTGCACCACGAGTCCGGTGACCGCCGGGCCCGCCGCTTGGTCTCCAAAGAGCTTGTCCAGAACGCCGGAGAGGTCTGCGGAGGTGGCGCCGCAGGCATGGAGGCTGAAGCTGATGTCCAAACTGCGGCACGCCTGCTCAAAACCGGCAGCAGCGCGGTCGGCGTACGTGGCATGGCGGGCGAGGGACGCCGGCGGAGATCCGATGAAAGCGATATGCCGGTGTCCCAGGCCGGCCAGATGCTGCACGGCAATCCGGGATGCGGCGGCAAAATCGAAATCCACGCAGCTCAAGCCCTGTGCGTTGTCGGGAACACCAATCAGCACGGCGGGTTTACGCAGCTTGGCAAGCCGCGGGATCCGCGGATCGGCGGCCTCGATGTCCATCATGATCAATCCGTCCACCATCGACTGGGAAGTCACACGCTCAATACCGCCGGCGTCTTCCTGGGTCAGCAGCAGCACATCCTGGTTGAACTCCCGGGCGGCAGAGACGACGGCGGCAACAAACTGCATCACGACGCTCACGTTGACGTCCGCGCGCAGCGGCGCCATCAGTCCCAGCACATTGGACCTGTTGGACGCCAGGGAACGGGCGCCGGCATGCGGGCTGTAGCCAAGCCTGTCGATTGCGTCCTGGACCTGGCGGCGGGTCTGCTCGGAAATGCTGCGTTTGCCGCTGAGCACGTAGGAGACAGTGCTCGCGGAGACACCCGCAGCGCGGGCCACATCGCTCATGGTTGGCATCGGTGCAGTTCCTCCTTCACCGCCCGACGCCGTCAGGCGGAGCAGATGTGCTTTCAGCGGTCGAAAATTTCGACAACTACTTCTCCAGAATCCTAGCCCCCTCAAGGCTCTTGCCTGTCTTTTCACGTAATTGCAACCCAGAAAGTCGAAATGATTCGATGAACTCTCTTCCCGGTATGAACGGCCCCTCGAGCGGCCTGCGCTACGGCGCCGACTACAACCCGGAGCAGTGGCCCGAAGAAACGTGGCCCGAAGACATTGCCCTCATGCAGGATGCCGGCATCAATTTTGTGACCGTGGGCGTCTTCAGCTGGGCACAGCTGGAACCGGTGGAGGGACAGTGGAACTTCGGCTGGCTTGACCGCGTACTGGATCTGCTGCATGAGGGCGGCATACAGGTGGATCTGGCAACCCCCACTGCATCCCCGCCGCCCTGGCTGGGTTACCGGTATCCCGAAACCCTGCCCCAGGATGCAGACGGCCACACCCTCTGGTACGGCTCCCGCAACCAGTTCAACCCCTCCTCGGACAAGTATCGGAAGGCGGCCGCTGCCGTTACGGAAGCCCTGGCCGCGAGGTACTCCTCCCATCCGGCCGTGACCATGTGGCATGTCGGAAATGAATTGGGGCAGGTCAGCTTCGACGATGAAAGCGCAGGCGCTTTCCGGCGCTGGCTGCAGGAACGCTACGGCACCCTCGAGGAGCTCAACCGCGCCTGGGGCACCGCCTTCTGGAGCCAGCGCTATTCAGCCTGGGAAGAGATCCTTCCCCCGCGCAGGGCACCGTACATCGGCAATCCCGCGCAGAGCCTGGATTTCAAACGCTTCACTTCCGACGAGCTGCTCTCCCTCTACTGCCTGCAGCGGGACATTATCCGCAGGCATGACCCGCACCATCCCGTGACTACCAATTTCATGGGTTTCTTCCGTGGTGCGGACTATTTTTCCTTCGCTTCGGAGATCGATGTGGTGGCCAACGACTGGTACACGGATCCCGCCGACGCAGGCTCCCTGGACCTTGGTTCGCTCACCCACGATCTCTGCCGCGGACTCGGCGGCGGCCGCCCCTGGCTTTTGATGGAATCCGCAACGTCGGCCGTGAACTGGCGCGGCCACAACGTCCCCAAAGCGCCGGGAACGCTTCGCCTGGATGCGCTCTCGGCGGTCGCCAGGGGTGCTGATGCCGTGTGCTTCTTCCAGTTCCGGCAGTCGGCTGCAGGAGCGGAAAGGTTCCATTCGGCAGTGGTGCCGCTGGCCGGCCCGGACACCCGGGTTTACCGCGAAGCCGCAGCACTGGGGGCGGAACTTCAGCGGCTGGCGCCGGTCTCGGGAACGTCCGTTCCCGCGCGGGTCGCCGTCCTCTTCGACTGGGAGAGCTGGTGGGCCGCCGAGGAGAGCGCCCGTCCCTCCGAGCGGCTGCGCGTCATGGACCAGCTGCTCTCCTTCTACCGGCCCCTGCGCCGGCACGGCACCGCCGTGGAGATAGTCCATCCCGGCGCGGACCTGGACAGGTTTTCCCTGGTGCTGGTGCCGAACCTGTTCCTTCTGCGGGACGAGCATGCGCAGGCGCTGGATCAGTATGTCCAGGGCGGGGGTGCCCTGTTCGTCGGGCCGTTCAGCGCGGTGGCGGATGAGAACGCGCGCCTGGCCACCGGACGCTTTCCGGCGGTGCTGCACAAGTGCCTGGGTGCCAGCGGCGAGGAGTGGGTTCCGCTTCCCGAGCCGTGCCCCGTCACCTTTTCTACGGGCGCCCAGCCTCCCGCTGCCGCACAGTTTTGGGGTGAGGACCTGCGCCTGGACGGTGCCGACGCCCTGGCATCTTTTGCCGGCGGACCGCTTAAGGGCAAGCCCGCGCTGACCCGCCACCTCTGGGGCGCGGGCCAGAGCTGGTATCTGGGAGCGGACCTGGACGACGCCGCCATGACGGCGGTGCTGCTGGATGCGCTCCGCGCAGCCGGCATCCGGCCTGCATTTCCGGACGGGCTGCCCGGGGACGTGGAGGCTGTGGTCCGCGGACAGTGGCTGTTCCTGCTCAATCACGGTCCGCTGGGGCAGACCCTCCGCCTCCCGGGACCGGCTGTTGACCTGCTCACGGGCCGAGAGACCGGCCCGCTCCTGGACCTGCAGCCCTACGGCGCCTGCGTACTTGACGCAGCGGATTACTTCTTGAACGACGACGACGGAGATGAAGGAACAGAATGAAATTCACTGATGGATATTGGCTGCCCAAGCAGGGCATGAGCGTTCTGCGTCCGCGGGACATCTCCGCAGTGGAGGTCGACGGCGACCGGCTGGCGATCTATGCGCCTACGCAGAAGATCAACGGACGCGGCGATGCACTGAATTGTCCGCAGATAACCGTCACCTTCGAGTCTCCCCTGGACAACGTTATTGGCGTGACGATTGAGCATTTCCAGGGCGGAGTGCACCGTGGGCCGGACTTTGAGCTTTACCCGTCGCCGGGGCCGGTCAAGATCGTGGAGGACGAATCCCGGGTCACCTTCACTTCCGGCGATGTCAGCGCACGGATCAGCACGGCCGGAGACTGGCAGGTGGACTTCACCGCGGACGGCCGGACGCTCACTTCCTCGGTCCCCCGCAGCATTGGAGTCATCACTGACCGGGAGGGGAAGACCTTTGTCCACGAACAGCTGAGCCTGGGCGTGGGAACGAATGTCTACGGGCTCGGCGAGCGTTTCGGTGCCTTCACCAAGAACGGGCAGTCCATCGATATCTGGAACGAGGACGGCGGCACCTCAAGCGAGCTGGCCTACAAGAATGTCCCCTTCTACCTCACCAATGACGGTTACGGCGTCTTTGTGAACCAGCCGGAGCGGGTGTCCTTCGAGATTGGTTCCGAGGTGGTGTCCCGGACCCAGTTCAGCGTCGAGGGGCAGCGCCTGCAGTACTTCCTGATCTACGGTCCCACGCCAAAGGACATCCTGCGCCGGTACACCGAGCTCACCGGCCGTCCCTCCCGGCTGCCGGCCTGGTCCTACGGACTGTGGCTCTCCACCTCCTTCACCACGGACTACGACGAGGACACCGTCATGTCCTTCATCGACGGCATGGAGGAGCGCAGCCTTCCCCTGTCCGTGTTCCATTTCGACTGCCACTGGATGCGGGCCTTCCACTGGAGCGATTTCGTGTGGGATCCGCAGACCTTCCCTGATCCCGAAGGCATGATCCGGCGCCTCCATGCCCGGGGGCTCAAGGTATGCGTCTGGATCAACCCCTACATTGCGCAGCGGTCGCATCTGTTCGCTGAAGGCCGGGACAAGGGGTATCTGGTCAAACAGGCCGACGGATCCCTCTGGCAGTGGGATATGTGGCAGGCCGGCATGGCACTGGTGGACTTCACCAACCCGGAAGCGGTCCAGTGGTACCAGGACCAGCTGCAGGTGCTGCTGGGGCAGGGAGTGGACTCCTTCAAGACGGACTTCGGCGAGCGCATCCCCACGGACGTGGTGTGGCACGACGGTTCGGATCCGCTGCGGATGCACAACTACTACGCGCAGCTGTACAACCAGAGCGTCTTTGACCTGCTCACTGCCGAGCGCGGGGAAGGAGAGGCCGTCCTCTTTGCCCGCTCGGCCACCGCGGGCGGACAGAAAATGCCGGTGCACTGGGGCGGCGACTGCGAATCGACCTTCACCGCCATGTCCGAATCGCTGCGCGGCGGACTGTCGCTGTCGTCGTCGGGCTTTGGCTTCTGGAGCCACGACATTGGCGGGTTCGAAGGAACGCCGGAACCGGAGCTGTTCAAGAGGTGGATCGCCTTTGGACTGCTGTCCTCACACTCGCGGCTGCACGGCTCAAACTCCTACCGGGTCCCCTGGCTGGTCGACGACGAGTCCAGCGACGTCCTGCGCCACTTCACCCGGCTAAAGATGCGGCTCATGCCGTATCTGCTGAAAACGGCGGAGCAGGCACATTCAGAGGGAACCCCCATGATGCGCCCCATGTTCCTTGAATTTCCCCAGGACCCCGGCTGCGCGCAGCTGGACCGCCAGTACATGCTGGGGCCGGACCTTCTGGTGGCCCCGGTCTTCACCCCCGGGGGTTCCGTGTCCTTCTACCTGCCCGAAGGCACCTGGACCCATCTGGAATCCGGTGAGCAGCTCCAGGGCGGGCGGTGGCACACCCGGACCTACTCCGTGCTGGAAGCCGCCTTGTTTGTGCGGCCGGGAACCGTGCTCCCGATGGGAACCGTGGAAGACCGGCCGGAGTATGACTGGGCCCGCGAAGTGGAGTTCCGGGCCTTCCAGGCTGCGGACGGAAAACACCCTGACGTAGTGCTGCCCGGTTCCAGCGGGAACAGTGTCCGCTTCGCCGTGACGGTCAGCGGAGGTGCGGTGTCTGCGGAGGCGGTCTGACCCGGCCGTTTTCTGAACGGGCGGCGGTGGGGGGACGACGGCGCGGGCGGGGACGACGGCGGACGGCAGGGCTGCTAAGCCCGGTTCGCTTGAGTCCCCCCGGCGCGACTCGAACGCGCAACCTACGGATTAGAAGGCCGTTGCTCTATCCATTGAGCTACGGGGGGCAACCAAACGATGATACTACGGCTGGCGGAGGAGCCCATGAACCGCCGCGCCCTGACACCGTGCCTGTCTCAGCGCTGTCTGCGCGCTGCGCGCCTCCTCCACCCCCTGTCCGTGTCCCCGTTTTCCGGCCCCAAAAGTTTTCTCCTGAAGTTGAATCCAAACCCGGCCCCCCGCAGGTAAAGGAGGTGTAAGCATCACCACACCTTCGCTGCCGGCGAAGAAGCCAACATCAAGGAGACACCATGCGTAAGACCGTCACCGCCCTCGCAGCAGCAGCAGGTTTGACTGCTGCCGTGGGCTTTATGACCCCTGCAGCAGCTGCGGACACTGCCGAGCTCTCTGTCCTGCATGCGATCCCCGACACCACCGTGGACGTGTACGTCAACGGTGCACTCACCCTGGACGACTTCACACCGGGGACGCTTGCCGGACCGCTTGACCTTCCCGCCGGCAGCTACGCGCTGGCCATCACTGCTCCGGACGCCGCAGATGCTTCGGCTCCGATCATTGGACCGGTAAACGTCAACCTGGCTGCCGGCGGAAACTACACGGCCGTGGCCAACCTGGATGCCTCCGGTGCGCCGACGGCAAACTTCTACACCAACGACCTTTCCACGGTGGCTCCGGGCAAGGCACACCTGACCGTACGCCACGACGCCGCAGCACCTGCCGTGGACGTCCTGGCCAACGGAGCTCCGGTCATCACCAATCTGGAGAACCCGGGCGAGAAGACGCTGGCCGTGGACGCCGGAACAATCTCCGCATCGGTTGCCGCAGCAGGAACCACTGCTCCGGTGATCGGCCCGGCCGATCTGACCCTGCCCGAAGGAACCCACACCTTCGTCTACGCCTGGGGATCGCTGGCCGACGGCAACCTTGCCCTTGCCACCCAGACAATCGGCGGCATGGAATCGGCTCCGAACGCCGTACCGAGTGCACTGGCAACCTCTGAAGACGGCAACGGCGCAGCCCTTGCGGCAGGTGCCTCCGTGGCAGTGATGCTCCTCATCGGCGCTGCCGCAGTGGCACGCCGCAACAAGGCAGCAGGCGCCCGGAACTAAGCGACCCGGATTTCCCTGCAAGGGCGGCCGGAGCAAACCTCCGGCCGCTCTTCCGGCTCCCCGGAGCCCGAATCAGTAAATCCCCTGGAAAGGAAGTTTCACCCCCATGCCGCATTCCGCCTCCGGGCGCAGACTTTGGGCCGGTGCAGCTCTCGTGGTTGCGCTGTCAGCCGGCTCTGCGGCCTGCGCCGGAGAAACGGGCGGGCAGCCCGATTCGCTCCCCGCTTCTGACACCTCTTCCGCTGCCTCTTCTGAACCCGCCTCTTCCGCCCCGGCACCGGCGGCTTCCGCCCCGCAGGCTGTCGCCGTCGATCCTTCCACCATCCCCATCCGCCCGGCAGTGCCGGAAGCCGAGGTCAGCGTGCCGCAGCCGGTACGGGTCACGGTGGAGGGGACGGGAATCGATCTGGAGGTGGTTCCGGTGGGAGTTGAGGACAACGGGGCGATGACACTGCCCAACAACCACTATCAGGCGGGCTGGTACAAGTACGGGCCGGCTCCCGGGGCCGCAGCAGGCTCCGCGGTTCTCGCAGCCCACGTTGATTCACGCACCGAGCAGCTGCCGATCGCCGGGCTGAAGGACGTTCCACCCGGCACCATCATCAATGTCACAAGGGAGGACGGCTCCGTCCAGCGGTACGCCGCCGAGGGTGTGGAAAACATCGCCAAGAAAACCCTGGACGGCCACCGCCTCTTCGAACGCACCGGTGAGCCCCGGCTAAAACTGGTGACCTGCGGCGGTGCCTGGCTCGAAGCGCAGGACGACTACGAAGATAACGTGGTCCTGACAGCGGCACCGGTATCATAGGGAAAACTGCCGACCCCTCCGGCGGGCCAACAGGCCCCGCCGCACGGGAGCGGCTTCCCGAGATCAGGAGTCCGCACCCGATGCCAGCCGGTTCCCTGGAGCAGGACCCCGCGCTTGACCGTGCCTTCGCTTCGGGCAGCGAGACCGCCCTGGCGGAAGCCTACCGGCGGTTTGCTCCCCTGGTCCGGTCCATGGCCCTGAGGCGCCTCGCCGACGCCGCAGCCGCCGATGACGTGGTCCAGGAGGTCTTCATCCGGGCCTGGAAATACCGCGAGAGCTACTCGCCCGAGCGATCCAGCCTCCTGGCCTGGCTGGTGGGAATCACCCGTAACTTTGCGGTGGGCGTGGGAACCTCACGGACCCGTGAAGAGAGCATGCTGGAGGTGGCGGCATCGCAACGGCGCGAAGAGGCCGACGACGGCGTCGGCAACCCGGACCGCGTCGCGGACAAGGTGGTGATCGAAGCGGAGCTGGATCGGCTCGGTGAACCGCAGGGATCCATCCTCCGGCTGGCCTTCCACGAAGACCTGACCCACCAGCAGATTGCGGACCGGCTCCAAATGCCGCTGGGAACCGTTAAGACCCATATACGCCGAAGTCTCGTCCATTTGAGGCACCGATTGGAGGTTAGTGATGCAGCACCTGCACGATGACGCACTCACCCTCCTGGCGTTGGGTGAACCCGCCACTGACGAAGAACGTGCCCATCTGGAAGACTGCCTGCGCTGCCGGGCGGATCTGGGTTCCTTCGAACGCGTGGTCACCGCCGCCCGGCTGGCGGGAGCCGCGCAGGATGACGGCGAAACGCCACCGGATCCCTCTGTCTGGGAGAACATCCACCGTGAACTGAACCTGGATGAAAGCCTCCGCGAAGATCCGCTGGCACCGGCGCACCGGCCAAAGGCGCCGCATGCCGGGCAGCCGGCGGAATCCACCGCCCCCGTGACCTCGCTTGCCGGGGCGCGGCGGCGCCGCACGTCTTCATGGCTGGCAGCTGCCGCAGCCGCCGTCGTCGTTGCCGCCGCAGGAACCTGGGGTGCGGTCCGCCAGGTCAACGAGCCTGGCCCGGAAGTGGTTGCCTCCGTGGATCTGGCTCCCCTCGCCGAGTACTCCGATACCGGCAGCGCCGTCGTGGACCAGCTTCCGGACGGCAGGCGGGAACTCGTGGTGACTTCCAGCAGCAGTGAGGCACGGGGCTACCGCGAGGTGTGGCTGCTGGCCCCCGACGCGTCATCAATGGTGAGCGTGGGAATCATGGAAGGCACCGAAGGCACCTTTGAGCTGCCCGCCGATCTGGACCTGAACCAGTATCCCGTGGTGGATATCTCCGATGAACCGGATGACGGCAATCCCGCCCACTCCGGCGATTCGATTCTGCGCGGACAACTGGACCTGTAGCGCAGCTCATCCGCCGCAGGGAAAAGCTGCAGCAACCGTGGTTTCTTAGTGGAAAGAATGTATCAGTGGATGCCGGAACAGCCGGAGCCGTCATCGGCGCGTGGTTTTCAAAGATGGCGGAAGGCTTTACCCGCGGCGATCCGCTGGAAGTGTCCTGGCCGGTTCTGCTGCTGATCGCCGCAGGCGCGGGGCTCTTGACGCTTCCCCGCGCTGTTTGGCGCTGGTTCGGGCTCTTCGTCACGTTTGTCCATGAACTCGGCCATGCCTTTGCGGCGCTGATGACCGGCCAGGTGGTCAAGGGAATCCAGCTGCACTTCGACCATTCCGGCCAGATGCGCAGCATGGGACGCAGCCGCTTCGCAGCAGCGTGGACCGGGTTCTGGGGTTATCCCGTCCCGGCCGTAGTGGGTGCGCTCCTGATCTGGGCGGCGTTCTCCGGCTGGGCGGGCTTCGCGCTCTCCGCCGGGGCACTGATCCTGCTGGCCGCGCTGCTGTTCATCCGCAATGCCCAGGGGCTGCTCATTGCATTCGGCTGCGCCGGCGTTTCCGTCCTGCTGGTGTGGTTTGCTTCGCCGTTTGCGGTCTCGTGCATCACGCTGGGGATCGGTATGGCGCTGCTCGCGGGGGCGGTGCGGGACTGGCTGAACCTGGTCAGCGTCCACACCCGGCGCCGGAGGTCCCTGCAAAGCTCGGACGCCTTCATCCTCTATCAGCGCACCGGGCTGCCGTCGGGCCTGTGGCTCACGGCATTCGCCGCAGTCATTGCGGCGTCAGCAGCCGCCGCCCTCTGGTGGGCCTGGCCGGACTCCGTGTAGCGGAAGGCCTCAGATTAGGCCTGCTCGGGCAGCGTGATCCGCAGTTCCAGCCGGTGCTGGCCGTCCGGTTCCTGGGTGAAAATGGCCTTGCCGGCAATTCCTGCCAGTCCGTGCGTGCCTGAGCCCGGAATGATGTGGCCGGAGCTGGCAGTCGCCGTTCCTTCCGCCACACCCCAGTGCTGGATCACCATGGTCCCTTCCCTGCCCGCAATCGATCCCGCGAATACCTCGGAGCACACATAACCGGCGCCGACGGCGTTGCCTGCCATGATGAGGTCCGCAACGCTGGTGCCGACAATGTCCCCTTCAAAAATCTTCACCGCCCGAACGGTGGAAAGTTCACTGTTGGTGCCCTCCACCTGATAGGGCGTGGGCTCCCACTGCGAGACATCAAAATCGGCCGTGATTACCTGTTCAATTCCGTCGGTCATCTTTCCAGTATCCCGTGTCCGGGCATGGATTGCATGCCGCGGCGCGGCCGCCGGTACCCTTATCGCTGTGCCTGGACAGTGCACAGCACCTGCATCACCTAAGGAGAACCACCCGGAATGTCGCTGAATAAGTCCTCTGTTCAGGAGCGCTTTTTGCGCCGCAAATCGTTATGGATTTGCTTCACCCTGGTCCATTTGGTGTTCTTCGCGGCATTGTCGTCGCTGATTTTCTCCGGCGGAGTCCTCAGTGACATCAACCTGTACCGGCAGTGGGCTTTCGAGGGCATTGACCAGGGCATCTGGCAGGGAATCAGTGCGGATTGGGTCTATCCGATCGGGGCGCTGCTGCCCATGCTCCTTGCCGCGGTTTTCGGCTGGGGAGGCTATCAGCTGGCGTGGTTTGCGATTTTCACGGCACTGAATGCTGCAGCCGTGGCCGTCATCAGTAAACCGGCAACCCCCGCCCGCTACGCAGCCTCCTACTGGTGGCTGGCCGTCACCGGGCTGCTGGGACCGGTAGCTGTGGGCCGGGTGGACGGGCTCACGGCCCCGCTGGTGATCATCGGTTTGCTGCTGCTCGCCAGCCGCCCGGTTGTTGCTTCCGCCCTGCTGTCCGTGGCCACCTGGATGAAGGTGTGGCCCGCAGCTGTCATCCTGGCCGTTTTGGTGGCCTCCCGGCGTCGCCTCACCCTGGTGCTGACCGGAGCAGCAGTCTCAGTGGTCATGGCCGGAATTGTCATCGCAGGCGGCGGTGTGCGCCACCTGCTCTCCTTCGTCGGCGCCCAGGGTGCCCGCGGCATGCAGATGGAAGCCCCGTTCACCACTCCGGGCCTTTGGCAGGCCATCCTCGGGAACGGTTCCGGGGCCTTCATTTTCGAAGACAAAATCATCAATACACGCGAGGTGCGCGGCGCGCTGGGTGAACCGGTGGCAGCACTGATGACGCCGCTGCTGGCGGTGGCCGCCCTCGCCGTCGTCGTCCTGCTGATCTGGGCGCTGCGCCGCGGGGCCGACGCCGGACAGCTGCTCATCGCCGGGTCGCTGGCTCTTGTGGCGGCGTTCATCGTGTTCAACAAGGTGGGCTCGCCCCAGTTCATGCTGTGGCTGGGCGCGGTGATCGCCGTCGGCGTGGCCTGGGAGGGGCGGAGCTGGCGGGTGCCAGCGATCCTCATGCCGGCAATCGCTGCGCTGACCACGCTGGTGTATCCGATGTTCTATGCCGCCCTGTACAACGACCTCAACGTGGTGGTCGCTGCGCTGCTGACGCTCCGGAATGTCCTGCTGCTGGTGCTGTTCGGCTGGTCAGTGATCCGGATTGTCCGGCTGACGAAGGCCGGCGGCAGCAGCCGGCTCAGTGCACCCGAAGTTCGCCCGGAGACGGCTCCGTAAGCTTCTTCCGGAACAGGGACTTCGTCTTGGGATCCAGGAAGATCAGATAGAGCGCGAAGCCCAGCGCCGTCACGGCAGCAATCTGCCGGGCGGCGGTGAGGCTGAAGTCGAAGTAGGGCCAGATATCCAGCTGGTCGCTGATCGCGTAGACCATGAAGAAGGACACCACCAAATACAGCGTCTTGACCTGCCAGTCGTTGCGGATACCGGTGACGGCGAACAGCGGGATCAGCCACACCACGTACCAGGACTGGATCATTGGCGCGAGCATAACGATGGCGGCAAAGGCCAGGGCGAGGCGGCGCACCAGACGGCTGTACTCGCCTACGAACATTTGCCAGAACACAATCAGCAGTGAAGCCACCCGGCCGACGGTGTGCACGATATCCGCGAAGGTCCAGCCCGGGAGCCCGAGAGCGTTGCCCAGCGTGGCCACCAGCATGCCGAGGAAGCCCACCGGCGCGTACCAGATCCACACGCTGCCCGGGGTGCTCAGGGCGCCCACCCAGCCGAAGCCCAGGCCGTTGACGATGCCGAGGATCCAGAGCAGTCCCAGCGAGATGCCTGCCGTCATGAACCAGTAGAGGAACTTGCGCGGCCAAGAGGCACCCTTGCCCGCCCACATCAGGCCCACGAAGGGCAGCAGGATCAGGGTGATCGGTTTGATGCCCACGGACAGGGTGATCAGCAAAATGCCGGCAATGGCCCGCTTGGTCGCAGCCAGGTACAGTCCGGCCAGGGCCAGCCCGATCATCAGCGCGTCATTGTGGACGCTGGCAATAAAGGTGATGAGGAACAGCGGATTGGCCGCGGTCAGCCACAATGCCCGGTTCGGGTTGATGTTGTGCAGTTCGGCCAGCTTGGGCACGTAGTACACGCACAGGGCCACGCCGATCAGCGAGATGAGCCGGAAGAGCAGCACGGAATACTCCGGCTGTCCGCCGGTCACGCGCACCACGATTTCCTCAAGCCAAAGGAACACGGGGCCGTACGGTGTGGGGCTCTGCGCCCACAGGTCGTCGGCGCCAATCTGCACGTAGTTCGAAATCTGCGAATAGCCGTCCTTGTACGGATTCAATCCGCTGACCATCACCAGCCCCTGGGCGATATACGCGAACACGTCGCGGCTGAAGAGCGGCAGCGTCACGCACAGGGGTGCTCCCCAGGCTAGGACGGCTTTGAGGACCACCGGCCGGCTCTCCGGACCCCAGGAGGTGATGCGCTGGCCGAGCCGCAGCCACGACCGGACCAGGAGCATGCCGCCCACGGCCAGCATGAACACAGCCAGCACCGAGCCCTCCGGCTCAAAGCGGAGCCACATGATGACCGGGTTCCGGCGCAGGTCATACGAGGCCAGGGAGAGCCATCCGACGCCGAGCGAACCCGCGAGCATCAGCAGGGAACCGATCAGGCCCTGGATAATCGCGACGTTGGGGTTGAGAGCTTTCGCTATCTCCGGGCCCGGAGACGAAGGCTCGGTCGCGGGGACCTGGGCGGTCATCTACGTGGTTCCAATCTTTGGGGTTTGTACAGTTACCCAACGGCCCGCCGGCACAAAGCCCGGGACTGCGGCAACACCTGTTTTCGCGGGAAGAACTCACCAGCGTAAACAGTGTTCCCGGAAGCTGCAGGACAGGCACCGAACACACCGCGGCGAGGACCGTCAGTAGCCAAGATATTAGCACCGCAGGGGGTGCAAAGCCCGGATGCACGGACGCGGCGGACCGGTTCGGCCGCACTGAGTGATGCGTCACGTCCGCCGGAAGCAGTCCAAGTTGCCGGCCGCTTTCCGCCCGCACATCCCCGGCGGCTGCGCGGTACATTGGTCCTGTGCCAATTACTAATGAACGCATTGTCTGGATCGACTGTGAAATGACCGGCCTGGACATCAAGAATGACGCCCTCATTGAAGTGGCGGTCTTGGTGACCGATTCCGAGTTGAACATCCTGGGAGACGGGGTGGATGTGGTCATCCGGCCCGACGACGCCGCGCTGGCCCAGATGGGTGATTTTGTCCGGAACATGCACACCGCGTCCAAGCTCCTGGATGAGCTGCCCGGCGGCATGACCATGGCCGAGGCTGAAGCCCAGGTCATCGAATACATCACCAAGTGGGTTCCGGAACCCAAGAAGGCCCAGCTTGCCGGGAACTCGGTGGGCACGGACAGGAACTTCCTCGCCCGGGACATGCCCGCGGTCATCGATTACCTGCACTACCGCATCATTGACGTTTCCACGATCAAGGAACTGGCCCGCCGCTGGTACCCGCGTGCCTACTTCCAGGCTCCGGCCAAGACCGGCAACCACCGCGCGCTGGGGGACATCGTGGATTCAATCAACGAGCTGCGCTATTACCGGCAGGCCGTTTTTGTGCCCGCTCCGGGTCCGGATTCGGCAACGGCGAAGAAGATTGCGGAGGGCTTCAAAAGTTAGCTCGGTCACATTTGGGCCTCCCGGCGGCAACTTGGTCAGGAGTACTCCAAAAACCGTGTAAGCTTGATTCCGCTGCCTCAGATAAATGAGTTCGCACAGACCACTCGCCTGGACTTTGCGAATATGTTATCCGAGGCACATGGTGGGTATAGCTCAGTTGGCAGAGCGCCTGGTTGTGGTCCAGGAGGTCGCGGGTTCAACCCCCGTTACTCACCCCAAGGAGGCTGGCAGGTCCAGTTTCGCAAAGGCCGTCCCGGTTCATCGGGGCGGCCTTTGTTGTGTTTGCACTTGTGTTTGACTTGATTCAGGAGACTGCCCGGACCGCGCTGCGGCAGCACCGCCGCTGGAACGCACACGGCCAAACGTTGAGGAGGCGCCGCTTGGAGCGCAGATTGTTCGAAGAAGACCATGAGCTTTTCCGTGACCTCGCCCGGGAGTTCAACTCCCGTGAAGTCGCTCCCGGGTATGCCCGGTGGGATGCCGAGCACATCATGCCGCGGAAGCTGTGGACGGCCGCCGGAGAACAGGGCCTCCTGGGACTGGCCGTGCCGGAGGAATTCGGCGGCGCCGGCATGCCGGATTACCGCTACCGCGCCGTGCTGGACGAGGAGTTCGCCAGGGCCAACCACCTCGCCGTCGGCCTGGCCTTCCACCTGCACGATGACATGGTCCTCCCCCATCTGCTGGCCTACGGCTCCGATGACCTCAAGGAACGCTGGCTGCCGGGCATGGTCAGCGGCGAAACCGTCACCTCCGTCGCCTGGACCGAGCCCGGTGCCGGCAGTGACCTGCGAGGCATCCGCACCAAGGCAGTGCGCGGCGACGGCGGCTGGCGCCTGAGCGGACAGAAGACTTTCATCGGAAACGGCATCAGCGGCGACGCGTCGCTGGTCCTGGCCCGCACCGACGGCGGAACCGGCCGCGGCGCCCGGGATTCCTTCAGCATGTTCATGGTCGAGAAGACCGAGGGCTATAAGACCGGCGGCCAGCTGGACAAGATGGGCCTGAAGGCTTCGGATACCGCAGAGCTGTTCTTCGACGACGTCCGTATCCCGGAAGGCAACCTGGTGGGCGAGGTGGGCCGCGGCCTGGAATATGCCGCCGGCCAGCTCCCCCAGGGCCGGCTCGCCATCGCCGTCGCCTCCTCCGCCGTGGCCCGGCAGATCTATGAAGCCACAGCGCAGTACACCAAGGAGCGCAGCGCCTTCGGTGAGCGTATTGCCGACTTCCAGAACACCCGGTTTGCCCTGGCCGACATCGAGACCGAGGTGGAGGTCACCGAAGCGTACGTGGATGCGGCCATCGTCGCGTTCAACGAGGGAAAGCTGGACGCCGTCTCCGCGGCCAAGGCCAAGCTCTGGGCCAGTGAGCGCGTCAAGTCCATCACCGACCGCTGCCTGCAGCTGCACGGCGGCTACGGGTACATCCTTGAATACCCTGTGGCCCAGGCCTTCCTCGCCGCGCGGCTGCTGACCATTTTCGGCGGCACCTCCGAGATCATGCGCGAAGTCATCGGCCGGAACATCACCGCCTAACCGCACCTGCCACCCACCCAAGGCCTTCCACACCGTCCGTCCAACAGAAAGACCAGCAATGACCGTCCGTCCCATCGTCATCCACGGCGAACCCGTCCTGCACCGCCGAGCCGCTCCGGTGGAAAAGTTCGATGATGAACTGCGCACCCTGGTGGCGGACATGTACGAGACCATGGATGTTGCCAACGGTGTTGGGCTGGCCGCGACGCAGGTGGGTGTGGGCCTGCGCCTGTTCACTTTTGACTTCGCGAACGACGACGACGCCCCGGACCGCGGCGTCGTCATCAATCCCGTGCTGATCACGTCCAAGGTTCCCGGCTCGGCACCGGATCCGGACGAGGACGCCGAAGGCTGCCTGTCCGTGCCCGGGGAGAACTTTCCGGTCAACCGCGCGGAATGGGCCAAGGTTTCCGGCTTCGATGAAAACGGGAAGCCGGTGGAATTCGAGGCCACGGGCTGGTTTGCCCGCGTCCTGCAGCACGAGTACGACCACTTGGACGGCAAGCTGTACGTGGACAAGCTCAATGACCGGTGGAGCCGCAAGGCCCGCAAGACCATCAAGGCCCACGGCTGGAACGTTCCGGGCCTGACCTGGCTGCCCGGCGTCGATCCGGATCCGTTCGGCCACTAAAACCCACCGCCGAAATAGCAGAAGGTGGGCTTCCCCCGGGTGGGAAGCGCACCGTCTGCTATTTCGCGGGGAGAAGAGGCCTAGATGGACGCTGCCAGCTCCGCGACACGCGGATAGGCCGGCGGGTTCACATGCGCCATTTCCTCCAGCACGCGGATCACCTGGCAGCTGTAGCCGAACTCGTTGTCATACCAGACATAGAGGACGGCGTTCTTGCCGTTGGAGATGGTGGCCAGTCCGTCCACAATGCCGGCCCGCTTGGAACCCACAAAGTCAGTGGAGACCACTTCCGGTGAATCGATGTAGTCGATCTGCTTGTGCAGGTCCGAATTCAGCGAGGTCTCCCGCAGGAAGGTGTTGATCTCTTCCTTGGTGGTGGCGGTCTCGAAGTTCAGGTTCAGGATCGCCATGGACACATCCGGGGTGGGAACCCGGATGGCGTTACCGCTGAGTTTCCCGGCCAGCTCCGGAAGTGCCTTGGCCACGGCCTTGGCGGCACCGGTTTCGGTGATCACCATGTTCAGGGCGGCGGAGCGGCCGCGGCGGTCACCCTTATGGAAGTTGTCAATGAGGTTCTGGTCATTGGTGAACGAATGCACGGTTTCCACATGTCCGTGGATGATGCCGAACTTGTCGTTAAGCACCTTGAGGACCGGGGTGATGGCGTTGGTGGTGCAGGAAGCCGCCGTGACGATGCGGTCTTCATCGCTGATGGAATCATGGTTGATGCCGTGCACGATGTTCTTGAGGCTGCCCTTGCCCGGGGCGGTCAGCAGGACGCGGGACACGCCCTTGGCCGCCAGGTGCTGGGACAGGCCCTCTTCATCGCGCCAGCGGCCCGTGTTATCCACCACCACGGCGTCGGAGATGCCGTAGGCCGTGTAGTCCACGGCGGCCGGGTCATTGGAGTAGATGACCTGGATCAGCGTGCCGTTGGCCAGGATCGTGTTGCTCTCCTCGTCCACGGTGATGGTTCCTTCGAAGGCACCGTGAACCGAGTCGCGGCGGAGCAGCGACGCGCGCTTGACGATGTCATTCTCAGCCCCCTTGCGCACCACGATTGCCCGCAGGCGCAGGCCCTGGCCGCCGCCGGCGTGGTCGATGAGGATACGGGCCAGCAGCCGGCCAATGCGGCCAAAGCCGTAGAGCACGACGTCGGTGCTGGTGCGGTTGTCGGCGCCGTGCCGGCCCGCCACGTCTGCCAGCTCTTCGCGCAGGAAGTCTCCCAGGTCCCGGTCCGCTCCCTGCGCCTTGTACAACAGGCTCAGGCGGGCCAGGTCGATGGACGCGGCGCCGAGCTCAAGTTCGGAAAGTGCCTGCAACAGCGGGAAGGTGTCGGAAACCGGCAGTTCCACTTCGTCGATCTGACGGGCGAAACGGTGGGCCTTGAGTATGTCAATAACGGAGCGGTTGACCAGCGGACGGCCGTATACCGAGGTCACCACGCTGTTTTCGCGGTACAGCCGCCCGATCAGCGGAATCATTGCCTCGGCGATGGCCTCGCGGTCCATCCAGGTATCAAGGCAGGCGTCGGAGATCTGGCTCAAGAGTTCACATCCTTTTTTCAGCCGGCACCGCTTTGTGCCGGTTGGTCGTCCTCCCCAGTGTATTAGGACACATTGGCCCTCTCCGCCGCTTCAAGGAGATGTCCGTCACATCTGCGGCTGCGTGCAGAGAAAAGGTCAGGGGTTTTCGGCTGGAGCCAGGTCCCGCTCCGGTTCCAGGTCTTCGAGGTGCCGGATGCCCCTCAGCGGGCCGAACGCTGCCACGGCCGGCGCGAGGACGGCGACGGCTAAACCGGTAAGCATGGCGCCGCGGATACCCAGTGCGTCCACCAGAAGACCGCCAAAGACGCCGGCGACGGCCAGCATCCCCCAGGTCACCATCCGGGAAGCGGATCCCAGCCGGCCCAGCATCCGCGGAGGACAAACCCGCTGCCGGAAACTGGTGGAGACTACCACGTTCATGGAAATGGCATATCCGGCGAGGAATAATCCGACGAAACCCGGTGCCATCCCCCATCCCGGGGTCATCAGGAGCAGGCTGGCATACCCGGCCACTGCCGGAACCATGGAAAACCGCCACACGGTTCCTGAACCCAGGCGCTGGGTCACCCGTTTGACCGTCAGGCCGCCCAGGGTTCCACCCAGTGCCGTAGCGGCGGTGAGGAATCCGAGCATTGCGCCGGACTCCCCCAGCGTGCGCACCACTAGGATGACCATCAGCGAGACAACGATGGCGCCGCCCAGGTTCCACAGGGCTCCCACCAGCAAAATGGCCCGCAGGGGCGCGGTGCTGAAGCTGTACCGGAGCCCCTCGCCCATCTCCCGGAAGATCCGTACCGATCCCTGATGGTCGCTGGCGGATTCCTGCACTTTGAGGGTTGCCACGGATGCCAGGGACACCGCGGAGGCCGCCACCTGCAGCAAAAGTGAGTTCGATGCGCCCCAGACACCGGTGAGCCAGCCGCCCAGGCCCCTGCCCACTGCATCCGCGGAGGCTGCGGACCCGGTCATCAGCCCGTTGCCTTCAATCAGTTCCTCACGCTTCACAGCGCGGGGCACCAGCGCGGATTCCGCCAGCATGGAAAAGACCGCGGCAAGCCCGGAAAGGAAGGACACCACAAAAAGCTGCGCAACGGTGAGCCGGTCCAGCCAGAAGGCCACGGGCAGGGACATCAGCACTGCAATGCGCATCACCAGCGCCGTCAGGACGACGGGCCTGCGGCGGTAGCGGTCCACCAGGACGCCGATCGGAAGCCCGAACAGGAGCCACGGCAGGAATCCCACGCCGGAGAGCGCCGCCACGGCAAAGTCTGATGCATCCAGTTCCACGGCCGCAATCAGGGGAAGAGCCACTGCCGCAACGGAAGTTCCAAAGATTCCTGCGGTTGAGGAAACCCACAAGGCGCGGAAGTTGGCATTGCGCAACACCAGCGGGCGCGGTTTGGTAGAAGTCCGGGACATTTCCACACAATAGCCCTCGGTACCCGGCGCATGCGCCAAGACAGCACGCTTGTGCAAATCCAGCGGAAAAACAGTGTCAAAAGACAGGAGCACTGTTGCCGAAGCGTTCCGGAGCGGAATCCGCGGTGCGGAGGAATGCTATGAAGGGACGGGTTGGCCGATAAGCCGGGTTTTGTATCCCCGGACCGTCACCGGACCGGAGGCGGCAATCATCCATCTAGGAACGCCGTTGCCGGCGCCCTCAAGCGGCCTACCCGGACGCATCGGGCGAGCAGCCCTCAAACGCGTCCTGTATGGCCTTGCTCCGGGTGGGGTTTACCTAGCCGAACCGGTCACCCGGAACGCTGGTGGTCTCTTACACCACCTTTTCACCCTTACCGAAAGACACTGGCCCAAACGGACCACCGTCCACGGCGGTTTCTTTTCTGTGGCACTGGCCTGCGGGTTTCCCCGAGTGGGCGTTACCCACCACCCTGCTCTGCGGAGCCCGGACTTTCCTCGGCGGTCCTTCGTTAAAAGGAACCAACGCGATCGCCTGGCCAACCCGTCCAGACTCAATGCTACCGTCTCCGCCCTGCCCCGGCTGCCCGGGCCGCCGGGGGTACCAGCCATTGGCACTCGCGTAGGATTAATTGGTGTTAATTCTGCTGCCGCCCTCCGAAGGGAAAACGCCCGCCGCAACTGGTCCGGCCTTTGACCCGAACCTGTTGCATTTCCCCGAGCTCAATGATGCCCGCAAACAGGTCCTCGCCGCTTTGGTGGAAGCCAGCGCGGCGGAGGATGCGCACGCTGTCCTTGGTGTCGGTTCATCACTGGCAGCCGAGGTGCGCCGCAACACCGTGCTGGCTGAACAGCCCTGCGCCCCGGCTCACCGCATCTACACCGGCGTCCTCTACGATGCCCTGGGTTATGCCTCCCTGACCCCCGCCCAGCAGCGCAAGGCCGACGACGCCGTCGTCGTGATCTCGGGACTGTGGGGGGCGCTGGGGCTTGGTGACCCCATTCCCGCCTACCGGCTGTCCATGGCGGTCAAGCTTCCGGAAACGGGCAAACTGGCATCGTTTTGGAAGAAGCACCTGCCGGAGGTCCTCGCGGACCATGCCCGGGGGCAGCTGGTGGTGGACTGCCGCTCCAGCACGTACGCCGCCGCGTGGGCACCGGAACCGGCCGCAGCCGCCGCCGTAAACGTTTTCCAGGTGCGCAACGGCAAGCGCACCGTGGTGTCCCACTTTGCCAAGCACACCCGCGGAGAACTCGCCCGGCATCTGCTGAGCCGCGCCGGAAGCGACCCGCAGACGCCCGAACAGCTGCTCGCGGCTGCAGCCGAGAAGTGGGAGGCGGAACTGGTCCCGGCCACGGCCCGCAAGCCGCATCAGCTCAACATCATCCTGCCGGGCCAGGACCCCCAGCCCAGTTAAGCGGAGGGCCCAGTTAAGCGGAGGGGGAATCCTCCGCCACCAGCTCCACTTCGAAGCCCTCGCCGTTTTCCAGATACGCGGCGTAGTGCTCCTGCCCGCCCGCATGCGGATGCCGGTCGGCGAACAGCAGCGTCCAGCCGTGGCTGGCCGCCCGGCGGGTGAGCAGGTCCACGTCGGCACGCGAGCCGGCGGAAAAGGCCAGATGGTTCAGGCCGGGCCGCCGACGCTCATGGTCCGCGTCCAGCACATCCGGTCCGGCCTCGATGACAATATAGCTGTCCCCTCCCTGCCACCGTGCGCCAGTCTCCCAGCCCTGCGCACGCCGGTATCCCAGCCGTTCCAGGAGCCAGCCCAGCGAACTTTCCGCTGCGGCAAAGTCGCGGACCCACAGCTCGGTGTGGTGCAGCCGGCCGGAAGGCGCCGGAACCGCCTCTGCCGGAACCGGCTCTGCAACGGGTGCGTCCTGCGGCATCCCGTCTTTTGCTGCGCCGCCCTTCTGCACCCACGGAACTCCGGCCATCCCGGCGTCCATGGCTTCGTTGGAGAGCCGGTCGGCATCCTTATTCAGCTCACGGGGAATCCACTGGTACTTCACGCGCCGTGGGTTCACTATTCCCCGGGCCTTCGCGGCCAGTTTTTGCATGTCCTCGTGCTTGATCTTCCAGCGGCCGCTCATTTGCTCCACCACGAGCTTGGAGTCCATCTTGGCGAGAATCCAACAGTCCGGATCAATCTCGTGGGCCATTTCCAGCGCCGCCACCAGACCGGAATATTCGGCAACGTTGTTGGACGCCTTGCCGATGTACTGCGCCTTTTCGGCGAGGATCATCCCGGTGTCCGGATCCCGCACCAGGGCACCGTAGCCGGCGTGCCCGGGATTGCCCCGGGACCCGCCGTCGGCCTCCACAATCAGCGTGCGCCGGGACGCGGAGGGGGCCGCACTCCGGGACGGTTCGGCGGGGGTGTCAGACGGGTCAAACAGGGTCACTTCTCAGCTGCTCCACTCATCGGACCGCACCAGGATGCAGCCGGAGTCGGGGCAGAAGACAATGTCGTCCTCAGCAGCGCGGCGGATGTCCGCGAGGTCTCCCGGGCTCAGCTGCATGCCGGAGCCTTCCGAGGTGCCGTTGTACAGCCGGGCAGCGCCGATGCCGTGCTTGGCCAGCGTCTTTTCGTACAGGGCGAGCAGCTCGGGCTCGAAGGTTGCGGCGAGTTCGTCGCGGTCAGCAAGGACGGCGCGGCGTTCAGATTCGATCTCGGCCAGCTCGGCGTCGCGCTTTTCCTCCAGGGCGGCCATCCGGGCGTCCAGGTCGGCAGCGGCCTGGCGGGACTGGTCCTCCACTGCCTTGGCAGCTTCCAGGCGTTCCATGACTTCCAGCTCCACGTCCTCCAGGTCGGAGCGGCGCCGCTTCAACGACTCCATTTCGCTCTGCAGGGAGGTGAGCTCCTTGGACGTGCCGCTGCCGCTGTCCAGGTGCTTCTGGTTGCGCTCCACGCGGGCTGCCACGGAGGCAACGTCGGCCTCGGCGCGGGTCAGTTCACGCGTGATGTCCGCGGCCTCGGTAGCAGCGGCAACGAGCCGGCTCTGCGCTGCGGCCCGCTCCATGGCAAGGTCCGCGATGGCGGAGTTGTCATTGACGCTGCGTGCCCGGTTCCGAAGTTTGCGGACCGTACTGTCCAGAGCCTGCAAATCGAGCAGCCGCAGCTGCTCCGCCGACGATGCTTTTGCCACCGAAAAACCTCCACCTATGACCGGGCCACCCGGCCCGGTTCTTCCCCCCTAGCCTATGCCAAGGCCGCAGATCAGTTCAGCCCGGGGGTCAGCACAAAATCCCACGGATCCGTGTTGGTGGTGCTGATCCGGATCTCCGTGCTGAACCCGTGATCATTCAGAACGTTCTCCAATGCACGGGCCGCAGGCGTCAACCACAACCATTCACTGCCGAAATGGGACACATCAATCAAATAGGGGCGGTCGTTCACAGCTGCCTCGCGGGCTTCGGAGGCGGGGTGGTGGCGAAGGTCAGCTGTGACGTAAACGTCAGCCCGGTGGCGGCGGACGGCGTCGAAAAGGCTGTCTCCGGCACCCCCGCAGACAGCTACGCGGCGCACCAGCCCGTGCGGATCTCCCGCTACGCGGACACCGCCGGCCACGGCGGGGAGGATGCTGAAGACCAGTTTCGCGAAATCTGCCAGCGTGGCGGCGGCGGGCAGTTCCCCCACCCGGCCAATGCCTTCCTCCGGCAATCCGTCCGTTGCCGGAACCAGGGGCTCCACCTGCAGCAGGCCAAAGGCATCGGCCAGCACATCCGAGACACCGCCCACGGCACTGTCGCCGTTGGTGTGCACCGCCAGCAGCGCGCATCCGCCTTCGATCAGGCGGTGCACGGCGTTGCCCTTGAAGCTGGTGGCGGCCACTGAATGGACCGGCTTCAGGAACAAGGGGTGGTGGGTCAGCAGCAGGTCCGCACCCCATTCAAGGGCCTCGTCGATGACCGCCGATGTGGGGTCCACGGCAAAGAGGATCCGCTGAACCTCCCGGGTGGGCTGTCCGGCCACGAGGCCAACGGCGTCCCACCCTTCGGCGAGGGCTTCAGGCCACAGTTCCTCGGTGGCCCGGAGCACGTCGCCGAGCGTGGGAACGACGGGCTGGTCTCTATGCTCGGGCTGGCCTGTGTGCTCGGGCTGGTCTCTATGTTCCGGCTGGTCTCCATGCTCGGGCTGGTCTCTATCCATAGGTCCAGTTCTACCCGCTGGGTTTGCCCCGCTCAATTCGGGCGCGCCGGAGCCGGGCTTTCCCGGCGGCTCTGGCCGGAGCCGCAGGCAGGAACGGGAATCAATACGGCCGCACAAGCATTGATACACAGTATGAAGACCTATGTACTTGGCGGAGGCTGCTTCTGGTGCCTCGACGCTCTTTATCAGAAGACCCGCGGCGTGACCGAAGTCGTATCCGGTTACACCGGCGGGCACACCGCCCATCCGGACTATGACAGCGTGTGCTCCGGCACCACGGGGCATGCCGAGGTTGTGGCGGTGACTTTCGACGAGGACATCATTCCGGGCGAAGTGATCCTGGACATGTTCTTCATCTCACACGACCCCACCACGCTCAACCGGCAGGGGTACGACGTCGGAACCCAGTACCGGTCCTCCATGTTCTACAAGGACGAGACCGAGCGCGAGGAATTCGAAAAGGCGCGGGACCGCGCCCAGTCGCACTGGGACAACCCCATCGTGACGGAGATTTCCCCGCTGCCGGAGTTCCACGTGGCCGAGGACTACCATCAGGATTTTTACGCCAAACACCCCGAGCAGGGGTACTGCCAGGTGATCATCAATCCCAAGCTGGCCAAGGCTCGGAAATATTACGCTGAATGGCTTGACAACTGACCCGCAGCCATGCTTGAGGGTAGGCTGGAACGGGCCCGTTACCGGCTTCCGGCAGCGGGCCCCACAGCCAACAGACTTCCGAACAGACATTTCGATGGATAGAGGACATACCATGGCACGGATTTACGACGACGTCACACAGCTGGTCGGCGGCACGCCGCTGGTGCGGCTGAACCGCCTGACCGAAGGCCTCGACGCCGAGGTCGCAGTCAAGCTCGAGTTCTACAACCCCGCCAACAGCGTGAAGGACCGCATTGGCGTGGCAATTGTCGACGCGGCGGAAAAAGCCGGCGCACTCAAGCCCGGCGGAACGATCGTTGAAGGCACCTCCGGCAACACCGGCATCGCCCTGGCCATGGTGGGCGCGGCACGCGGCTACAAGGTCATCCTGACCATGCCTGAGACCATGTCCACCGAGCGCCGTGTCATGCTGCGCGCCTACGGTGCCGAAATTGTGCTGACTCCGGGCTCCGAAGGCATGCGCGGCGCCGTGGACAAGGCCAAGGAAATCGTGGCCACCACCGAGAACGCCATCTGGGCGCAGCAGTTTGCCAACGCTGCCAACCCCGAGATCCACCGCCTGACGACCGCTGAGGAAATCTGGGAAGACACCGACGGCAAGGTTGACATCTTTGTTGCCGGCGTGGGCACCGGCGGGACCGTAACCGGCGTCGGCCAGGTCCTGAAGAAGCGCAAGCCCGGCGTACAGATTGTTGCCGTTGAACCCAAGGACTCGCCCATCCTCAATGGCGGCTCCCCGGGCCCCCACAAGATCCAGGGCCTCGGCGCCAACTTCGTGCCCGAAGTTCTGGACACCACCATCTACGACGAGGTCATTGATGCGTCCGTCGAAGACTCCGTAGCCACCGCGCGCGCCCTGGGCGCCAAGGAAGGCATCCTGGGCGGCATCTCCTCGGGATCAATCGTGTGGGCCGCTCTGGAACTCGCCAAGCGCCCGGAAAACGCCGGTAAGCTGATTGTCGCCGTGGTCTGCGACTTTGGTGAGCGCTACATCTCCACTGTGCTTTACGACGACATCCGGGGCTGATTCCCGCACCACTTCCGGATCCCGCCCGGATCCGCCTGACCAGAAAGTCCCCTGTGAGCTTCCTTGCACGCCTGCGTGAAGACCTCGACGCCGCCGCGTCCCACGACCCGGCCGCACGTGGTTCTTTCGAGAACCTTGTGGTCTACTCCGGGCTGCACGCCATTTGGATGCACCGGCTGACGCACCGGATGTGGAACCGGCCGGGACTGCGTTTCCCCGCCCGGATCCTCTCCCAGCTGACCCGGTTTGCCACGGGCATCGAGATCCACCCGGGCGCGACGATCGGCCGGCGTTTCTTCATCGACCACGGGATGGGCGTAGTGATCGGTGAAACCGCTGAAATCGGCAACGACGTCATGCTCTATCACGGGGTGACCCTGGGCGGACGCTCCCTGGCGCGGATCAAGCGCCACCCAACCCTCTGCGACGGCGTCACCGTGGGTGCAGGCGCCAAGATCCTGGGGCCGGTGGTCATCGGCAAGAACAGTGCTGTGGGCGCCAACGCCGTGGTGGTCAAGGACGCTCCCGCCGATTCCATCATCACCGGGATCCCGGCGCGCTGGCGCCACCGCCAGGTGAAAGAAACCCAGGCGGCCGTTGATCCGGCCGAGTACATCGATCCCGCCATTTACATCTGACGCAGGATAAAACGCAGAAAGGCCGCCGGCACCTTTTGGTGCCGGCGGCCTTTCTGCATGCCCGGGTGTTAGTGGGTGTCCACTGCCTCAACCTCGGAGTGGTCCCCGCTCCACAGCGTGTGGAAGGTACCGTCCGCGTCCACGCGGTTGTACGTGTGCGCGCCGAAGAGGTCGCGCAGGCCCTGGGTCAGTGCGGCGGGCAGGCGCTTGCGGCGCAGGCCGTCGTAGTAAGCCAGGGAGGAGCTGAATACGGGCACGGGGATGCCCAGCTGGACTGCCACGGACACCACGCGGCGCCAGGCCGGCAGAGCGGCGGCAATGGACTCGGCAAAGGCCGGAGCCAGCAGCAGGTTGGCCGGGGCCTGGTCGCCCGCGTAGGCCTTCATGATGTCATCGAGCAGTTCGGCCCGGATGATGCAGCCGGCGCGCCAGAGGGAGGCAATCTGGTCCAGCTTGAGGTCCCAGCCGTATTCCTTGGCGGCGCTGTTGAGCATGTCGATGCCCTGTGCGTAGCTGACGAGCTTGGACGCGTACAGCGCCTGGCGGACGTCGTCCACGAAGGTGTCAGGGAGTTCCACGGCAGCTTCGCCGCCGGCGAGGATGTCCTGTGCCTGTTCCCGCTGGCCGCGCTGTGACGACAGTGCACGGGCAAAGACGGACTCGGCGATGGCGGAGACCGGCGAACCCAGGTCCAGGCCGGACACCACGGTCCAGCGGCCGGTGCCCTTCTGGCCGGCGGAATCCACGACGACGTCCACGAACGGCTTTCCGGTCTTGGCGTCCGTGTGGGCCAGGACCTCGGCGGTGATTTCAATCAGGAAGGAACTGAGCTGGCCGGTGTTCCACTCCGTGAAGATCTTGGCCTGGTCGGCCGGCTCGATGCCGGCAGCCGAACGGAGCAGGTCATAAGCCTCGCCGATAACCTGCATGTCCGCGTACTCAATGCCGTTGTGGACCATCTTGACGAAGTGGCCGGCGCCGTCGGTGCCGATCCAGCTGCAGCAGGGCTGGCCGTCATACTTGGCGGAAATCTTTTCCAGCATGGGACCGAGGGAGTCATAGGACTCGCGCGAGCCGCCGGGCATGATGGACGGGCCCAGCAGTGCGCCTTCTTCTCCGCCGGATACGCCGACGCCCACAAAGTGCAGGTCCTTCTCGGCCAGTGCAGCCTCGCGGCGGCGGGTGTCCTCGTAGTGTGAGTTGCCGGCGTCGATGACAATGTCACCGGGCTCCAGCAGCGGCACCAGCTGGTCGATCACGGAATCCACCGGCGCGCCGGCCTTCACCATGATCAGGACGCGCCGGGGCTTTTCAAGGTTGTCCACCAGTTCCTGCAGGGACTCCGTGCGGATGAAGTCGCCCTCATCGCCGTGCGCGGACAACAGTGCATCCGTCTTTTCGATGGAACGGTTGTGCAGGGCTACGGTGTAGCCGTTCCGGGCCAGGTTGCGGGCCAGGTTTGCACCCATAACAGCAAGGCCGGTGACGCCAATTTGTGCGCTCAAGTTCTCTCCAGGATTCTTCGGGTGCCCCGGCAGTGGGGGCACAGCGATCGGCGCTCACCCGCCGTCTTTACCCTCCAGCCTATGCTTACGGGCCGCTCACCCGCCACACGGGCACTTCCGTGTCGGCCGTCCCGGCGGTTCCGGTGGATTCAAAGGTGTTGATCACACCGGCAACCTCCTCCACCACGGCCACCCCGTCTTCCATCGTGGAGGTTCCCGAGGTCAGGACCACCACGGCATAGTCGTTGTTGTCACCGGCCCGGACAAATCCCATGCTGCCTACGTTCCAGACGTTGTCGTCATCCTGAAGCCAGCCGTTCTTGAGGGCAATCTCCGCGCTGAAGGCGGGAAGTCCGGCACCGATGCCCCAGCTCTGGCCGGCATCCACGTTTTCCATGAGTTCCACGGCGAAGCCGTGCAGGCTGCCGTTGATCCAGTCCACGCCGTCCAGGACGGCACGGGCGATTCGGAGCTGGTCTTCAACGCCGGTGTCGTTGGCACCCCAGATGTCCGTGGCTTCCGTCCGTGTCACGCCGAGCAGGTCATAGGTGCGGCCCAGTTCCTCTGCTCCGCCCACCGCCTCGTAGAGCGCCGTCGTCGAGTCGTTGTTGCTGTACTCGATCATCATCACGGCGAGCTCCTCCTCCTCGGGGGTCAGCTCCCGCTGCTCGTCCGTTGCCTGGCGCAGCAGCGTGAGCAGGATGGGTACTTTGACCAGGCTGGCTTCGAGGTAGCTGTTGTCCGGGTTGTAGTGCCAGGCCTGGCCCGTGGAGGATTCGTAGACAGCTGCGGAGAATTCGGTGTCCGTCCCGTCCGCGTAGTCGTCAAGAGCGGACGAGAGGAGGTCGGCCTGCTCTGACGGGAAGGGCAGGGAGTCGGGGGCTTCCTGCGCCGCCCCCGGTGCGGGATCCGGAGTGCGGTCAGCCGTTTCTGTACAGCCAACCGCGGTGAGCGGGAGAAGCAGTACGGCGGCTGCCGCCAAGGTCCGTCTGATTGCACTGTGCATGCCTGCACCCCCTGTTCGTTTCAATCTGCTGGCGGATTACACCTGCCCGGGAGGGCGTCCGTACCCGGCCGGATACAGCAGCCGCTGACTCCTTAGGGATAGCAGGAGACCCTGTTGGAAGGCTGGGAGCAAGGAAGTGCCCCCCTCGAAAATTCAACGGTCGGCGCTGTGGCGGGTGGCCAAAAACACGCTCCGCAATCCCGTGGGATCCGGACAAAACAAAACCCGCCGTCCTGAGCCGGGCGGCGGGTTCGCTGTTCTTTTCGGTGGGTCCTACCGGGATCGAACCGATGACATCCACGGTGTAAACGTGGCGCTCTACCAGCTGAGCTAAAGACCCTTTTGTGACCGTTATGCCTTTCAAGTTTCCCTGATCAGCGCCGCATCACGAGGAATTACTCTACCCGACGTTTGGTGAGTTTGCCTAATCGGCTCAAGCGCACAGATATTCGGCAGTCATTTCCCGGCCGGTTCCCGTCGGATCAGTGCGACACATCAGGAAGCTCCGCCGCCAGGTATTCCAAAGCCGTGGCTACGCCGGCATCAATTTTAAGGTCAGCCAGGTCATCTCCGCGCGTGGTCCCGCGATTGATGATGACCACCGGCTTTCCCGTCTTATGAGCATGCTTGACGAAGCGCAGGCCGCTCATCACTGTCAGGGAGGACCCCGCAACCAGGAGCGCGTCGGCGGCGTTCAGCATGGCAAAAGCAGCCGCCACGCGGTCCCGGGGAACGTTTTCGCCGAAATAGACGAAATCGGGCTTGAGCATTCCACCGCACACCGGGCAGTCCGCCACAACAAAGTCTTCGGTATCGGCCACATCCGCATCCGCATCCGGGGCAATATCGCCGTCAGGCCGGGCACGCTCCAGGAAACCGGGATTGAGGTCTTCCAGCAGCTTGGAAATAGTCTGGCGCGAGTACCGGGTGCGGCAGTCCAGGCAGATCACCCGGTCAAAGCGCCCGTGCAGGTCCACGGCCAGCGCACTGCCGGCATCGGTGTGCAGGCGGTCCACATTCTGCGTAATCAGGCCGGTGGTCAGCCCCCGGCGCTCCAGGCGGGCGACGGCGGCGTGGCCGGCGTTGGGCGCTGCCTGCCGCAGATGGTGCCAGCCCACGTGGTTCCGAGCCCAGTAGCGGCGGCGCAGCTCGGGATCTCCCACGAACTCCTGATACGTCATGGGGTTGCGCGGCGGCGCTTCCGGACCGCGGTAATCGGGAATCCCGGAGTCAGTGCTCAGGCCGGCACCGGTAAGGACAGCAATGCGTTTTCCGGACAACAGCTCGACGGCGCGGCGGAGCTCCCGCTCTTCCTCCGCCGTGGGCAGCGGTGCCGAGGGTGCCGGGGCTGACCGGACAAAGCCGGTCAGGCCGAGTCCCGGCCGGGGAGCCGGGTGCGGCTGGGGATCCGTCGACTCAGCGGATGGATTGGTCATGATTCAGCCAGCTCCTTAAAGGCGTCCCGGTAGGCCTGCAGGGGGCGGGGCGTTCCAGGACCGGAACGCACCTCCGCACGGACAGCCCCGGCCCCGTCAATGATGAAGGAGGCACGCAGCGGGCGGCCCAGCGCGGCGTCGAACGCTCCATAGGCCTCCGCGACCCGGCCGTGGGGCCAAAAGTCGGCCAGCAGGTCAAACGAATACCCGCGGTTCTCCGCATAGGCCCGCAGTGAGTACTTGGAGTCGCAGGACACTGCCACAATGCGGATGCCTGCCCGGGCAAACTCTGCCCGGGCAGACTCAAGCTCATCCAGCTCTGCGGAACACACCCCGGAGAACGCAAAGGGGTAAAAGACGAGGAGCACCGGCGCACCGCGGAGGGCCGCCAGCCGGACGGGCTCCCCGAATTGGTTGGGGAGTTCGAAGTCCGGAGCGGCGTACCGTGCGTGAATTGCAGGAACCGTGGCCCGCTCCAAACCTGCTACTTCTTGCGGCGGGCAACCAGGCGCGTTGCGGCCCAGTCGCTGCTCACGGCGGGAGATGTGGTGACGTGCAGCCCCGCAGTGGGAGCAGCTTCCTCAATATCGGCGGGGGGAACGTACCCTTCCCGACCGGACTTGGGGGTAAGCACCCACACAACGCCGCCGTCGTCGAGCGTCGTGATGGAGTCCACCAGGGCATCCACCAAATCACCGTCGTCGGCGCGCCACCAGAGGATGACTCCGTCTACAACGTCATGGTCCTCTTCGGTGAGAAGCTCGCTCCCCACCAAATCCTCGAGGCCGTCGCGGAGGTCAAAATCGACATCCTCGTCGTAACCGAATTCCTGAATCAGGTCTTGGTCTTTGAAACCCAATCTTCCCGCCACGTTCTTATCCGTGACGGCTTCGGCCTCGCTCACTTCACTCCTCCTGGTTGACTGCATAAATACAAGGGAATCACATATTTGGACGAGATGCGGTGTCTGGGACATAAGCCAACACCTTTTGCCCGGATCCTTCAAGGCTCCCGGGCCGCACTCCGGCGCGCCGGGCGCCCCCCCGGACCTCTCCGCAGGTGGGAGCGCCAACGGCTGCGGGGAAACAGGGGGTTGCTCACCGCAGCCCCAAGCGAACGGGCTACGCAAGACTTGGCCGTCGGGACTAGAGTGGACCGGAGAGGCTTCGGACGCAATCAGCATCCGCACAGCCACAGTGATCGTCCGGCGAAAGAACCGGATCCCCACAGACGTAATTGGTGCAGACACAATCTGTACATGAGAGAGGTTTGCCGTGGCCGCAGAAGACACAACGGACATCCTGAGCGGGTTAACCAACCAGCTCCCGGACCGTGACCCCGAGGAGACCGCGGAATGGATGCAGTCACTGGATGAACTGATCCGTTCCCAGGGCACCGAAAGAGCCCAGTACATTATGCGTTCGCTGCTCCAGCGCGCCGGTGCGCAGTCCGTGGGCGTGCCCATGGTCACCACCACCGACTATGTCAACACCATCCCGGTGGACCAGGAACCCGAGTTCCCGGGCGATGAAGAAGTTGAACGCCGCTACCGCGCCTGGCTGCGCTGGAACGCGGCCATCATGGTGCACCGCGCCCAGCGCCCGGGCATCGGCGTCGGCGGACACATTTCCACCTACGCAGGTGCCGCCACCCTGTACGAAGTGGGCATGAACCACTTCTTCCGGGGCAAGGACCATCCCGGCGGCGGAGACCAGATCTACTTCCAGGGTCACGCCTCCCCCGGCATGTACGCACGCGCTTTCCTGGAAGGCCGGCTGTCCGAAGAGGACATGGACGGCTTCCGGCAGGAGAAATCCCGCGAAGGACACGCCCTGTCCTCGTACCCGCACCCGCGTTCCATGCCCGACTTCTGGGAATTCCCCACCGTGTCCATGGGCATCGGTCCGATGAACGCGATCTACCAGGCGCAGTCCAACCGCTACCTGCAGAACCGCGGCATCAAGGACACCTCCGACCAGCATGTCTGGGCTTTCCTGGGCGACGGCGAAATGGACGAGCCCGAATCACGCGGCCTGCTCCAGCTCGCAGCCAACGACAAGCTGGACAACCTGACCTTCGTGGTGAACTGCAACCTGCAGCGCCTGGACGGACCGGTGCGCGGCAACGGCAAGATCATGCAGGAACTGGAAGCCTTCTTCCGCGGTGCCGGCTGGAACGTGATCAAGGTTCTGTGGGGCCGTGAGTGGGACTCGCTGCTGGAGAAGGACAAGAACGGGGCGCTGGTGGACATCATGAACTCCACCCCCGACGGTGACTACCAGACCTACAAGGCCGAGAACGGCGGCTTTGTCCGCGATCACTTCTTCGGCAAGAGCCCCGAGACCAAGGAACTGGTCGCGAGCCTCACCGACGAGGAAATCTGGCAGCTCAAGCGCGGCGGACACGACTACCGCAAGGTCTACGCTGCGTACAAGGCCGCCACGGAGTTCAAGGGCAAGCCCACTGTCATCCTGGCCCACACGGTCAAGGGCTACGGGCTGGGCACGCACTTCGAGGGACGCAACGCGACCCACCAGATGAAGAAGCTGACCCTGGATGACCTCAAGGCCTTCCGCGACCACCTGCGGATCCCGATCAGTGACGAGCAGCTCGAAGCCGACCCGTACCAGCCGCCGTACTACCACCCGGGCACCGACGCTCCGGAGATCAAGTACATGCTCGAACGCCGCCGTGAACTCGGCGGCAATGTTCCCGAACGCCGCATCAAGCACGCACCCGTGAAACTGCCCGATGAAAAGGCCTACGAGGTAGCCAACCGTGGTTCCGGCAAGCAGATGGCGGCCACCACCATGGCCTTTGTCCGCCTGCTCAAGGACCTCATGCGGGACAAGGAATTCGGCAAGCGCATTGTGCCGATCATCCCTGACGAAGCGCGGACCTTCGGCATGGACTCGTTCTTCCCCACGGCGAAGATCTACAACCCCAAGGGCCAGAACTACCTATCCGTGGACCGGGACCTGGTCCTGGCCTACAAGGAGTCCCCGCAGGGCCAGATTGTGCACGTGGGCATCAACGAGGGCGGCTCCATTGCGGCGTTCACCGCTGCCGGAACTTCCTACGCCACCCACGGTGAACCGCTGATTCCGGTCTATGTGTTCTACTCGATGTTCGGATTCCAGCGCACCGCAGACTACATCTGGGCAGCCACTGACCAGATGGCCCGCGGCTTCCTGATTTCCGCCACTGCCGGACGCACGACCCTGACCGGAGAGGGCCTGCAGCACGCTGACGGGCACTCCCCGATCCTGGCCTCCACCAACCCGGCAGTAAAGACCTACGACCCGGCCTACGGGTACGAGATCGGGCACATCGTCCGCCACGGCCTTGAAGAGATGTATGGTCCGGATTCCAAGGATCCGAACGTCATCTACAACATCATGGTGTACAACGAGCCGATCCGGCAGCCGAAGGCTCCCGAGGACCTGGACGTTGAAGGGATCCTCAAGGGCATCTACCTGCTGGCTCCGGCCAAGATCGACGGGCCCCGTGCCCAGCTCCTGGCCTCCGGCGTAGCCGTGCCGTGGGCACTGGAAGCCCAGCAGATCCTCGCCGATGACTGGGGAGTTTCCGCCGATGTGTGGTCCGTGACGTCGTGGAACGAACTGCGCCGTGACGGCCTGGCCGCCGAGGAAGAAGCTTTCCTGCACCCCGATGCCGAGCCCCGCGTGCCGTTCGTGACCAAGCAGCTTGCCGGTGCCACCGGCCCGGTTATTGCTTCCACGGACTACATGAAGGCCGTACCGGACCAGATCCGCCAGTTCGTTCCCAACGAATTCGCGACCCTGGGCGCCGACGACTTCGGCTTCGCCGATACCCGCGCCGCTGCCCGCCGGTACTTCAAGATCGACTCGCACTCCATGGTGGTACGCACCCTGGAAATGCTCGCCCGCCGCGGCGAGGTTGACGCCAGTGCGCCGACCGAAGCGATCAAGAAGTACGACCTGCTCAACGTGAACGCAGGAACCTCCGGCAACGCCGGCGGCGACGCCTAACGCCGCAGGCCCTTCCGCACCGGAAGACAAGAAAAGAACCGTCGCATCCGCGGCGGTTCTTTTCTTTTGCCCATTTCGGCCATTGACCGCTAAATCTCGGTTGCAGCCACCAGGTCTATGTGCGCCTGCATGGCATCGGCCGCCGCCTGCGGGTCTCCGGTGCGGATGGCGTTGACTATGGCACGGTGCGATTCCAGCGACTGTTCCGGCCGTCCGGGCTGCCCGAGGGAAGCCAGCCGGGTCTCACGCACCAGCTCGGATATGAAAGTCATCATGGAAGCCAGGATGGAGGAGTGAGCAGCTGAGGCAACGGCCCGGTGGAACTGCTCATCACCGGCGGTGCCGCGGCTCCCGCCGGCAATTTCAGCGGCCATCGTCTCCAGCGCCAAGTCCATGGCCGCCAGATCTGCACGGGTATGCCGTTCGGCAGCGAAAGCGGCCAGCTTCACCTCCAGGGTGCTGCGGGCTTCCACAATCTCCGGCATCCGGTCCCGGTGCTCACGCAGTTCACGCAGCACCGCCGCGACACTGGGCCGGTAAACCAGCACTGCACCGGTGCCGTGCTGGACGTCGATGACCCCGAGGACCTCCAGCGCCACCAGGGCCTGCGCCAGCGTGGCCCGGGACACCCCCATACGCTCCGCCAGGTCACGCTCCGCAGGGAGCAAATCCCCGGGACCCAGACCGGCGGACGCAATAAATCCCAGAAGCTGCTCCACGAGCCGCTCATACAACCGGGGCCTCGACACCCGGACAAACCCCTTGCCGTCACCGTTTTCGGGCATCGCATCCTCTTTCTTCGCCTACGGGATCCATGCCTGCGGGATCTGCGCCGGCGGCCTTCGACCTGTCCGGGAATCCCACGGTCCGGGACAGAGTCTATCCGGGATTGACAAAGAGGCCCAGAGTCTAAGAGGCTAGTCCAGTGCCGGTGTGGCCCACGTCACTTACCTTTTGGCCGCCGTCGGGATAAGCGCCGAGACCAACAAACCTAGGAACAATATGTCCGCTCCAATCCTCTCCATCCTCATCCTGGTGGCCATGTTCCTGCTGGCCACCGTCCTTCCGCTGAACATGGGGGCGCTGGCTTTCGTGGGCGCCTTCCTGCTGGGCTTCGTGTTCCTGGGCATGAGCACCGACGAAATCCTCGCCAACTTCCCCGGAGGCCTGTTCCTCACAATTGTCGGCGTCACCTATCTGTTCGCCATCGCACAAAACAACGGCACCATAGACCTGCTGGTCCGCGGCGCCGTCCGCATGGTGGGCAACCGGGTGGCACTGATTCCGTGGATCATGTTCACCATCACGGCCATCATCACCGCCGTCGGCGCCCTGTCGCCGGCCGCCGTTGCCATCGTGGCCCCGATCGCCCTGGGGTTTGCGGCAAAGCACAAAATCAACCCGCTGATGATGGGCATGATGGTAATCCACGGCGCGCAGGCCGGCGGATTCTCGCCCATCGCCGTCTACGGCGTCACGGTCAACGGCATCATCGGCGAAACCGAGCTGGAGTCGAGCCCCCTGGCCGTATTCCTGGCGAGCCTGCTCTTCAATACCTTCATCGCCCTGATCCTGTTCTTCGTCCTGGGCGGCAGCAAGCTTCGCAGCGGCAAGGTGGGCGGCTTCGTGGAAGAGGTTGCCCAGGCCCGGATGAACGCCAGCGCCGCGGGCCGCACCGACGTGGCCTTCAAGGGATTCGGTTCGGACATTTACGGGCCTCGCGACCCGGCCGGAGACGGCCTCACGGCCACCAAGACCCGCGCCGAACTGTTTCCGCAGGTCGTGACAATCGCAGGGCTGATTGCGCTGGCAGTTATCGCCCTCGGCTTCAAGGTTGACGTGGGATTTGTCTCCATCACCATCGCGATGATCCTGGCGCTCGTTTCGCCGCAGGCCCAGAAGGGCGCCATCAATAAAATCAGCTGGACCACGGTGCTGCTCATCTGCGGCATGCTCACCTTTGTGGGCGTCCTCCAGGAAGCGGGCACCGTGGAATACGTGTCCGACGCCGTGGTGGGACTGGGAATGCCGCTGCTGGCTGCCCTGCTCATCTGCTACATCGGCGCCGTAGTTTCCGCCTTTGCTTCCTCCACGGCCATCCTTGCCGCCCTGATCCCGCTTGCCGTTCCGTTCCTTGCCTCCGGTGAGATCGGCGCCGTCGGCCTCATCTGCGCCCTCGCCGTATCCGCCACGATCGTGGACGTCTCCCCCTTCTCCACCAACGGAGCGCTGGTCCTGGCCAATGCCCCGGAGGGCATGGACAAGGACCGTTTCTATAAGCAGATCCTCAGCTACAGCGGAATTGTCGTCGTCGCAGGACCACTGGTGGCCTGGCTCATCATGGTGGTTCCCGGCTGGCTCTAAGCCGGACCGCCAGCGCAGCCAGCTCCATCCCCCGAACAAAAGGACCCCTCCCATGACCACATCACCAACCCCCCGCGGCCCGCTGGAGGGCTACCTCGTTGTTGATCTGAGCCGTGCTCTGGCCGGACCCCACGCCGGCATGATGCTTGCGGACCTCGGAGCCCGGGTTATCAAAGTAGAGACGCCGGGCACGGGAGATGACACCCGCAGCTGGGGACCGCCGTTCGTGGGCCCGGAAGATGACCAGCAGGCCACCTATTTCCTTTCCTGCAACCGCAACAAGGAATCCATCAGCCTGGATCTTAAGTCCGCGGACGGCACCGCCGTGCTCCGGGATCTGGTCCGGCGTGCAGACGTCCTGGTGGAGAATTTCCGCCCGGGGGTGCTGGACCGGCTCGGTTTCTCGCCGGCACAGCTGCACGACATCAACCCCCGGCTTGTCATCCTCTCCATCAGCGGGTTTGGCCACGACGGCCCTGAGGCGACCCGCAGCGGCTATGACCAGATTGTCCAGGGCGAGGCCGGGCTGATGTCCCTCACCGGTTCGGGTCCGGAGGACCCGCAGCGGGTGGGGGTGCCGATCGCGGATCTGCTGTCCGGGATGTACGGTGCCTTCGGTTTGCTGGCGGCGCTGCTGGAACGCGAACGCACCGGCAAGGGCCAGGTGGTCCGCACGTCGCTGCTCGCCGCCGTCGTCGGCGTTCACGCATTCCAGGGAACCCGGCACACCGTTGCCGGCGAGGTTCCTGCCGCACAGGGCAACCATCACCCGTCGATTGCTCCCTACGGCCTGTTTTCCTGCCGGGGCGGCAAGGTCCAAATCAGCGTGGGCAGCGAAAAGCTCTGGGAGACGTTCGCCGCCACGTTTGGCATCGACACCTCCCGGCCGGAATTCGCCGGCAATGCCCAGCGGGTGCGCAACCGCGAGGCCGTCATAGCGGCCGTGGAGGAAGCCTTCGCGGACTTCGAAGCCGAACCCCTCCTGGAGAAGCTGCGGGCCGCCGGCATCCCCGCCGGAGAGGTGCGCACGCTGGATGAAGTGTATGAATGGGAACAGGTCCACTCCCAGGGACTGGTGGTGGATGTGGAGCACCCCGTTTTGGGCAAGGTGGCCCTGCCGGGTCCGCCGCTGCGGTTCTTCGATGCTGCCGACGGCGCCGAAACCACCAACCGCTCACATGTGGCTCCGCCGCTGCTGAACCAGCACGGCAGCGAGATTCGGAGCTGGCTCGAGGACAGCGCCGAACCGGCCGGCGCGGATGCCGGCAAGCCATGAGCGTGCAGGCACGGCCGCGGCGGCTCAACGCCCGCGGGCTCTTGGAGCTGGTGGTGGATCCGGGCTCCTTCATCTCCTGGGATTCACCCGTGGCGTACACCGACCACAGCGAAGCGTACGAGGCAGACCTGGCCCGCGCCCGGGAGAAAACCGGAGAGGACGAGTCCGTCCTGACCGGCGAAGGCCGGGTACAGGGCAGGCGCGTTGCCCTGGTGGTCTGTGAATTTGGTTTCCTCGGCGGCTCCATTGGAGTGGCTGCCGCCGACCGCCTGACCGACGCCGTCGAACGGGCCACCCGCGAAGGCCTGCCCCTCCTGGCCGGCCCCGCATCAGGCGGAACCCGGATGCAGGAGGGAACGCTGGCGTTCCTGTCCATGGTCAAGATCACGGCGGCGGTGCGGCGGCACAAGGAAGCGGGACTGCCGTACCTGGTGTATCTGCGCCACCCCACCACCGGCGGCGTGATGGCCTCCTGGGGTTCGCTGGGACACATCACCGTGGCAGAACCCGGAGCACTCCTGGGCTTCCTCGGTCCCCGCGTCTACGAGTCCCTGTACGGCGAACCGTTCCCCGAGGGCGTCCAGACAGCGGAGAACCTCCAGGCCCGGGGTTTAGTCGATGCCGTCCTCCCGCCGGAAGAACTGGCGGAAACCGTGCACCGTGCGCTGTCCATGCTCCTTCCGGAACAGGCCGCTCCCGTGCCCGCACCGGCGTCCCTGGGAAGTGCTCCGGCAGCGGTGCCGGCGTGGGAGTCCATTACGGTCTCGCGCAATCCGCAGCGTCCGGGGGTGCGCCAGCTGCTGCATTTCGGCGCCCGGGACGTGCTGCCGCTGAACGGAACCGGACAGGGCGAAAAGGACCCGGGACTCCTCCTTGCCCTGGCCAGGTTCGGGCAGACATCATGCGTGGTGCTGGGCCAGGACCGGCAGCGCGGTTCCCACCGGCCGGCCCTGGGCCCGGCCTCCCTGCGGGAAGCCCGCCGCGGAATGCGGCTGGCCGAGGAACTGAACCTTCCCCTGCTGACAGTGATCGACACTGCCGGGGCGGCCTTGTCCAAGGAAGCCGAGGAAGGCGGACTGGCCGGAGAAATCGCCCGCTGCCTCAATGACCTGGTGGGCCTGGACTGTCCCACCGTGTCGGTCCTCCTGGGCCAAGGCGCCGGCGGCGGGGCACTGGCCCTGCTCCCGGCAGACCGGACCGTGGGTGCACAGCACGCATGGCTTTCCTCACTTCCGCCGGAGGGTGCCAGCGCGATTGTGTACCGCGACACTGACCACGGAGCTGAAATGGCCGAGGCGCAGGGGGTGACGGTGGCCGCACTGGCGGCCCACGGAATCGTGGACCATATTGTTCCCGAGGAGCCCGACGCGGCCGCCGAAGCCCCTGCTTTTTGCCGGAGAATGGCCGCAGCAGTGGAATATGAACTCTTCTCCCTGCGTCAAAGTCCTCCGGCCGAGCGTCTTGCGCAGCGCACTGCACGGTTCCGCAGACTGGGTTCGGCGGGATGATTCGAACGTCCGTCCCATACCCCGGGTTGTAGCCTTCGCACAAAATGGTGGATGTCCGACGAACGCCGTAAGCTCTGCTTTATGCCAGTGACTCGCAGCACAGCCGCGTCTCGACACGGGATGCGTGCCGTCCCGGCGGATCCCTCCACAGTGGAGCGGCTCAAAGACAACATCGGGAAACTCTCCACCGCCACCCTGAAGCAGCTGAACCTTTCGCTGCCCTGGTACCGCGGGCTCCGGCCTGACGAACGCTCAGCCCTGGGCATGGTGGCACAGAAGGGCATCGCCTCCTTCGTCAACTGGTACGAGCGCCCGGCCTCCCCCGCCTGGGTGCTCAGCGACGTTTTCGGCACCGCCCCCACCGAACTGACCCGGTCCATCAGCCTGCAGAAGGCACTGCAGCTGATCCGGGTGGTGGTCCAGGTGGTCGAGGACCTCGTGCCGGAGCTGGCCGAGGACAACGTCCAGGGTCCCCTGCGTGAGGCCGTGCTGCGCTACTCCCGCGAAGTGGCTTTTGCTGCCGCGGATGTGTACGCCCGGGCTGCCGAAACACGCGGTTCCTGGGACACGCGGCTCGAAGCCCTGGTGGTGGACGCCATCCTGCGCGGTGAGAGTTCCGACGCCCTGCGCTCCCGCATTGCAGCGGTGGGCTGGACTTCCACGGCGCCGATCACCGTGATGGTGGGAAGCTCGCCGTCGGACACCAATGCCTCCTTCGTCAACGAGCTGCGCCGCGCCACTGCACGGCTGAGTGAGGACGCCCTGGTGGGAATCCAGGGCGAACGCCTCATCCTGGTGCTCGGCGGCATGGATGACAGCGCCGGCTCCTACACCCGCCTGGCCGAGCTTTTTGGGCCGGGACCGGTGGTGTACGGGCCCCGGGCGGACTCCCTGGTGGACGCCGGACCGTCAGCCCAGGCCGCCTTCGCGGGGCTCACCGCAGCCCGCGCCTGGCCGGCCGCACCGCGCCCGGTCGCCGCCGACGACCTGTGGCCCGAGCGGGTCATGTCCGGAGACGACAGCGCCCGGAAAGCCCTGGTGCGCAGCATTTACCGGCCGCTGCTGGGCGCTTCCAACGGCCTGGCGGAAACACTCTCGGCTTACCTGTCCCTGGGCCATTCACTGGAGGCCACGGCGCGTGAACTGTTTGTGCATGCCAACACGGTCCGGTACCGGCTGCGGCGTGTCTGCGACGTCACCGGCTGGGATCCGATGCTCCCGCGGGAGGCCTTCGTGCTGCAAACCGCCCTGGTGGTCGGCCGGCTCTCGCCGCCCGGAAAAACCGTCCCGGAACGTCCCGCACCCCGTCCGTAATTGAGTTGCATCGCTTCATTGGCCTTGTAGACTTCCTACAACGCCTCACCGGGAGCTTGGTTCACGCAAACACCCGGTAACCGCCCCTCTCTTTGGAAAGCTTGATAAGTGCTCGCAATTGTCTGCCCCGGCCAGGGGTCCCAAACGCCAGGTTTCCTTTCTCCGTGGCTTGAACTGCCCGGAGTCCGGGAACACCTCGAATCGCTCAGCGCCATTGCAGGCCTGGACCTGATCGCCCACGGCACGGTCTCCGATGAGGAGACCATCAAGGACACCGCCGTGGCCCAGCCGCTGATCGTCGCTGCGGGACTGATGGCTGCGCGCCTGCTGGTGGACCCGCAGGCGCTCACGGCATCCACCGTTGTGGCCGGGCACTCCGTCGGTGAGATCACCGCCTCGGCCCTGGCCGGCGCACTCACCGAACCCGACGCCCTCATCTTTGTCCGCGAACGCGCCAATGCCATGGCACGCGCTGCCGCCGAGACACCCACCGGCATGAGCGCCGTCCTGGGCGGGGACCCCGAGGAAGTGGCCGCCGTGCTGGCAGCCAACGGCCTCACCGCCGCCAACGCCAACGGAGGCGGGCAGACCGTCGCCGCCGGCACCCTGGACCAGCTCGCCGCTCTTGCCGCCGCTCCGCCGGCCAAGGCCCGCGTCATCCCGCTGAAGGTTGCCGGCGCTTTCCACACCACGCACATGGCGCCCGCCGTCAGCGTCCTGGAGAGCCTCCGCCCGCAGCTGCGTCCCGCCGCGCCCCGGCCGACGCTGCTCTCCAACTACGACGGCGCCGCCGTCGTTTCCGGCGAAGCCAACCTGGACAGCCTGATCAGCCAGGTTTCCCGGCCGGTGCGCTGGGACCTGTGCATGGAATCCATGGCGGCCATGGGCGTGACCGGCATGCTGGAACTGCCGCCGGCAGGTACGCTCACCGGACTGGCCCGCCGCGGCCTCAAGGGCCTGCCGACGCTGGCCCTGAAGTCCCCCGAAGATCTCGACGCCGCCCGGGAGTTCATTGCCGAACACTCCCCCGCGTCCGCCGCAGCAACAGCAGCAACCACCACCGGAGAAGGTAACGCGTGAGCACGCCCACCCTGAAGCAGTCCCCCGTCCACGAGTTCAGCCGTATTCACGGCATTGGCGCATTCCGTCCCGACGTCATCGTCAGCAACGAAGACGTGTGCCAGTGGATCGATTCCTCCGATGAATGGATCCGCCAGCGGACCGGAATCATCACCCGGCACCGCGCGGACAAGGGAACCTCGGTTGTCGACATGGCCGAAGCCGCCGGACGCGAAGCCCTGCAGAGCGCCGGAATCGACGGCTCCCAGCTTGGCGCCGTCATCGTTTCCACGGTGACCCACCCGTTTGCCACCCCGTCAGCGGCCGCCGAAATCGCGCATCTGCTCGGCGCCGCCCCCGCCCCGGCCTATGACGTATCCGCCGCCTGTGCCGGCTACTGCTACGGCGTTGCCCAGGGGGACGCCCTGGTGCGCTCCGGCGCGGCCGAGTATGTGCTGGTCATCGGTGTGGAGAAGCTCTCCGACTTCATCGACAACACGGAGCGCACCATCTCCTTCCTGCTCGGTGACGGAGCCGGCGCCGTCGTTATCGGTCCGTCCGATTCTGCAGGCATCGGCCCGTCCGTCTGGGGCTCCGACGGCAGCAAGTCCAGCACCATCGGCATGACCCACTCCATGCTTGACATCCGCGAGCTGTCCCTGGCCGCGGAAGCTGAAGGCGAGACTGTGAGCGTGGCCGAGGTCGCCGAGCGTGACACCAAGCTGTGGCCCACCCTGCGCCAGGACGGCCAGAGTGTGTTCCGCTGGGCCGTCTGGGAAATGGCGAAGGTTGCCCAGCGCGCCCTCGACGCCGCCGGCGTCACCGCAGAGGACCTCGGCGCCTTTGTCCCGCACCAGGCCAACATGCGCATCATCGATGAAATGGCCAAGCAGCTGAAACTGCCGGAATCCGTGATCATCGCCCGCGACATCGCCGATGCCGGCAACACCTCGGCAGCCTCGATCCCGCTGGCAACGCACCGCCTGCTTTCCGAAAACCCGGAGCTCAGCGGCAAGCTGTCCCTCCAGATCGGCTTCGGCGCGGGCCTCGTCTTCGGCGCGCAGGTTATCGTTCTTCCGTAACCTGTCCGCCCCACACACCACACCGCTATGCGGTTGGACCATCCACGCCGGTTTATGCCGGTACCACGAGAAAAAAGGAGCCACCATGGCTAGCAACGAAGAAATCCTGGCCGGCCTCGCCGAGATCGTCAACGAAGAGACGGGTCTGGCCCCCGAATCCGTCGAGCTGGACAAGTCCTTCACCGACGACCTGGACATCGACTCCATCTCCATGATGACGATCGTCGTCAATGCCGAAGAGAAGTTCGGCGTGCGCATTCCGGACGAAGAGGTCAAGAACCTGAAGACCGTCGGCGACGCCGTGGACTTCATTTCCAAAGCTCAGGCGTAATCCGCCGGCGGCCGCTGCCTCCCCGGCGGCGGCCGCCGAGTCAGCGCATGTATTTCCAGCACCACCAACGTCTTTCGAGAGAGTGAATCATGGCCCGCAAAGTAGTCATCACCGGCCTGGGTGCCACTACGCCCATCGGCGGAGATGTCCCCACCATGTGGAAGAACGCGCTCAAAGGTGTCGCCGGCGCCCGAACCCTCGAAGACGATTGGGTAGCCCAGTACAGCCTCCCCGTGACCTTCGCTGCCCGGGTCTCCACTCCCGCCACCGAGGTCCTGTCCCGCGTCGAGGCCAAGCGCATGGATCCGTCCACCCAGTTTGCGGTGGTGTCCGCCCGCGAAGCCTGGGCCGACTCCGGCATCGAGGACGTTGACCACGACCGCCTGGCCGTTTCCTTTGCCACCGGAATCGGCGGCGTCTGGACCCTGCTGGACGCCTGGGACACCCTGCGTGAAAAGGGCCCCCGCCGCGTTCTGCCCATGACCGTTCCCATGCTGATGCCCAACGGCCCCGCCGCCGCCGTCAGCTTGGATCTGGGCGCCCGCGCCGGCGCCCACACCCCTGTTTCCGCCTGCGCCTCCGGCACGGAGGCCCTGCACCAGGGCCTGGAGCTGATCCGCTCCGGCAAGGCCGACGTCGTCGTTTGCGGCGGTGCCGAAGCAGCCATCCATCCGATGCCGCTTGCTGCCTTCGCCTCCATGCAGGCGCTGTCCAAGCGCAACGATGACCCCGAGCGCGCCTCACGCCCCTACGACAAGGACCGCGACGGTTTTGTCATGGGTGAAGGTGCCGGCGCCCTGGTGCTGGAAGCCGAAGAGCACGCGCTGGCCCGCGGCGCCCGCATCTACGCCGAGCTGGCCGGCACGGCAGTCACCGCTGACGCCTACCACATCACAGCCCCCGATCCCGAGGGCCTGGGCGCCACCCGCGCCCTGAAGGCGGCCCTGTACGATGCCCGCGCACAGGCGGAGGACGTGGTGCATGTCAATGCCCATGCCACCTCCACTCCCGTGGGTGACAAGCCGGAATACACCGCCCTGAAGTCTGCCCTGGGATCCCATGTGGACAACGTGGCCGTATCAGCCACCAAGTCCCAGACCGGCCACCTGCTCGGTGCCTCCGGCGCCGTGGAGGCGGTCATGACCGCCATGGCCGTCTTCGACCGCCAGGCTCCGGCCACCATCAACCTGGACAATCAGGATCCGGAAATCCCGCTCGACGTTGTCACGTCCGCCCGGTCCCTTCCCGGCGGCGACATTGTGGTCCTGAGCAATTCGTTTGGATTCGGCGGGCACAACGCAGTCATCGCACTGCGCAGCTACTAATACCCGGCGTTTTCAACAGCCCGGCAAAAAGCCGCGGCGGTTTCCTTCCGGAAACTGCCGCGGCTTTTCTTGTTTTTGCTGAGTGGACCGTTTGAATACGGCGGTCAGCCCACTTGGTGCAGCCAGCGCACATTTGCGCCGTCAGCTGCGTGCCTGAACGGCTCCAATTCGTCATCCCACGCCTCGCCCAGGGCGAGGGAAAGCTCGTGATACACCGCTGAGGGATCCCCGGCACCGTTCTCATAGGCGTAGCGGATGCGGTCTTCCGACACCATGATGTTGCCGTGCACATCGGTGGTGGCGTGGAAGATTCCCAGTTCGGGCGTGTGGCACCATCGGCTGCCGTCAGCGCCGGCGCTCTGGTTCTCAGTGACTTCATAGCGCAGGTGCGCCCAGCCGCGCAGCGCGGAGGCCAGCAGCGAGCCGGTGCCCTGGGCACCGGTCCATTCCAGTTCGGTGCGCAGCATTCCCGGGGCAGCCGGCTGAGGGGTCCACTTTAGATCCGTTCGCTTTTCCACGACGGATCCAATGGCCCACTCGATATGGGGGCACAACGCAGAAGGGGCGGAGTGTATGAACAACACGCCATGAGCCATCACAACAGACATTCCATCCTCCATGGGTATAGGTACGTCTTCCCCAACGACCTGCTACCCGAGCGAAATGCTTCTGCTTTGCTGACTTTACGAACTGCGCTTAATTTTCTCGGCTGATATGTTCCAGTTCTCTTGAGACTCTCATCCGGTACAGACTTAGCCTTATTGTGCCGCAAGTTAACTAATAGCGCCAATATATCTGTGGGCATCACCTATGCCCTCCGGTGCCCGCACCTGATAAGCCGTGATCCCCCTTTCGGGAAGTCCGGCAACGGAGTGGGTCCGCTGCCGCCGGCCTTGTCCGCTTCAGGCCCGGGGATGGGCCTGCTGGTAGCTTGCCTTGAGCCGGTCCACCGACACGTGCGTGTACAGCTGGGTGGTAGCCAGCGAGGAATGGCCCAGGATTTCCTGGACGGCCCGAAGATCCGCCCCTCCGTCCAGCAGATGGGTTGCCGCCGAATGCCGCAGTGCGTGCGGGCCCGTTGCCCCGGTGTCACCCAGCGCCTCGAAGAGCCCGGAAACCACCGACCGCACCTGCCGCTGGTCCACCCGCCTGCCCCGCTGGCCCAGGAACAGCGCCGGGCCGCTGTCGGCGGTGGCCAGGGCCGGCCGGCCGCGGCGCAGCCAGTCGTCGACTGCCACCGCCGCGGGCTGCCCGTAAGGAACGGTCCGTTCCTTGTTCCCCTTGCCGATCACGGTCAGGGTCCTGCGCTCCGAATTCAGGTCATCAATATCCAGTCCCGTAAGCTCCCCTACCCGGACGCCGGTGGCATACAGGAGTTCCACCAGGGCCCGGTTTCGGACCGCCAACGGGTCACCCTCAGCCGCAGCTTCTGTGAGCGCTTCGAAAAGCTCCCCCACCTGCCCTGCCCGGAGCACCGACGGCAGCGTCTTATCCCTCTTCGGCGCACGAAGCCGCAGCGCCGGGTCGGTGCTGATGAGTTCCTCCCGCAGAGCCCAGCCAGTGAAGCTGCGGGCGGTAGCCGCGCGCCGGGCCAGAGTGGACCGGGCCAGGCCGGCGGCGCTGAGTTCACCCAGCCAGCCGCGCAGGACCCCCAGGTCGATCCCGCCCAGCGTGCGCACTCCCCCGGCCAGCGCATGGTTAAGCAACTGGGCAATGTCACCCTCGTATGCCCGAACCGTGTGATCCGAGCGTCCCCGTTCGCTGGACAGGTAGCGGCTGAAGCCCCGCAGTGCCTTGCTGAATTCGCTTGGCCACGCCGGGACTGCGGCCACGGACCCCGCGTCTGCCGCCGGCTGCCGGGGTTTGCCTGAATCGACGCCGGCGTTCACTGCTTGATCAATATTTGAGGGTCTCACCCCTTTACTGTCCTCGTTTCATTCCTCGTCCTCAAGCAGGCACACCGGCAGCGGCGGCACACTGAACGCGCAGTGCGGCAGTGCTTTCTGAGCCCTCGTGTTCCAGCAGGAACCGTTTCGAGTCGATGCCGGCGGAATAGCCGGTGAGTGAGCCGCGTGATCCAACCACGCGGTGCGTGGGAATGACAATGTTCAAAGGGTTCCGCGAAAGGGCGGCCCCCACGCTGCGCGCCTTGGCAGCGTCTCCCAACCGGATCGCCAGCTCCTTGTAACTGCAGGTCTGGCCGTAAGGGATGGCGGATACCTCGGCCCACACCCTGCGCTGGAACGGGGTCCCTTTGGTCTCCAGATCCAGTTCGAAGCAGCAGCGGCGACCGGCAAAATACTGGCTGAGTTGAAGCTCGGCCTCTTCAAAACCGTCTTCCACGATACGGCCCAGCCCGTGGTCAGCAGCGGGATCCGGCACCCCGGGGAAAACTGCGCACAGGGCTCCCTCCTCAGAGGCGAGTGTGAAGATTCCCAAGGGTGTAACGACACTTTTATGTATACGCACGGTGGTTCCTAACTGTGGGGTAAAACGCGGAAGGGGCTATGGGGCGGACGGGGTACGGGAGGGGAAGCGGACGGCTCCGGCGGGCTTCTGCAGCAACCTGCCGCACCGCCCCGGCTGCCGCTCATGTGCGGCTCCTACGCCACTTGCCCTGTCCGTCCCGGGCCGCGAGATCTTCCAGCTCCAGGCGGGCCAGGCCCGCCCGGACGGAGGAAACCGAAAGCCCGGCAACAGAGGCGAGCTTTTCCACGGGTGATCCGGTACGCAGCGGAAGGGCGTCGAGGAGAAGCATGTCTTCGATCGTCAGGCCGTCATGGACCGCCCGGGGGCCTTCATGAGCAGTCCCCGCAGCCCCATCTGCTGCGTCTATGGGGCTGCCCAGTTCAATAACTTCGGCTGCATCCGTCACGCACACGGCGCTGCCGTCCCGCAGCAGACGGTGGCAGCCTGCCGAGTTGGCCGAATATACCGATCCGGGAACCGCTCCCACCTCGCGCCCCAGCGCCGCAGCATGATGCGCAGTATTCAATGCCCCCGACCGCCAGCGCGCTTCAACGACAACCGTCACGGCACCTAGGGCCGCGATGATCCGGTTGCGCTGCAGAAACCTCCAGCGCGTGGGCGAAGAACCGGGCGGAACTTCGGACAGGAGCAGACCACAGCGGGCCACTTCGCGAAGCAGGTCCTCGTTCCCGGCCGGATAATAGCGGTCAACACCGCCGGCCATCACGGCGATAGTGGGAATCTGTTCGACGCCGCCGGTCGCCAGCGCCGCACGGTGGGCCTGGGCATCTATGCCGTATGCCCCGCCGGACACCACCGTCCATCCCCGGGTCACGAGGCCTGCTGCAATGTCACCGGCCGCTGAAGCTCCGTACCCCGTGCTGTCGCGGGAGCCGACCACAGCGGCCGTCCGGCGAAGTTCCGGGATGCCTCGGCTGAGGTTCCCCCGGGTCCACAGGCACAGAGGCATTCCCAGCTCCAGTCCGCGCAGCGCCTCCGGCCAGCGGGGGTCCTCGGGGATCAGCAGCTCTCCCCCCAGCCGTTGAACCGTGGCGAGATCACGCTCGGGTGACAGATCCTGCACCCTCGGCGCCCAGCGCTCCAGGGCAGAGGCGACACTGTTGCCGGAGGCGGGAATACCGAAAGCGGCCAACACTTCGGTTACCTCCCGGGACAGGTCTGCACCGGCACGGACCCTGCCAGTGGCCACCCGAAGGGCATCCACCGGTCCGGCGGCCGCTACGAGTGCCAGGCCCACGTTGTCCGAAGGTTCAAACACCCGGGACAGGGCGGCCCGGGTCAGCAGTTGGTCCAACCGGGGGCTGTTCACGCTGCTGCCCCCTGCTGCCGGAATCCCAGTGCCTGCCCCACGTCATCTGCGTCCGGTGTCGTATGGCCCGTGAGGTCGGCAATGCTCCAGGCGACCCGGAGCACCCGGTCATATCCCCGGGCCGTCAACGTTTGCCGCTCCATGGCACGGTCAAGTGAGGCGGTGGCCCGCGGTGCCGGGCGCAGGGGGCCCCGCAGCACGTTTCCTGCCACCTCCGCGTTGGCCTCATACCCCCACTTCTTCAACCGTTGGTGCTGGACCCTGCGCGCTTCCGCCACCCGTCCGGCGATATCCGCGCTTGGTTCCGCCGTGCCGTCACCTGCCAGTTCCCGCAGGGAAACCCGCTGTACGGTCAGCTGCAAATCCACGCGGTCCAGAAGCGGCCCGGAAAGCCTGCCGAAGTAGCGCCGGCGCTGCTGGGCAGTGCAGGTGCAGTCAATTCCCTTCCCCGAGGCCAGTCCGCAGGGGCAGGGGTTGGCTGCCAGGACAAGCTGGAACCGGGCCGGATAGGAGGCGGTTCCTGCGGCCCGGTGCAGATCAACTTTTCCGCTTTCCAGCGGCTGGCGCAGGGCATCCAGGACCCGCCGGTCATATTCGGGTGCTTCATCGAGGAAGAGCACGCCGCGGTGGGCCCGGGAAGCTGCCCCCGGACGGGCGATGCCCGAGCCGCCCCCGATGATGGCTGCCGAGGACGCTGTGTGGTGCGGACTCTCGAAGGGCGGACGCCGCAGCAGCTGGGAGCACGGACCGCCGCCCCAGACCAGGGAATGGATTGCCGTGACTTCCATGGCGTGTGCGTCGGAAAGGCCGGGCAGCAGCCCGGGAAGGCGCTCCGCAAGCATCGTCTTTCCCGCACCGGGCGGCCCTGTCATCAGCAGGTGATGGGCGCCGGCAGCGGCCACTTCCACGGCAAACCGAGCCTCCGACTGCCCGGCGACATCAGCCATGTCCCGGGCGGGGACCAGCACCGCAGGCGGCTCATCGTCAGCGGCGTACGAATCCTCTCCCGGGTCCTGCGGAGGGAACAGCAGCCGGTCCGGATCCGCACCGAGGAAGGCAGCCACTTCTGCGAGCGATCCGAAGCCGTTGACCGCGGCGCCCGGAACAAGGGAGGCTTCAGCGGCGTTCGCTTCGGCAACGGTGATCTCCGGATACCCCGCGTCCACAGCTGCCATGACCGCGGGCAGGATCCCGCGCACCGGCCGAAGCCTGCCGTCCAGTCCCAGCTCTGCGATGAATACGCGGCGGCCGCTGCACCTGATGTCTCCCGAAGCGGCAAGGGCTGCCATCACAATGGCCAGGTCGAACCCGGAGCCCCGCTTGTGGACATCCGCCGGCATCAGGTTCACGGTAATCCTGCGGCGGCTCAGCGGCAGGCCCGAGTTCTTAGCTGCTGACCGGACCCGGTCCTTGGCCTCGTTCAGGGATGCGTCCGGCAGCCCCAAAAGGACAAATGAGGGCAACGACTGCCCGATGTCCGCTTCAACCTCCACCATGCGGCCGTCCAATCCCATGAGCCCCACCCCGTAGGTTCGCCCCAGCGTCACAGCGCCACTTCCCTCAGGTGTTCGATCACCGGGTTACCCGCACCGTTGTCCACAATCGAAACGGCGTCCACACGAAACGAGGCATATTGCCGTCCCTGCGCTTTCCGCCATTTGCCGGCCAGCAGGTACAGCCGGGCGAGCTTCTCCGCGGTGATGGCCTCAAGGGGATGGCCATAGTCGAGGGAGGACCGTGTTTTCACCTCCACGATCACCAGCGTGCCGTGGTCAATGCCCACCAGATCTATTTCCCCGTCAGGGCACCGCCAGTTGCGGTCTATCACTTCAATTCCGGCTGTCGCCAGATACGCGGCGGCCAGCTGCTCACCGTGCCGGCCCAGGGTGTCTTTGGCTCTCATACGGCCACAGTCGCTGAAGACAGAGCCGACCGGGACCCTGGGCGCAGGCTATGTGGGGACGCGCCGCTCCTGCCCGGTGCCGCTGCCGTCCTGTGGAGGACACAGGCACCGTTGGCTAGGAACCGGTGGAGAGGGAACCGGGCAGCAGGGACCCCTTACCGGTCAGTCGAGGCCGGGGTAGACCACCGGCATGGACTCCAGCCGGACGGGTGCGGGGGCAATGCTGCGGCCGGCCCGCTGCGGGCCGGCACCTGAAATGTCCTGCCTGAGCTGCGGCGCGGGAAGGGTGCCGGTGAACCCCCGGGCCAACGTGATGTGGGGGCGCAGCCGCGAGGAAAACATGAAATTGGGATCCTCAGCGGTAAAGGCCGGGACGTCCGGGATCCCGCAGGCGGTCAGAAACGTCTCCAGCGCCGCGTAGGCCAGCGTGTGGGAGCGCAGGAGTGCCGCGGACGGAAAATACTCCAGGACCAGGGTCCGCCCGTGCCGGCCGAACCGGGACAAAACGGCCGGCTCCAGCAAAACGGGCTGTTGCGGCATGGCGGCTTCGGTCTCCGAGACATAGACGGCCAGGAGCTCTTCGTAATCCTCCCGGGAAATGTCCGCAGCAGCCGAGATGACGGCATACACATCCCGGACCTTCCCGAAGTGGATCAGTGTCAGGTGGACCTGGCGCTCGGGAATCCACCGGGGTGCGCCGCCGTCGTTCACCTCCGGGCGGGCTGCCAGTTCCTGCTGCAGTTCCCGAAGGTGCTCCAGCGACTCAGCGTCCGGACGCAGCTGCGCATAGAGTCTGCGGTTGCCGGAGAGATAACCGGCCAGCGGAGAGTCGGGAAGCACCATTGGAGCAGTTTAGGAGATGCTGCTCACACCTGCACTAGGGTGGAGCCATGCCTTTCGCCATTCCGGTCCTGTCGGACCGCGTCCTTACCCTGCGGCCCCACCGGGAAGCCGACATCGACCCCGTCCTCGCCCGGTCGGTGGACCCCCGGACCCGGCAGTGGACCACCGTTCCCCTGGACTACACGCGCGAGATGGCCGCGGAGTATGTGGCGGCGATTTCCGTTCCGCAGGAGGCGGAGATTTCCTGGGCACTGGAGGCGGACGGTTCCTACGCCGGAACCCTTGACCTGCGCTTTCAGGGGGCAAACTCGGGAAATCTGGGTTTCGTTACCGCTCCGGAATATCGCGGCCAGGGGCTCATGTCCCGTGCCGTGGGCCTGGCCGTTGCCCACGCCTTCGACGCTTTGGGCTGGGACGTGGTCACGTGGTCCGCCAACGCGGGCAACGTCGGCAGCTACAAGACGGTGTGGCGCAACGGGTTTCCGCCGCCTATTGCCGTTCCCCATTTCCTGGCACACCGGGGAAAGATGGTTGAAGGCTGGGTGTCCAGTCTCGCTGCCGGGGATCCGCGGTACCCCGCAGGTGCGTGGGCGCACTGGGAGGGTGTCGCCGCCGGCCTGCCGGAGGCAACCAGCCCGGTGCCCCAGCCGTAGGCGGGGTGCTTAGGCCAGTTCTTCCGGCTTGGGGACAGTCAGGTCATCGTTGCGGGTCAGTTCTTCCACGTTCACGTCCTTGAACGTGATCACCCGGACGCTCTTGACGAACCTTGCCGAGCGGTAGACGTCCCAGACCCAGGCGTCCTGCAGGGTCAGGTCAAAGTAGATCTCGCCGTCCGCGGAGCGCGCCTGCAGGTCCACGTGGTTGGCCAGGTAGAACCGGCGCTCGGTCTCCACCACATAGCTGAAGAGTCCCACCACGTCCCGGTACTCACGGTAGAGCTGCAGCTCCATGTCCGTTTCATAGTTCTCAAGGTCTTCGGCACTCATAGTTCCATCATCCCCCAACGACGCTTTCACGGTCCCGGGTATCCGCTTCCGGACGCGACCCCAACTGCCAGGACATCCGGTGCAGGGGCGTGGGCCCGTGCTCGTCAATCGCCAGCCGATGGGACACCGTGGCGTATCCCTTGTTCACTTCCCAGCCGTACTGAGGATGTGTCATAGCGTAGTCCACCATCATGGTGTCCCGCTCCACCTTCGCGAGTACGCTGGCCGCAGCCACGCTCAGGCAGGTCATGTCCGCCTTGATCTTGGTGTGCACGGGCGCTTGGCAGCCGCCGTCGTCGTTCCCCGGCAGGTCAAAAAGGCTGGCCTGGCGAGCGGGTGAGAGCCAGTTGTAGTTGCCGTCCAGGAGCACGACGTCGGGGGTCAGGTCCGCGCGGATCTGGTCCCAGGCGCGGGTGCCGGCAAGGCGCAGCGCGCCCATGATGCCGTGCAGGTCAATCTCCGCGGCACTGGCATGGCCCACTCCCCAGCTGCGGGCCCATTTCTTGATCTGCGGAACCAGCATCTCGCGGTCCTTTTCGGAGAGCAGCTTGCTGTCCCGCACGCCCTTAAGGGAACGCACGGTGGCCAGGTCCACAGCCACCAGCCCCACGCTGACCGGGCCGGCCAGCGCTCCGCGTCCCACTTCGTCGCATCCGGCCAGCACCCGGTGCCCGACGGCGGCAAAGGAGCGCTCGTGCCGCAGCGTGGGGGCCTTGCTGCCGGCGCCCGTCTTGGGCCGGGGACGGGCCGGGGCCGCCGTCACTTGGAACCGGCCGGCTCGGAGGTTGAGGGATCCGAGGCTGAGGGCTCGGGAACGTTTTCGAAGACGTCCGGGTAGCTGCCCACAAAGCCTGCACGGTTCAGCGGCCAGGCTGTCACGGCCGCTTTGCCCTCAATGTCCGCTACATCCACGAAACCGCCGCCTTCACCCTGAAGATGCTCGCGTGAATCCGCGGAGGCGTTGCGGTGGTCTCCCATGACCCAGACTTTGCCTTCGGGTACCACCACGTCAAAGGGGACGTCCGACGGCGTTGCCCCGGGGTAGATGTAAGGCTCGTTCAGCGGCTCCCCGTTGACCGTGATCCGGCCGTCGGCGTCGCAGCAGACGACGTGGTCCCCCTCCATGCCGATCACACGCTTGACCAGGTGCTGTTCGGAGGTGTCGGGCGCCAGGCCCACGAAGATCAGTGCGTCGCGGATCCAGGTGCCGGGGCCATCGGTGGCCGGGGCGAGTTCGGGCAGCCAGCCCTTGGTGTCCTTGAAGACGACGACGTCCCCGCGGTTGAGGTCAAAAGGTTCCGGAACCAGGAGGTTGACGAAGATCCGGTCATTGATTTCCAGGGTTTCTTCCATGGAACCGGAGGGAATGTAGAAGGCCCGGAACAGGAAAGTCTTGATCAGGAAGGAGAGCAGCAGCGCGATGACGATGATGGTGGCCACTTCGCGCAGCCATCCGCCGAACCCTCGTTGCTTGTTGTGTCCGGTGCTGTGGCTGGGCTCTTCCGGGACGTTCTGAGCCATGTGCTGTCCTCTTATTTCGCCGTGTTCCACTCGGCTCCTAACTCTAGCCGTTCAATTTCCGAACTGCGCTCCAGCGGCCACACGATGGCCGCAGCGCGCCCAATGACGCGTTCCTCGGAAATGAGCCCGCCGCCCGGGGCGCCCAGCAGGGACCGGGAATCGGCTGACCGTGAGCGGTGGTCTCCGAGGAGCCACAGTCTCCCTTCGGGAACTATCACGTCAAAGTTCTGCTCGCTTGGATCGTCTCCGGGATAAACGTACGGCTCGTCCATGGGAGTTCCATTGACCTGCAGCCGCGGTTCCTCCGCTGTGCAGCAGGTAATGCGGTCTCCGGGAATTCCAATCACGCGCTTCACGTACACCGAATCGCTGCCAACCAGGCCTACCCAGCGGGCCAGGGACTTTGCCGCGGCAACCGGGGCAGCGTCGCCGTTGTTGAGCGGGGCGAGGGAACCGCGGCCGTCAAAGACCACCACGTCCCCGCGCTGGATGCCGGCGGAATGGTATTCGGTGCGTGAGACCAGCACGCGGTCCCCGGGATCCAGCAGCGGCTGCATGGACTCGGAGGGAATGTAGTAGATGTCCACGACAAAAACGCGGATGAGTGCCACCAGCACAACTGCCGCGGCGAGGGCGCATAGCACGAAACGCCAGCCCACAAACCTGGACCGGCGTTTCGTGTGCTTCCGGGAAGGATCCGAAGATTCCCCGGAAGCGGATGCTGCGTGGATCAAGAAAATTACTTGGCGGGACGGAAGTCGCGCTTTTCCTTGATCTTGGCTGCCTTGCCGCGCAGATCGCGCATGTAGTACAGCTTGGCGCGGCGGACATCGCCCTTGGAGACCAGTTCGATCTTGTCGATGACCGGGGAGTGAACCGGGAAGGTACGCTCCACGCCGACACCGAAGCTGACCTTGCGGACCGTGAAGGTCTCGCGCAGGCCGTCGCCCTGGCGCTTCATGACGAAGCCCTGGAAGACCTGAACACGGGTGTTCTTGCCTTCAATGATGTTTACGTGAACCTTGACCGTGTCACCGGCGCGGAACTCGGGGATGTCTGAACGCAGCGAAGCTGCATCAACAGAATCTAGGATGTGCATTGTTTATCACTCCTGGTGAACGCCACAGGTCATCCACTTTGGTAACGGCAGACAAGGGTGCGGCCACGAAGGACTGCACAGATGCTGCCGAAGCTATGAGACCGGCGTAGCCGAGGATTGGCTGCCGGTGTGCATTCTGTTGGCCACGCTCCCCCTGTGGCAGGTGCGGACCCAGATGACACAGTTATCCATTCTGCCATACCGGACCTAACCCCACCAATCAGGGGCGGCGCAGGACCCGGTCCGCAGTCACTTCGTATCCCAGCGCCTGGAGCGCGGCCCGGTCCGCCTTGCTCAGCTGCTGCGCATCGATCTTCTCCAGCAGGTCGGGACGGCGGGCTGCGGTGCGCTGCAGCTGCTGGTCTCGGCGCCACTGGGCAATTTTGCCGTGGTTTCCGCTGAGCAGGATGTCCGGAACGTTCCGGTCCCGCCAGGACGAGGGCTTGGTATAGACGGGGTACTCCAGCAGCCCGTCCGAATGCGATTCCTCCACCAGCGACTCGGGATTGCCGACGACGCCGGGCACCAGCCGGCCAATGGCCTCCACCATCGCCAGGACAGCAACCTCTCCCCCGTTGAGCACATAGTCGCCGAGGCTGACCGGACGGACGTCAAAACGTTCGCCGGCCCATTCCAGCACGCGCTCGTCGATGCCCTCATACCGTCCGCAGGCGAAGACAAGGTGCTGTTCTTCAGCGAGCTCATAGGCCATGGCCTGGGTGAACACCGCTCCGGCGGGCGAGGGGACAATCAGGACGGGACGTTTGCCGCCGTCGTCATTTCCCGCACCCGCGACGGAGGCCAGCGCCTGCGCCCACGGTTCGGCCTTCATGACCATTCCGGCGCCGCCGCCGTAGGGAGTGTCATCCACGGTGCGATGGCGGTCCGTGGTGAAGTCCCGCAGGTCATGCACGTTAAGATCCAGCAGGCCGTCCTGCCGGGCCTTGCCGATCAGCGACAGGTCCAGCGCCGCCAGGTACTCCGGGAAAATGCTGACTACATCAATACGCACTTAGCGGCCGGCCTCGTTCTGAGCGTCCTTGTCCTTACCGGCGCTCTCCTGCTTGTCCTGCTTGTCTTCCGGCAGGTTCAGTTCAAAGAGTCCTGCGGGCGGGGTGAGCAGGACGTAGCCGTCCTCAACGTTGACCTCGGGAACAATGGCTTCCACGAAGGGAACCAGCACCTCGCGGCCCTCATTGTCATCCACGACCAGCAGGTCCTGGACGGTCAGGGTGCGCAGGCCGCTGACGGTGCCCACGACGTCGTCGCCGATCCGGGCCTTCAGGCCCACGAGTTCGTGCTCGTACCAGCCCTCGTCGTCATCCTCGCCGTCGAGCTCTTCGGTATCCACGGAGAGCATGGCCCCGCGCAGTTCCTCGGCGCCGTTGCGGTCCACCACTTCGTCGAATCCGAGCAGCAAGATGTCTTTGTTCCAGCGGGCGCTGATGACCGTGAGCGGGCCCTTGGAAGCAGGCTCGACGATGAGCTCGGTTCCGGGCACAAAACGGTCTTCGGGTGCATCGGTCAGGACTTGGACGGTTACTTCGCCGCGGATGCCGTGCGGCTTGCCGATGCGTGCCACCTGTAACTGCATGGGGAGATCTCCTTGTATTGGTGCGGCGGAACGCCGCAGCCGGGGTTGGGCAGCTTCGGGCCCGGAAACACATCCGGCCCCTCCACCATTATCTGGTGCAGGGGCCGGATGCCGTGAACTGCGTTCAACTGGTACTGCTGTGAAAAAGTGCTGTGAACTGCTGATGCAGTCCGGCCGTGCCGCGGGTTATCAGCGGCGGCGGTCGGTATCCACTACATCAACGCGAACCGGCTCTCCGTTCGCGAGGGCGGCGATCACGGTGCGCAATGCACGTGCCGTCCGGCCCTGGCGACCGATGACGCGGCCCAGATCATCCTGATGAACTCGCACCTCGAGGGTTTCCCCGCGGCGGTTGCTCTTGGCGGAAACCTTGACGTCCTCAGGACTGTCAACGATTCCGCGGACGAGATGCTCCAGCGCTTCGGCCAGCAAGTTACTCAGCCTCAGCCTCTGCGGAAGCTTCGGGAGCCTCGTCCTTCTTGGCCTTCGGGGTGATGGCCTCGGGAACAATCACGGACTTCTTTTCGGGAGCCACGAAAGCTTCCTTGGGAGCCTTGACCTGGAGGGTGCCCTCCTGGCCTTCGATGTTCTTGAACTTCTGCCAGTCACCGGTGATCTTCAGCAGAACTGCAACCTGCTCGGTGGGCTGGGCGCCGACGCCGAGCCAGTACTGGGCACGGTCCGACTTGATGTCGATGTACGACGGGTTCTCGGTCGGACGGTACAGTCCGATTTCCTCGATGGCACGGCCATCGCGCTTGGCACGGGAATCCATGACAACAACGCGGTAGTGTGCTGAGAACTTCTTGCCGAGGCGCTTAAGGCGAATCTTTACGGCCACTTTTGTGGTCACTCCTGATCTGAAATGGGGCGAACCCGTACTTCTGCTCCCGTGGGGCGGGCCATAACGTTGGGGTTCAAAAAGGACAAGATGCATGCGCGGAGAGAGGGGCCACGCAGATCGAGTACCTGACCATTGTGCCAGATGAGTTCATCTTTGGCGACTCGGTACAGGCGGCGCGGCGGGCGATGCTCCCCCGGCCGCTGCGGGCTCAGCACGCAAGTTCTTGGGCAGATCACGCGCCGAGTGTCGGGATAACGCTGCATTGCCCCTTCGGTTGTCGCGTTGATGGCCTTCTCCGCGATGCTTTCCGGCGCGAGCTCAACACTCGACGAATCGTAGCGCTGCGAGCTCAACACTCGGCGAATCGTAGCGCTGCGAACTCAACACTCGGCGAAAGCAAGGTACGGCAACGGCGGGATTAGCCGACGGCGATGCGCAGGCGGTTGCGCCAGGGATCCTCGAACCGCAGTTCAGTACCGGTGTGGTGATTGGAGATACCGGCAACCTTCAACCGGTCAGCCAGCCCGGCGACGTCGTCGGCCGTTGGCACACTGATCAGCACCTCCCCCAAGCCCAAGGTGTCCTTCCGGGGTCCGGCGCCGCGGCTGTTCCACACGTTCATGGCCATGTGGTGGTGGTAGCCGCCGGCCGAAACGAAGAGTGCCTGGCCGTGGAACCCGGCGGTCCGTTCGAAGCCCAGCGTGTCCACATAAAACGCTTCCGCCGTTGCCGTATCCCCGACCTGCAGGTGCACATGCCCCACGCCCGCTTCGGCAGTGCGCAGCGAGCTGAGCGCCTCCTCGGTCAGATGCTCACGGAAATAGGTTTGCGGTGAGAGAGCGAGCGAGGCCATGCGAACCTCACGTCCGGAGGCGGTTTCATCCCAGTTCCAGGTGTCCCGGGGCTTGTCGTAGTACAGCTCGATGCCGTTGCCCTCGGGGTCGGTGAAATAGAACGCTTCACTGACCAGGTGATCGGCGGATCCCACAAAAGCGGCCGGATCGTATTGCGCCGCCGCCGCCACAGTGGCCGCCAGGTCGGCCTGCGTTCCGAAGAGGATGGCGGTGTGGAACAGCCCGGCCTCGCCGCGGGATGCCACGCGGAGTCCCGGGGCGGGTGCCAGATGAACCACGGGGACGGTTCCGCGGCCCAGGTACTGGCCGCCGTCGGCCTCCGCGACCACTTCCAGTCCGAGGGCTCCGCGGTAATAGGCGGAAACGGCCGCCATGTCCCCCACGCGAAGCATCACTGTACCCATCGTCAGGTTGGCGGGCAGCAGGTCGGTTGGGTTTAGTTGAAGGTTCATGTAATGAGTTTACTTGAAGCTTCACGTAAATCCAAGGCTGCCGGAAAAGGACGGCGACGGCGGGAGCGGATTACGGCGCAGAGGCCGGCGGTTCACGCCGCAGTTCACACCGCATTGCGACGCGTTCTCCCAGGGCATCCAGTCCGAGCTGCCGTTCATGCTCCCGGAGCCGGCCCAGCTCTCCTCCGGGATTCCGGACCGCCTCAAATCCGCAGGTCCGGTAGAAGGGGGCATTGAACGGAACGTCGGAAAATGTGCACAGTGTCATGGACCGGTATCCCTGCTCTGCGGCCCAGGCCAGTGCGGCATTCACCAGCCGGCGGCCCAGCCCGGCTCCTGCGGCGCCGGGGGAAACGGACAGCTGCTCCAGATGGGCCTGTCCGTCCACTTCCTCGATGCGGGCGAACCCAACCGGCGGCTCCCCGGCCACCAGGACGTGGCGGGCAGCGGCCAATTCAGCGGAGGTGGCCGGCGGCGGGAGCTCACCGATTCCGAGGGTTCCGCGGGCGGAACCGGGCCCGTCCAGCCCATGCAGCAGGGTGTCCGCGGCGGCCTCCAGGGCGGGCAGCAGGGCCAGGTCATTCTCCGCGGCGCTGCGCACCACCGGTTTCACTGCCATGCGGAAACCCTAACGTCCAAGAACTCCGGAAAAACCGTCAACGGGCGGCATCATTCGCTGCGAAGCCGGGGGTGCCAGGGGTTCGCCGCTCACCTGCCGGCCGTTAACCAGCTCGGTCATGGTTCCCAGCTCCAGTGCTTCCAGTGCCGCCCCGAGCCGCACTGCCGAGGACCCGCCCAGAACATCGGGGCATTCCCCGACCGGGAAAAACCGGGCTTCCCGCTCGCCGCCGGCCCCGGTGAAGCCTGTCACGGAGGTTGCCAGCGTGCCGCCGTCGAACACAAAAGCGATGGAATCGCCCTGGCCGGCGTTGCCCTGCACGCAGTCCATCACCAGGAGGCGGCCGACGTCGAACTGGAATCCCAGCGCCTCGCGCGCCATGCGACGGGCGGCGGATCGGGGATCTTCGCTGCCTTTCACGACGCCGCCGGGAAACTCCCAGTCCCCTGCCCCGGTCCGCAGCGTCAGAATTCTCCAGTCACTGGTCCGGATCAGCACAAAGGCCACGGTGCTGCGCTTGAACACCGACCCGTAAAAGCCGCTTAGTCCCTGTGCTGCCACGCTGCTCTTCCCCCTGATACCGGACTTCCTCGGTGCACCCTCACACTATCCGGCGCCGCGGGGCCGGAGCGGTAAAAGTGCCGATGCGTTAAACACGCACCGCCGGACCAAAGCCCGGCGGTGCGCATCATCTCCTGTTACTTGCCCAGGAACTTCTCGAAGCCCTTGGGAAGGTTCAGCGAGGACGGATCAAAGTCCGCATCCTGGCCGCCGAACGCACTGCCCGTGGGAAGTGCCTTGCGGGCACCGGCGCGCCGTGCTTCCGCCTCGGCACGTTCCTGGGCAGCCTTGGCCGGGTTACCGGACTTGGCCTTCTTCTTGCCCTTGGCGGCCTGCTGCTTCTTGCGTGCGCCGCCGAAACCGCCGGGGCCGGCCATCCCGGGCATGCCCGGGATGCCGCCGCCCTGGGCCATCTTCTTCATCATCTTCTGCGCCTGCACAAAACGCTCCAGCAGGCCGTTGACCTCGGAAACATGCACGCCCGAACCGCGGGCAATGCGGGCACGGCGTGAACCGTTGATGATCTTCGGAGCCACCCGCTCATGCGGGGTCATGGAACGCACAATGGCTTCGACGCGGTCGATTTCGCGCTCATCGAAGTTTTCCAGCTGCTCACGCATGCCGGCGGCGCCGGGCATCATCATGAGCATCTTCTTCATGGAGCCCATTTTGCGGATCTGCTGCATCTGGGCGAGGAAATCGTCCAGGGTGAAGTCTTCCTGGTCGGCGAACTTCTTCGCCATCCGGGATGCTTCATCCTTGTCCCAGCTCTGTTCGGCCTGCTCGATGAGGGTCAGGACGTCGCCGAGGTCAAGGATGCGGCTGGCCATGCGGTCCGGGTGGAAGACCTCAAAGTCGGTCAGGCCCTCACCGGTGGAGGCGAACATGATCGGCTTGCCGGTCACGGACGCCACGGACAGTGCGGCGCCGCCGCGGGCGTCGCCGTCGAGCTTGGTCAGGACGACGCCGGTAAAGTTCACGCCTTCGTTGAAGGCCTGCGCCGTGTTGACGGCGTCCTGGCCGATCATGGCGTCGATGACAAAGAGCACTTCGTCGGGATTGATGGCGGCGCGGATGTCCGCAGCCTGCTGCATCAGTTCGGCGTCCACGCCCAGGCGGCCGGCGGTATCCACAATGACCACGTCATGCAGCTTGGTGCGGGCTTCCTCGATGCCCTGGCGCGCGACGGAAACCGGATCACCGGTGGCTGCCTCAAACTCGGAGGAAACGCCCGGGTGCGGCGCGTAGACCGGCACGCCGGCGCGCTGGCCGTTGACCTGCAGCTGCTTGACGGCGTTGGGACGCTGGAGGTCGGCGGCAACCAGCAGCGGGCTGTGGCCCTGGGACTTCAGGTGCTTGGAGAGCTTGCCGGCCAGGGTGGTCTTACCGGCACCCTGCAAACCTGCAAGCATGATGACCGTGGGCGGGTTCTTGGCCAGGCGCAGCCGGCGGGTCTCGCCGCCGAGGATGCCCACGAGTTCCTCGTTGACAATCTTGACGACCTGCTGCCCCGGGTTCAGTGCCTGGGACACCTCAAGGCCGAGGGCGCGTTCCTTCACGGATGCGGTGAAGGCACGGACCACGGGAACGGCGACGTCCGCGTCCAGCAGCGCCCGGCGGATCTCGCGGACGGTGGCGTCGACGTCGGCCTCGGTGAGCCGGCCCTTGCCGCGAAGGTTCTTGAAGGTTGTAGTCAACCGGTCAGACAGTGAATTGAACACGTGCCGCGCACTTCTTTCGTCAGATCTTCGCCATGTTTGGCAGGCCCAGCTGTTAAGGGTACCAAGGCGAGTTCGAAATCTTCCGCAAAACCCTTACCGGTTGCGCGGACGCGATGGCAGGGTGGAGCCATGAATGAATCTTCTTCCCTGCACACCCTTTTGATTCTTGGCGGCACCGGCGACCTTTCCAAGCGGTTGCTGCTGCCGGGGCTGGGCCAGCTGATCGGCAGCGGACGCGCCCCCGCAGACCTGACCGTGATCGGTTCCGGTTCCCGGGACTGGGACGACGGCACCTGGCAGGACCTGATGAAAGAGTCCTTTGCCGCTGCCCGCAGCGAGGCCGGCGACGACGGGAAGGAAGCGATCGATGCCGCTGTCCGGAACGGCAGCTATCTGCAGGTGGATCTGAAGGATCCGGAGCGGCTGGTCCGCGACGTCCGCGGCCTCAAGACGCCGCTGGCCGTGTATTTCGCGCTGCCGCCCGAAGTTACCCAGTCCACCGTGGCGGCGCTGAAGCCGGGAGACCTGCCCGAGGAGACGCGGCTGGTGCTCGAAAAGCCGTTTGCCGGCGATGAGGCCTCGGCCCGTGAGCTGAACCGGCTGCTGGCGGACCTGCTGCCCGAAAGCGACGTGTACCGCGTGGACCACTTCCTGGGCATGGCCACGGTGATGAATGTCCTGGGGCTGCGGTTTACCAACCGGATCCTGGAGCCGGTGTGGAACAACCTTCATATTGAGCGAGTGGAGATTGTCTTTGACGAGAAGCTGGGTCTTGAGGGCCGCGCGAAGTACTACGACGGCGCCGGCGCCCTGCGCGACATGATCCAGAGCCACCTGCTGCACACCATGGCGGTCATCGCGATGGGTGCTCCGGCAACCCTCGGCCAGCGGGATGTGCGGGACCTGATTGCTGCCACGCTTCGGGCGTCCAGTGTGCCGGAGGACTATCAGCGCAGTACGCGCCGCGCACGGTGGTCCGCGGGAGAGATCGACGGCGAAGAAGTTGAGGCCTATGCAGATTCGTCCGGGGTCGATCCGGACCGGGAGACGGAGACGCTGGCAGAAATAGAAATCCGAATCGACAATGAGCGCTGGTCCGGTGTTCCGTTCGTCCTGCGCTCGGGCAAGGCCCTGGGCAAAACCCGGCAGGAAGCCGTGATTACCTTCAAGCCGGTGAGCCACCTGCCCAACGGATTCACCGGTTCCGCGGGCGAAGCCTCACGGCTTCGGATTTCCTTCGCCCCGGCCCGGCTGGAACTGGAGCTGAACGTCAACGGTCCGGAGAACGTCTTCACGCTGGAGCGCACCGGACTCAGTGCGCCCATGCACAAATCGGCGATGACGCCGTACGGCGAAGTGCTTGACGGCATCCTTTCGGGCGACCCGCTCGTCTCCGTGCGCGCGGACATCGCGGAGGAGTGCTGGCGGATCGTGGATCCGGTACTAAAGGCATGGGCTGACGGCGAGGTCCCGCTCGAGACGTACCCCGCCGGGACCATGGGCCCGGCGGAATGGGAATCCAGCCGCTCGGGACTGTAATGAAAAAACCCCTGGCCCGGCCGCCATCACGCGGCCGGCCCAGGGGGCCCTCCTGCTTTCCGCCCGCGGCTGAAGCAGCAACAACCTACAGCGCGGAGTCCCCCCGCTCCCCGGTACGCACCCGGAGTGCTTCTTCCACGTTGACCACCCACACCTTGCCATCCCCGGCCCGGCCCGTGTTGGCCGTGGAGACCAGCACATCCACAATGTCGTTCAGCCACTCATTGGCCACCAGGACCTCGATGCGGATCTTCGGCAGCAGGTCCACGGTGTACTCGGCGCCGCGGTAAACCTCAGTGTGGCCGCGCTGGCGGCCGTAGCCGTTGGCGGAGCTGACAGTCAGTCCCTGCACGCCGTAGCTTTCCAGGGACCCGCGGACGGCGTCGAGTTTCTCGGGCCGGACAATGGCGGTTACAAGTTTCATGAGTTGACGCTCTCCTTCGGGGCGGTGCGGACGGTCTCAGGAAGGGGCCGGAAGGAACCGCCCATGCCCAGGCCGCCGAACTCGTAAGCGGTTTCAGCGTGTTCGCTCAGGTCCACGCCGTTGATTTCCTGTTCCTCGGACACCCGGAAACCAATGGTCTTGTGAATGGCCAGGCCAATCACCAGAGTCAGGACGGCCGAGAAGATGATCGCGATGAGGGCCGCCGCCAGCTGTGCGCCAAGCTGAGCGAAACCGCCGCCGTAGAACAGGCCGCCTCCCTCGCCGTCCACAGGCAGGGCAATGAAGCCCAGCGCCAGAGTGCCCACGATGCCGGCCACCAGATGAACGCCCACCACATCCAGGGAATCGTCGTAGCCGAGCTTGTACTTCAGCCCGACGGCGAGCGCGGAGAGGACACCTGCCAGCAGGCCCAGGCCGACGGCGCCGAGCGGGCTCACATTGGCGCAGGCCGGGGTGATGGCCACCAGGCCGGCAACAATTCCGGAAGCCGCGCCCAGGGAGGTCGGGCGCCCGTCGCGCACCTGTTCAACCAGCAGCCAGCCAACCATCGCGGCAGCCGGAGCGGCCATGGTGTTCACCCAGATCAGCCCCGCTTCCTCCGCTGTGCCGGCGGCTCCCCCGTTGAAACCGAACCAGCCGAACCACAGCAGCGTGGCGCCGAGCATGACAAAGGGAATGTTGTGCGGACGCTGGCTCGGGTCCTTGCCGAAGCCCTTGCGCTTGCCGATGATCAGGGCCAGCACCAGGGCTGCCACGCCTGCGTTGATGTGGACCACGGTGCCGCCGGCAAAATCGATTGCTTCCCCGACCACGGAACCGATCGCTCCCTCTTCGCCCAGCAGCCCGCCGCCCCACACCATAAAGGCCATCGGGCAATAGACAAGGGTGACCCAGACCGGCACAAAGACCACCCAGGCGCTGAACTTGGCCCGGTCCGCAATGGCTCCGCTGATCAGGGCCACCGTAATGATGGCAAAGGTGGCGCCGAATCCGGCGCCGATGAGGTCTTCGGAGCCCATGAGCGACTCAAGACCGAAGGAGGCGAAGGGATTGCCGAACAATCCGCCCACGCCGTCGCCGCCGGTCATGGAGAAGCCCCACAGCACCCAGACAACCCCCACCAGGCCAATGGACACAAAGCTCATCATCATCATGTTCAGAGCTGCCTTGGCACGGGTCATGCCGCCGTAAAAGAATGCCACTCCGGGCGTCATGAGCAGCACCAGTGCCGCCGAAACCATCACCCAGACGTGACCTGCTGACAAGTCCATCTTCACGTCCCTTCACCAACCACGGGCCCTTCCCGCACACTGAACTCTGCCGGGGCAAGGTTTCGGCAACGGCCCGCGCAGGTTGCCGGAACATTACAAACCCCGGGCCCCGGTAAAAAGTCCGTAACAGGAAAGTTTCCACAGCATTTCGCGCCCCTTCGGGAGCACTTGGCCGTGCGGCACCCGCCGCTAGGATGGTCCCTAAGTCTCACTACCGGAGGTAATCCTTTATGCCCGAGCAGTATCCGACACCGGGCGGTCCAGATCCTCTGGCCGCCAAGGGCGGCCCCGACCGAAACCCCGGCAAGAACAAGAAGAAGTGGATTATCTCCGGGACCGCACTCGCGGCCGTGCTGGCTGCCGGCGCCGTCGTTGCCCCGTTGGTGATGAACGACGACGCCTCTCCCGCATCGGTGCCCGCTGCGTCAAGCGAGGCCAAGCCGGCCCCCACGGGCACTCCCTTCACCGTGACCCCTGCTCCTGAAGCCCTGCCTGAGGCTCCGGCGGTTACCTACTACAACCAGGCGGGGCCCCCGGCCGGATCTCCGCAGACCCCGGTGGAGCCGCTGAACATCAAGGTTGCTGCGCAGACCACCGGTACGTCGCTGCCGGAGGGCCTGATCGGGCTCTCCCTGGAAGCCACGGATCTGGCGGATCCTTCCCTGTCCGGCGACAACCCGGAAATGGTCGAGTCCATTTCCGGACTCGGCCGGCCGCTGCTGCGCTTTGGCGGAAACGCCGTGGACCGGCGCTTCTTCTGGACCTCCGCCGGCGAGGCCATCCCCGGGAACCTTTCCGGCGACAAATCCCATCCGGTCCGAGCCGTGACACCCGCTGATTTGGAGCGGGTCAACACGCTGCTGGAAGCCGTGGACGGGCAGATTGCGCTGACCGTGGACCTGGGCAATTATGATCCCGCCCGCGCGGCGGACATGACCAAGTACGCCGCCGCCGCCTTCGGTGATCGCCTGGTGGGCATCACCGTGGGCAACGAGCCCAACGGGTTCGCCAAGACCGGGCTGCGCGACTCCGGCTACGGCATCTCCGAATACCTGACCGAGCTGAAGGCCTACGCCGCAGCCATGTACGCCGTCGCTCCCGAAGTGCCCATTGTGGGACCGGGCACCTATGAGCAGACCTGGTGGGGACCGTTCGCCGAGACGCAGCTGCCGCAGCGGAAAATCCTGTCTTTCCACCACTACCCCCTGTCATCCTGCGAGGGGGCGGATCCGCTGGGAAAACCGGTCCTGGGCAACCTGACCAGCCGGCAGTTGCATGACCATTCCAACGATTTCCGGGCCGCCGCCATGAAACCGGCCCTGCAGTCAGGCCTGGAAACATGGATTCCGGAAACCGGCGTCTCGGCCTGCCCGGGGTCAAACGAAACCACCAAGACCCACGCATCGGCACTGTGGAGCGCCGACTATGCGCTGAGCGCCGCGCAGCTGGGCATTTCCCGGGTCTCCTTCCACAGTTCCCTGATCACGTGCAAGGGCGGACCGCCCATGTCCGCCATCTGCACCGGCGGCGCGTACCTGCAGCCGGACGGCGCAGTGGATGAGCGCGCCAACTACTACGGCATGTCCATGGTGGCCGAAATGCCGCCGGGCGAGTTCCTCAAGCTGGACACCGCCGGCGGCGGGCTCGCCTATCCGTACGCGGTGCGGCACGCGGACGGAAGCATCAGCGTGGTGGTGGTCAACAACAACAATCCCGAAAAGGACGCTCCGGCCGCGGTAACCCTGGAACTGCCGGGCAAGGCGCTGACCGGGACCATGTCCCAGATGACCGGCACCTCCTACACCGCCGAAGACGGCACGCTGATCGACGGCGCTGCCGCCGAGGGCATCCCGGCTGCCGAACGGCTGACCGTACCGGGGTTCACGTACGGGTCCAGTACCCAGACGTTCCCCCTGACCGCCGGCACCGTCACGGTCCTGAACTTCACGTTCTAGCCGGGCCGGGCCCCGGATTCCCGGTCCCGGTCCACGGGCCCGTTCAACGAGCCCGGAGCGGCGGGCAACGGCCAACCAAAAAGGCTCCGCACTTCCTCTCGGAAGTGCGGAGCCTTTTTTTGCTGCGGAACTGCCTAGCTCAGCAGCGCATCCACAAAGCCCTCGGCTTCGAACGGTGCCAGGTCATCGGCACCCTCGCCCAGGCCGATCAGCTTCACGGGCACGCCCAGCGTGCGCTGGATCGCGACGACGATGCCGCCCTTGGCAGTGCCGTCCAGCTTGGTCAGCACAATGCCGGTGATGTTGACGACCTCGGAGAATACCTTGGCCTGCATCAGGCCGTTCTGGCCCGTGGTGGCGTCCAGGACCAGCAGGACCTCATCCACCTCGGCCTGCTTTTCAATGACGCGCTTGACCTTACCGAGCTCGTCCATCAGGCCGACCTTGTTCTGCAGCCGTCCGGCGGTGTCGATCAGGACCACGTCCACTTCGCCGTCGATCCCGGCCTTCACGGCCTCGAAGGCCACGGAGGCGGGGTCGGCGCCGTCGACGTCGGACTTGACGGTGGGTACGCCCACGCGCTGTCCCCAGGTGGCCAGCTGCTCGGCGGCGGCGGCGCGGAAGGTATCGGCAGCGCCCAGGAGCACGTCCTTGTCCTCGGCCACCAGGACGCGGGCCAGCTTGCCCACCGTGGTGGTCTTGCCGACGCCGTTCACGCCCACCACCATGACGACGGCGGGCTTGTCGGCATGCCGGGCAGTGGCCAGTGAGCGGTCCATGGTCGGATCCACGAGCTTGATGAGCTCCTCGCGGAGCATCCGGTGCACTTCCTCCGGGTCCCGGCTGCCGGAAATCTTGACCCGCTCGCGCAGGGCGTCCACCAGTTCCATGGTCGGTTCGGTCCCGAGGTCCGCCAGGAGCAGCGTTTCCTCAATCTCGTCCCAGACATCTTCATCAATCTTGTCACTGGCCAGCAGCGCCAGCAGCGCCTTGCCCAGCGCATTGTTGGACTTGGCCAGGCGCGCGCGCAGGCGGGCCAGGCGGCCCTGTACCGGGTCGGGGGTTTCCAGCGCCGGAGCCTCGGGGGCCGGCGCTGCAGCGGCGTCCAGGTCCCGGAGGTCGTCGGGCACGACGACGTCGGTCTGCGCCGGGGGCGCGTCCAGCACGTCCGTCCCGGCGGCGTGGGCACCTGATCCGGTGACCGGATCATTGGCGTCTCGGGTGGTGGGATACATGCCCTTGGGGGTTCGTCGGGTCCGGACCAGCAGGGCTGCCACGGAACCGACTACGGCAAGGGCGATGACCACATAGATCACAATCGCAAGAGTCTCATTCACGCTCTTTAGCATGTCACACCGGTATGTTTCCGGGCACCCGCCCGGCAGCCGCCGCATGGCCTGACCGGCCCTCCCGCCGGTCCGTTTGAGGTCGGCGGCGAGCCGCGCCCGGGAGCGGCACCTGTCTGAGAGAATCAGAGCATCATGGTTCGAGCACCCCGTCTCGCGATTCCGCGGGAAATCAAAGTCCTTATTGCTGCGGCGTTTGTCATTGCCCTGGGTTTCGGCCTGGTGGCCCCGGTACTGCCGCAGTTTGCCCAGAGCTTCGATGTGGGCATTGCCGCGTCCTCGGTGATCGTCAGCGCTTTTGCCTTTACCCGGCTGGTTTTCGCGCCGGCCGGCGGGGCCCTGCTGGAGAAGTTCGGCGAGCGCCCGGTCTACATTGCCGGGCTGCTGATCGTTGCCGCCTCCACCGGAGCGTGTGCCTTCGCGGGAAGTTACTGGCAGCTGCTGGTCTTCCGCGGGCTGGGCGGCATCGGCTCCACCATGTTCACCATCTCGGCCATGGCGCTGATCATCCGGCTGACCAAACCTGCCGTGCGCGGCCGGGTGTCCAGCGCCTATGCCTCCTCATTCCTGCTGGGCAATATTGCCGGGCCCCTTGCGGGCGGGCTCATGGCCGGGTTCGGGCTGCGCGTTCCGTTCCTGGTCTACGCGGGCGCGCTGGTGGTGGCTGCCGCCGTCGTCGCCCTCCAGCTCAAGGACGCCCGGCTGGCCAGCGGTGAGCCCAAGCCCGCTGCCCGTCCGGTGCTCACCGTCCGTGAAGCACTGGGCGACTCCGCCTACCGGGCCGCACTGGCCTCAAGCTTCGCCAACGGCTGGTCCTCGTTTGGCGTGCGCAACTCGCTGCTGCCGCTTTTCGCCGCCGCGGCCCTGTCTGCCGGCCCGGAAATCGCCGGCATCTCCCTGACCGCTTTTGCCCTCGGCACCGCAGTTGTCCTGACGTTCTCCGGCCGGCTTGCTGACAGCTGGGGCCGGCGGCCGATGGTCATCACCGGGCTGGCGGTGAACGCCGCGGCCACAGCCGCCATCGGTTTCAGCACCAATGTGCCCATGTTCCTGGTGGTCTCGGTAATTGCCGGCATGGGTACCGGGCTGCTGAACCCGGCACAGCAGGCCGCCGTCGGCGATGTGGTGGGCAATGACCGCAGCGGCGGCAAGGTGCTCGCCACCTTCCAGATGGCCAGTGACAGCGGTGCCATTGTGGGACCCATCCTGGCCGGGCTGCTGGCCGACTCGCTGGGCTTCAACTGGGCCTTCGGCGTGACCGGAGCCATTGCGGTCATGGCGTGCTTTGCCTGGATCGGTGGCCGCGAAACGTTGCAGCCCCAGGAAAGTGCCGCACCCCCGGCCGTGACGCCTGACACGCAAGCGGGTCCCAACCGCACTACGATCGAGGAATGAAGCCTTTCCTCCTGCTGGCCTCCCGGGCCGAAGACGACGCCGCCGCCGAAGAATATGAGGCGTTCCTCCGTTTTGGAAACCTGGAGCCGGATCAGCTGCACCGTGTCCGGCTGGAGGCCGGTCCCCTGCCCCGCATCGATCTGACGGACTACAGCGGCATTATTGTCAGCGGCAGCCCCTTCAATGCCAGCGATCCGGACAGTTCCAAATCGGATTTGCAGCTGCGGGTGGAAAGTGAGCTGGGCAGGCTGTTGGACGACGTCGTCGAGCAGGACTTCCCGTTCCTGGGCGCCTGCTACGGCGTGGGAACCCTCGGCCGGCACCAGGGCGGAATTGTGGACCGGCAGTTCGGCGAGGCCATCGGCGCCGTGGAGATCAAGCTCACCGGTGAGGGGCGGCAGGATCCGCTGTTGGACGGTGTTCCGGATTCCTTCACCGCGTTTGTGGGCCACCGCGAGGCCGTGTCCGTGCTGCCGCCCAACGCGGTGAACCTCGCCGGTTCTTCCTCCTGCCCGGTGCAGATGTTCCGGATCAAGGAGAACCTCTATGCCACGCAGTTCCATCCCGAGCTGGATGTTCCGGGCCTGCTGACCCGCATCACCGTGTACCGGCACGCCGGCTACTTCCCGCCGGAGGAAGCCGACGCCGTCAAGGCATCCGTGCGCGGCGCCGACGTCAGCCTGCCGCCGCTGATCCTGCGGAACTTTGTGCGCCGCTACGCCCGGTAGGAGCATCGAGAGTCGAGCTCGGGCCGTTCTCCACCGCGGATTCCGGCACGAGCTCGGTTCTCGGCCGGGGTAAGGGACACGAGCTCGGCTCTCGGCCGGAGGTAAGTCAGCGGGCAGGGTCGGCAGTCTTGTCCAGTCGCTGGCTGATCACGGTGGACACCCCGTCGCCCTGCATCGTCACCCCGTACAGAGCGTCGGCCACTTCCATGGTGCGCTTCTGGTGCGTGATGACAATCAGCTGGCTGGATTCCTTGAGCTCTTCGAAAATGGTGATCAGCCGCCCGAGGTTGGTGTCATCCAGCGCAGCTTCCACCTCGTCCATTACGTAGAACGGCGAGGGGCGGGCCTTGAAGATCGCCACCAGCAGGGCCACCGCGGTCAGCGAGCGCTCACCGCCGGACAGCAGGGACAGCCGCTTGATCCGCTTGCCGGCCGGGCGGGCCTGGATCTCGATGCCGGTGCTGAGCATATCCTCGGGATCGGTCAGGACCAGCCGGCCTTCGCCGCCCGGGAAGAGGGTGGCGAATACGCGCTCAAACTGGTCGGCGGTGTCCCGGTAGGCCGCGGTAAAGACTTCCTCCACCTTCCGGTCCACGTCCTTGATGATGTCCAGCAGGTCGCGGCGGGTGGCTTTGAGGTCCTCCAGCTGGGTGCTGAGGAAGGTGTGCCGCTCCTCCAGGGCAGCGAACTCTTCCAGGGCCAGCGGATTGACCCGGCCCAGGGCAGCAAGGTCCCGCTCGGCCTGCTTCAGCCGCTTCTCCTGGACGGCCCGGTCATAGGGAACCCCGGTGGTGAGCGGGTTCCCCTCCTCATCCACCGGCGCGTGCAGGGCCGCCCACTTATCCCCGGGGCTTCCCGCGGCAGGGCCGACGGGCACCGGAACCGGCTGGTCCGGACCGAACTCAGCCACCAAATGCTCCGGTGTCAGGCCCAGTTCCTCAATCACGCGTGCTTCCAGCGCCTCCACACGCAACTGCTGCTGGGCGCGGATCAGCTCGTCCCGGTGCACGGAATCGGTCAGCCGGGCCACCTCAGCCGAAGCATCGGCTGCTGCGGTGCGGACACCGGCCAATTCCTCGTCCCAGGCGGTGCGCACGGCCTCCGCGTGGTCCCGCTCAGCCGCTGCCGCCGCCAGCGAAACATCCAGGAACCCCAGCACAGTCCGGGCAGCATGCTCCACGGCCGCCGCTTTGGCCGCCTGCACGGCGCGACGCCGGGCGCGCACCTCCGCTGCCGCCCTGGCCCGACGTTCGCTGTCCGCGGCCCGTTCCAGCCCGGCTGCCCTGCCGGCCACGGCTTTGTGCTGTTCCTCGGCGGACCGCAGGGCCAGCCTCGCGTCGGTTTCCGCCCGGCGGGCAGCCGCGGCGGCACGTGCAAGCGCCTCACGCTGTTCGGTGGACGGTTCCGCTTCCGCCGGGGTGTTGTCCGCTGCGGCGAGCCGTGCTGCGGCAGCGGACAGGGCTTCCTGTTCCGCAGCGAGGTTGGCTTCGGCCGCGGACACCAGCTGCTTCAGCCGTTCCGACTCGCCCACAGCCGAACGCAGGGCGGACCCCAGGGACCCGAGCCGTTCGGCGACGGCGGCCAGCCGGGCATCCGAGTCATGCAGCGCGGCGAGGGCGGCATCGGCGCGCTTTTGGGCTGCGTTCCGGCGGCCCGCTGCCCCGGACAGGGCAAACCCCGCCTGCTCGGAACGGGCGGCAGCGGCCCGGATGCGCGTTTCGGTTTCTTCCACCGCTGCCTGCAGCTCAAGCAGTCCGGGAGCCGACGAGGACCCGCCTCGGCCGGCGAAGACCGAGAGGACTTCACCGCCGGAGGTTACAGCGGTCAGGCCGGGGTGTTCGCGCAGCAGGGCGGCCGCCTCAGTCAGGGAAGGCACAATGGCCGCGCCGTCCAGCAGCCGGCCCAGGGTCTGCCGCAGTTCCGCCGGTGCCTGAGCTGCGTCGGCCGCCCAGATGGCCCCGGCGGGAAGATCGGAGCGCCCGGACTCCGGGCGTTCGGAAGAGGTGTCTGCGGAAAGCACGGAATCCGGCCCCGATGCCAGCACCAGGTCCACCTGCCCGCCGTCGGCCTCCCTGAGGTGTGTCAGGGCGCCAACCGCAGCGGAGAGATCGGAAACCGCCACGGCGGACGCAGCAGTTCCCAGGGCCGCCGTAACTGCACGTTCGCAGCCGGGCCGGACGGTGAGCAGTGCCGCCAACGGCGCCAGCACGCCCTCCACTCCGGCGTCCAGCAGCACGGCGGATCCGTCGCGCTGGTCCAGTCCCACCCGCAGGGCATCCCGGCGGGCAGTCAGGGTCTCACGTTCGCGTTCGGCATCCTGCTTAGTGCGGCGCAGCTCCTCCAGTGCGGCAACAGCGGCGTTCAGCTCGGCCACCGCATCCCCGTACTCGGCGTCGAGGCCTTCCTCGCCTTCCTCCGCTCCCGCCGCGGAGTTCTCCAGGGCAGTGAATTCCTGCTGGGCGATCCGGCGCCGTTCTTCACCGGCGCTGATGGAGGCGCGCAGCCTGCCCAGTTCCGCTTCCGCGGCATCCACCCGGGACCGGGCCGAGCCCACGGCGCCGGCTATCCGGGCCAGGCCTTCACGGCGGTCCGCTGCCGCGCGGAGGACGGCGGCCAGCCGCTGTTCTTCGGCGGCGGCAGCCTCTTCAGCCGCCGCACGGAGTTCCTCGGCGCCGGCCAGGACCCTGCGGCGTTCCTCGATGGTTTCCTGCAGGACGGCTGCCTCGGCCCGGACCCGCTGGGCGGAAGCCTGCAGCCGTTCCGGATCGGTGCCGGTGTCTTCACGGTGTTCCGAGGATCCCAGCAGGCGGCGTCGCTCCTGTGCCAGGGCGGCCAGGGACGTGAACCGTTCGCGCTGGGTGGAGAGTGCGTACCAGGCGTCCCGGGCGGCGTTGACCTGCGGGGTGGCCCGGGCGGCCAGGGTTTCCAGTTCGGCCTGCCGGGACCGGGCGGCGGCCAGGGCGGCAGCGGCGGCGTCGCGGCGGGCCAGCAGTTCCTGTTCCTGCGCAGCGTCCCGGGCCAGGGAACCGGTCAGGGCCACCAGGTCATCGGCGAGCAGCCGGGCCCGTGCATCCCGGGCGTCCTGCTGCACGGTGCGGGCACGGCGGGCAACGGCAGCCTGCTTGCCCAGCGGGCCCAGCTGGCTCCGCAGCTCCGAGGTCAGGTCCGTCAGCCGGGCAAGGTTGGCCTGCATGGCGTCGAGCTTCCGGACGGTTTTCTCACGCCGGCGGCGGTGCTTAAGGATGCCGGCGGCCTCTTCGATGAAACCCCGGCGCTCCGCGGCACCGGCGTGCAGGATCCGGTCCAGCTGGCCCTGGCCCACTATGACATGCATCTCGCGGCCCAGTCCGGAATCCGAGAGCAGTTCCTGAATATCGAGCAGCCGGGCGGGGGCGCCGTTGATGGCATATTCGGACCCGCCGGAGCGGAACAGGGTCCGGGAAATGGTGACTTCCGAGTATTCGATCGGCAGGGCACCGTCGGCATTGTCAATGGTGAGCGAGACCTGCGCGCGGCCCAGGGCCGGCCGGCCGCTGGTACCGGCAAAAATGACGTCTTCCATTTTTCCGCCGCGCAGAGTCTTGGCTCCCTGCTCACCCATGACCCAGGCCAAGGCGTCCACCACGTTGGATTTCCCGGACCCGTTGGGCCCCACGACAGCGGTAACTCCGGGTTCAAACTCGAAGGTGGTGGCTGATGCGAAGGACTTAAATCCACGCATGGTCAGCGTCTTCAAATGCACGGGCGGCCAATCTTTCCTGCTGTTGGGTGATTCCCTCAATCTACTTGGTGCCTGAGACTTAACTGCAGTACTCGCAGAGCGTAATCCCGCCCGGTGCGTCCCTTCGGCCTCACAGGGAACGTAGGATTCTCTAAGGAACAAGTGAATCAAGACGTGAAGCCAGGCTTTCCCCAGCCGGCAGGTGTGATCACTTCAGCAGGAGACAAGGCAGGCATTTTGACCGGGAACTTCAACTTCCAGCACAACAACACGGCTCTTCTCAGCGTTACCAGCGTTGAAGCTCCGGTGGTTATGACCTCAGCTGAATTTGACGAACGGCTGGCACCGTCCCTCAAACGGCTGCGTCTTTCCAAGCGCCTCCTTGAACGGGTGGCAGGCGTCAGCGAACGCCGCTGGTGGGCGCCGGGCACCGAATTCGACGACGCCGCCATCGAAGCGGGCGCCAAGGCGATTGCCGAAGCCGGGGTGGAGCCCTCGGAAATCGGACTGCTCATCAACACCTCGGTGACCCGGCGCAATCTTGAGCCCTCCGTGGCGGTGAAGATCCACCACCAGCTGGGGCTGCCCTCCTCCGCCCTGAACTTTGACCTGGCCAATGCCTGCCTGGGCTTCGTTAACGGCATCACCATGGCGGCCAACATGATCGAGTCCGGGCAGATCAAGTACGCCCTGATCGTGGCCGGCGAAGATGCGCAGGGCACGCAGGAAGCCACCTTCTCTCGCCTGAACAGCCCGGACTCCACGCGCCAGGACTACCTGCGCGAGTTCGCGACGCTGACCCTGGGCTCGGGCGCCGCCGCCGCGGTCATCGGCCGGGCAGACGAGCACCCGGGCTCGCACCGCATTGTGGGCGGTGTTTCCCGTGCCGGCACGCAGCACCATGAACTGTGCGTTGGCGGCGTGGACGGCATGTACACCGACACCAAGGGCCTGCTGGACGGCGGCCTGGAACTCGTGGTGGACGCCTGGAACGAGGCCCATGAGGACCAGGGATGGAACTGGCGTTCCATGGACCGCTACGTCACCCACCAGGTCTCCAACTCCTACACCAACGCCATCATCAAGGCGGTGGACCTGGTCCGCGAACGGGTGCCCATCACGTTCCCGCGCTGGGGCAATGTGGGACCGGCATCGCTGCCGATGACCCTGGCCCAGGAAGCCCGCACACTGAACCCCGGTGACCGGGTGCTGTGCATGGGCGTGGGCTCGGGCCTGAACACCACGATGATGGAGATTGCGTGGTAGCGGAGCTTTGGCCCGGCGTTGATGAATCCTGGTCTTCCTTTGTCCAGGTGCCTTCGACGGCGGCAGTTGACCGTCCCGGGACCGTCCACAAGTGGCATGTGCTGGACAACGGCGCGGACCTCGAAGCCCGCGGCGTCGAGCCGGCCGGCACCCTGCTGTGCGTGCACGGCAACCCCACCTGGTCCTACCTCTGGCGCAGCCTGCTGGCCGCAGGCGCCACAGCGGAAAAGCCGTGGCGGGTCATCGCCGTGGACCAGCTGGACATGGGTTTCTCGGCCCGCACCGGCGTCTTCCGGCGTCTTGAGGACCGGATCACCGACCTCGGGAACCTCACCGATGAGTTGAACCTGACCGGCAAAGTCATCACCGTCGGCCACGACTGGGGCGGCATCATTTCCCTGGGCTGGGCGCTGAAGCACCGCAGCTCTCTCGCCGGCATCATCCTGACCAACACCGCAGTGCACCCGGCCGGATTCAACGTTCCGCCGGCCCTGCAGCTGGCCCTGCATCCCGCCGTCCACGGCTGGGGCACCCAAACCACCGATGCCTTCATCCGCGTCACCCATTCCCTGGCCACACCCGCGCTGGCTCCGGACGTGCGGAAAGCCTTCGCAGCGCCGTACCGCAGCGCGGCCCGCCGGGCCGGCGTAGCGAACTTCGTTGCCGACATTCCTCCCGAGTCCACCCATCCAAGCTGGCGCACCCTGAACCGGGTGGCCGAGGGAATCAAGCGCCTGAACGTACCCGCCCTCCTGCTGTGGGGCCCCAAGGATCCGGTCTTCTCCGACCGTTACCTGCGGGATCTGATGGACCGCCTGCCCAACGCGGACGTGCACCGCTTCGAGGGCGCCAGCCACCTGCTGCCGGAGGACGTGGACATCACCGCCCCCGTCTTCAGCTGGCTGGAGAAGGGCCCGGGCACAGAAAACCGGGAGATCCGCAGCCGGGACACCGCCGGACTCTCCGTTTTCCGGCCCATGCTTGCCGAACTGGACGAGCGCGACGACGACTCCTCAGCCGCCGTCGTCGACATGGCGCCGCTGGGCTCCCCCGCCGGCAGCGCCCCGTCCACCCTGTCCTGGGCCGAGCTTGCCACACGCGTGAACCGCCTCGCCGCCGGCCTGTCCGCCGCCGGCGTCAAAGCCGGGGACCGCGTGAACCTGCTTGTTCCGCCGGGAATTGAACTGACCTCCCTGATTTACGCCTGCCTGCGTCTGGGCGCAGTGATTGTGGTTGCCGACGCCGGGCTGGGCACAAAGGGCATGGGACGTGCCATCAAGGGCGCCGGGCCGGCCTACATTGTCGGTATCGAGCGCGCCCTAATCGGCGCCAAGGCCTTTGGCTGGCCGGGTATCCGGATCAGCGCTGAAACGCTCTCCCCCCTCAAGGCCCGCCTCCTGGGTGTCAAGCACTCGGTACCCGAGCTGATCGCCGCCGGTGAGAACAGCGACGTGCCGATGCTGCACACCGATCCCGATGCAGATGCCGCCGTGCTCTTCACTTCCGGATCCACCGGGCCGGCCAAGGGCGTGGTCTACACGCACCGCCAGCTCACGGCCATGCGTGACGCCCTGAAGAACACCTACAACCTGGAGGCCGGCACCTCGCTGGTAGCCGGGTTTGCACCGTTTGCCCTCCTGGGTCCGGCGCTGGGCGCCACCTCGGTGACCCCTGACATGGATGTCACGTCACCTCGGACGCTCACGGCCGCGGCACTGGCCGACGCCGCTGCCGCCGTGGGTGCCACCACGGTGTTCGCGTCCCCGGCAGCCCTGGCCAACGTGCTGGCTACATCCGGGGGCCTGGATCCGGACCAGCGCAAGGCCCTGAAGCGGGTGGAACTGCTGCTTTCGGCCGGCGCACCCATTCCCGAGCCGCTGCTGGCACGCGTTTCCGAACTCACGCCCAACGCGAAACTGCACACTCCGTACGGAATGACCGAAGCACTGCCGGTGACGGACATCAGCCTGGAGGAAATCCGGGCCGCGGGTGCCGGCAACGGTGTCTGCGTCGGTACGCCGGTCTCCGGTGCCCAGGTGGCCATCGCGGCTCTGTCACCGGACGGATCCGTAGGCGACACTCCGCTCGTGGAACCCGGCCTCACCGGTGAAATCCTGGTTTCCGCACCGCACGTCAAGGACCGTTACGACCGGCTCTGGATCACCGAGTCCAAGAGTTCGTCGCTACCGGGCTGGCACCGCACCGGCGACGTCGGGCATCTGGATGAGCAGGGCCGGCTCTGGGTGGAGGGCCGCCTGGGGCATATCCTCACCACGGCCGACGGCGTGGTCACCCCGGTGGCCGCCGAGCAGGCCGCCGAGTCAGTGGCCGCCGTGGGGCGTGCCGCCGTCGTCGGCGTTGGCCCTGCCGGAACCCAGGTTCCGGTGGCCGTGCTGGAACTGGCAGATCCCGTGCGCCGGCCCGGCACTGCCCCGCAGGACCTGGCAGCTGACGTGCGGACCGCTGTGTCCGCCGGGGCCGGGCTCGAGCTGGCTGCGGTGCTGGTGCTTCCCGCCATGCCCACCGACATCCGGCACAATTCCAAGATTGACCGCACGGCCCTGGCCGGCTGGGCTGAAACGATCCTCTCCGGCGGAAGCGCCAAGGTGCCCGGCACGGGCGGACGCAAATGAGTTCCGTACCCGGGCCTGCCGCACCCCCGGCCGCCCGGCGCGTCCTGGTGACCGGGGCCAGCGGGCTGCTCGGCGGAGCCGTGGCCCGATTGCTGGCGGAAAAGGGCCACACGGTCCGGACGCTTCAGCGCACTCCGATGGCCGCTGCTGCTCCTGCCGGAACTGCGGCTGGAACGGCAGCTCCGGCGGGAAATGCGGCTGCCGGGATTGAGTCCGTTGCCGGTTCCGTCTCCGACCCCGCGGCCGCAGGCCGCGCCGTGGAGGGGATGGACGCCGTCGTGCACCTGGCCGCGAAGGTCTCCTTCACCGGCGAGTGGCAGGACTTCGTGGACACCAACATCACGGGCACGCGCACGCTGATTGACGCAGCCAAGGCTGCCGGTGTGCGGGACTTCGTGTTTGTCTCCTCGCCCTCGGTGGCCCACTTTGGCGAACCCATTGCCGGTGCCGGTGCCGGAACCGCCGATCCGGAGCGCGCACGCGGATTCTATGCACAGTCCAAGGCTGCGGCCGAGCTGCTTGCCCTGGCGGAGGATTCGCCGTCGTTCCGCGTGGGGGCCATCCGGCCGCACATTGTCTGGGGCCCCGGGGACACGCAGCTGGTGGAGCGGGTTATTGACCGTGCCCGGTCCGGCCGACTTCCCCTGCTCAACGGTGGTACTGCCCTGATCGACACCACCTACATTGCCAATGCCGCCGCGGCGATTGTGCGCGGCCTCGAACGCATGGACCACGCGCACGGGCAGGCCCTGGTAGTCACCAACGGCCAGCCGCGTCCGGTGGGAGAACTACTGGCCGGCATCTGCACCGCCGCCGGAGTCACGCCGCCGGCGTGGAGCGTTCCGGGCTGGCTGGCCCGCGGCGCCGGATCCGTCATCGAACGGGCCTGGCTGGCTGCCGGCACCCGCGGATTGGTTCACGATGAACCGCCCATGACGCGCTTCTTGGCCGAGCAGCTTTCCACCTCGCACTGGTTTGACCAGCGCCGCACCCGCGACGTGCTGGACTGGACTCCCGAAGTGACCGTGGAGGACGGCATGCGCCGACTCGCGGCCCACTACGGCGGCACCGCAGCCTAAACGGTAATTCCACCCCTATCTACAGCAGGAGATGTTCATGGACAGCGTCAGGGCAATCGACAACTGGCCGGTGGAGAACGCTGCCGCCGCCGTCGTCCTGGCTGACGGCACCGTGGCCGGCACGCACGGCGACACCGGGCGGCGTTTTCCGCTGGCCTCCGTCACCAAGCTGCTGACCGCGTACGGCATGCTCGTCGCCCTGGATGAAGGGGCGCTGGAACTGGATCAGCCGGCCGGGCCCGAGGGTTCCACTGTCCGGCATCTGCTCGCGCATTCGGGCGGGTATGACTTCGCCGAACGCACCGTCCGCTTCGCCCCGGGCACCCGCCGGCTCTACTCCAATGCGGGCTTTGAAGTGCTGGGCGAAACCCTGGAGGAGGCCACAGGGATTTCGACGGCCGATTATCTGCGCGAGGGTGTGTTCGTTCCGCTGGGCATGAATTCAACCGCGCTGGAGGGTTCCCCCGCTGCCGGCGCAGTGTCCACCGTGGCGGATCTGGCCCGGTTTGCCGCTGAGCTGCAGCAGCCGGTGCTCACTGCGCCCGGGCGTCTTGCGGAAGCAACCACGGTGGTCTTCCCGGGTCTGGCGGGGGTGCTTCCCGGGTTTGGGCGCCAGAAGGAAAACGACTGGGGCCTGGGCTTCGAGATCCGCAATTCGAAGTCCCCCCACTGGACCGGTGCCAACAGCTCACCGCGGACGTTCGGGCACTTCGGCCAGTCCGGCACGTTCCTGTGGGTGGACCCCGACGCCGGGGCTGCCGCCGTCGCCCTGACCGACCGCGACTTTGGTCCCTGGGCCGCAGAGGTCTGGCCGCCCTTCACCGACGGCGTGCTGGCGGAGCTTCGCGGCGCCTAAGTCGGTCCCTCTGGTGATGGGTTGGGGCTCATACAAGCTTGCCCGAATTCCTTCGTGCACGTAACGGGCTTATTCAGGCTCCCTCGAATTCCTTCGTGCACGTACCGGGCTCATTCAGCCTCGCCCAGAATCCTTCGTACACATAACGGGCTCATTCGGCCGGTTTGGACGGTTTAAGCCCCGAATCTGCACGAAGGATTTTTCCACACGCCGTTATCTGCACGAAGGATCGGGCCGGCAGCTTAGGCGTGCGGGGACTTCGGCGATTTCCCGTGTCCAGGTGAGGCAGTTGAGAACGGGGAGAAGTCAGCAGACCTGATGTACGCAGAGCGAATCCGCCCGCAGGCCAGACCCCCGAGCTGACACCAGGTGCGGGCGGGGTCCAAACCGGCCCAGCGCGGCGTTCGTTGTACAGGTAACGGCCCCATCGGGCCCAGCGCGGCGTTCGTTGTACAGGTAACGGCCCTAAGCCGCGAGGATAAGCACGTTATCTGTACAACAAACGGCTGGTCCTCGCACCGGCGCCAATCAGCACTCACCGGACCCCGCCGCAGCCGGGAAAATCCCTTACCAGCGCCCGTTCCGCGGCCGGGGCTGACAAACCGGGCAGCTGTACGAGGAACGGTTCATGAAAGAATCGCGTCGGATCAGGGTGGAGAGTCCTGCAGCAGCGCACCGGGGACAGGGTTCGCCTTCACGTCCGTAGGCGTTCAGGGACCGCGAGAAGTAACCGGATGCACCGTTGACGTTCACGTACAGGGAGTCAAAGCTCGTTCCGCCTGCGGCCAGCGCCCGGGTCATGACGTCGCGGGCCGACTCAATCAGGCGCAGCGCGTCGGCACGGCGCATGGTGTCGGTGGGCCGGGCAAAATGCAGCTTCGCGGCCCAGAGGGACTCATCCGCGTAGATGTTCCCGACACCGGAAACCAGCCCCTGGTCCAGCAGGGCGCGCTTGATGCCGGTGCGGCGCTTACGCAACCGGGCGTAGAACTCGTCAAAGGAGAACGCCGGATCCAGCGGATCCCGGGCAATATGGGCCGCTTCTTCGGGAATCAGCGGCAGCTCGGTTTCGGACAGGCCGCCGGGAGCACCGTCAGGGGTCGGCAGCAGATCAGTGAGGAAGACTCCCCCGAAGATCCGCTGATCCACGAAGCGCAGTTCTGCAGGCATCGGGGTTCCGTCGGCGGACACGGCGGGGCTCAGGCGGAAGCGGACCTTGAGGTGTTTCTCATCCGGCAGGTGCGGGTCTTCCATGAGCAGCTGCCCGCTCATGCCTAGGTGCGCCATCAGCGCCAGCCGGGGGACGCCGTCGTCGTGCGGGTCCGCGGAGGGAGGGGATACAGGAGGGGAGGCGGGATCCTCAAGCAGCGGCATCCACAGGAATTTGCCGCGGCGCACCACATCGGTGACCACGGCGCCTTCGAGGTTGCCGCGCAGATCTTCGGGACCGGCCGCATGGCGGCGCACGGAGCGCGGGTCGAGGATATCGACGCCGGTGATGGTCCGGCCGCGGACCCATGAGGCCAGTCCGCGGCGGACCACTTCCACTTCGGGCAGTTCGGGCACGGAGCTAGGCTCCGGCGGCCGTGGAACCCGAGGGGCAGATCATCTTCCAGGTGGCGGCGGCAGCTTCCTGCTCCGCTTCCTTCTTGGAATGGCCCACGCCGCTTCCGTAGGGCTTCTCGCCGATGTGAAGCACGGCAACGAAGCTGCGGGAGTGGTCGGGACCAGATCCGGTGACCTTGTATTCAATGTCGCCGAGCTTCCTAGCTGCTGCGATCTCCTGGATGCTGGTCTTCCAATCGGTGCCGGCACCAAGGGCGTCGGCGTTGCGCAGCAGCGGGCCGATCAGGCGCATCACCATGGCACGGGCGGTTTCAATCCCATGGCAGAGGTAGACGGCGCCGATCACGGCTTCGGTGGTATCCGCCAGAATGGAGGACTTGTCCCGGCCGTTGGTCAGCTTTTCGCCCTGGCCCAGCAGGATGTACTGGCCCAGTTCAAGTTCGCGGGCAACGCCGGCCAGGGCGCGCGTGCTGACGACGGCGGAGCGGCGCTTGGCCAGCTCGCCCTCGGACAGGTCCGGGTTGTCCCGGTACAGCGCGTCGGTCACGGAGAAGCCCAGGATGGAGTCGCCCAGGAACTCCAGGCGTTCGTTCGTGGGGATGCCGCCCTGCTCGTAAGCGTAGGAACGGTGTGTGAGTGCAAGACGAAGCGTCCCGGCGTCGATATCGACACCGAGACGCTTCAAAAGCTCTTCAGTATTCTTCACTTTTTGGTTTTGACCCGAAAAGCAGTATTCGACTCCCGGTCCGGCTGACCGCACCGGGAAGGGAACACTGTTTTAGACGTCCGCTACCTTGCGGCCCTTGTATTCAAGGAACAGCGCGGTACCAGCTGAGTCGGTCACGACCTTGGCCTGGTGAGGCAGGCTGTAGGTAACGCGGCCGTTCTCAACGGTCTTTACCAGGTTGGGGGCAGTTGCCTTCCACTGGGACCGGCGTGCACGCGTATTCGAGCGGGACATTTTCCGCTTGGGAACAGCCACGACTAACTCTCTTCTCTCTCGTCTGACTCTGTACTTGTTGCTGCAGAATTCTCTGCAGCGCTGCCAGCCAGCCCGGAGAGGGCTGCCCAGCGAGGATCCACTGTTTGGTGGTGGTGACCCGGATCCTCCTCAAGGCGCGCTCCGCATTCGGAGCAAAGGCCTTCGCAGTCCTCCCGGCACACCGGCTGGAACGGCAGGGTGGTGACCACTGCGTCCCGCAAAACCGGCTCAAGATCGATGACATCTCGCTCGATCCGGTGTTGCTCTTCTTCCTCTTCTGTTCCGAAAGACTCAGCGTCCTCGTAGTAGAAGAGTTCCTGCACATCGACTTCTTCGTCGTACGCGATGGGCTTCAGGCACCGTCCGCATTCTCCCTGAACAGGAGCGATGACGGTTCCGGATACTAAAATCCCCTCGTGCACGGCTTCGAACCTCAGGTCCAGATCAAGATCTGATCCTTCCGGCACGCCGATAAGCGCAACACCGAAGTCCTTCGGTGCCGGAACATGTTCATGCATAGTCCGCATGACACCCGGGCTGCGCCCGAGATCCTTGACACTAATGGCCAAGGGCGACGAACCCGGATAAATCCGCGACTGAACGCTAATGAGAACTCCTGTAGAACATAGACCGACATATCATCTTAGCCTGATACGGCCGATTCTCTCAAACTGCGCCGTTCCGCTGCCGGTTAGGGCAGGGTGCGGGCTGCTCGTTCCAGTTTACAGCTCATGCGGCCGCCGGTTTACCGGCCGGGGTCCTGCTCGCATAGGCTGACGCCATGCTTCCCCTCCTCCGCGCCCTGCCGCACCGCCTGGTGCTGCGGCTCCAGCGCGGGGTTCCGCGGAGTGTTGATGTGGCTGTTACCGCCGTGGTTTCCTCCGCGGTTATCTGGCTTTTCGCCTCCCTCAACCTCTTTTATTACCCGGTGGAGGGCAACCTTGCGCACGCCGGCGACGGAGGAAAGGCCGACGCCGTGGTGGTCCTCGCGGGAGCTGCGACGGAACGCTTTCCGGTGGGACGCCGGCTGGCCCTTGACGGCCGGGCACCGGAACTGGTGCTCTCCAGCACGGAGACCCCCGGCAACCGAATCACCGATCTGTACTGTGACTACACCGCCGGAGACACCGTCTCCGAGGACCCCGGCAGCGCCGCTGTCACCTGCTTCTTCCCGGAACCCATGACCACCCGCGGCGAAGCCCGTGCCATAGCCCGCCTGGCCGCGCACAACGGCTGGGACGACTTGATTGTGGTTACCTCCCGCTATCACCTGCTGCGTGCGGCAACGAACCTTTCCCAGTGCTCGACGGCGAGAATCACCATGGTGGCAACGGATCCGGACCTTTCGGCCAAGCAGTGGCTGGGCAGGTTCGTGGAGGAAACCGGCGGCCTCGCAGCCGCGGCGCTCCGCCCAACCTGCGCCAACAGAATCTGATCCCCTGCGGCAATAAATGCCGGCCTCCCCGGCGGGAGCGCGACCGGGGCAGGCGGCGCGACCGGGGCAGGCGGCGCGACCGGGGCAGGCGGCGCGACCGGGGCGGGCGGCGCGACCGGGGCGGGCGGCGCGACGGCGGCGGCTGCCGCGGCTATGCCCGCCGGGGAAGTGGAAAGGCCTCCAGCAGCGCATCCAGCGAAATCCGCAGCCGGGGCAGGGTTGCAGCACGTGCCAGCAGAACCGGATCCAGCTCCCCGGCTTGGGCGACGGTGACGTCCACGCTGGACACCTCGGATTCCCGGAGTGTGCTGAAGAAGTCCCGGAATTTGAAGGTGTCTCCCGCAATGACGGCGTCGCTGATGCGCACCCAGGTCCACGGCACCCCGTAGGCCTGGGCCACGATGATCCCGTGCAGCGAGCTGGAGATGCAGGCCCTGGACCCGGCGATCTCCCGGACCACCTGTTCCATCCCCTGACGGGCGTCCACCACGCGGACCGGCGCATCCGGGCCCCACACATCCGAGCCGTGGTCCTCCGGGTCTTGCGCATCCGGGCCCCACACATCCGAGCCTTGGCCAGCAGGCCCGCGGCCGCCGGAGCCAAGGATCCCCCGATGATCAAGATGCGGCACCACCGCCACTTTGCCGCGGGACGGCTGCCCGTCCTGAACCGGCAGGAAGCGCGGAAGCAGCAGCGCAGGATCACCGTAGATCTCCGGGACGGTCCACCCCAGCTGCGAGCGCAGTTCAGCGGCCGTGAGTTTTCCCCGGACAGCATGGATCCGGATTCCGCGCAGTGCTGCCAGGCGTTCGACCGCCGCCGCATCCAACGCCCGCATCAGGCCCGCGCCCCATACCTGCGTACCGTCCTGCTCAAGCCAGCCTGCCGTGGAGCCCACTGCCGCCAGCGGCGGAACGTCAAGGCCCCGGCGCCAGCCGTTGACCGGCTGCAGCCCGCTGATCCGGCGCACCAGCCAGGGCCCGACGACGTCTCCAAAGTTGCTGCGCTCGTCCCACCACAGCAGGTTCACGTGGCCCTGGGGCACCTTCCGGTTTCCCGCAGCCACCCCGGCCGACGGCGTCAGCAGTCCCGGCAGCCGCCGCCGGACGTCCGCCAGCGCCGCCCGCTGCTCCTCCGGAGCCGCCCCCTGCGGCAGGCAGGGAAAAAGGTGCCGCTCAGTGCCGGATGTCTTGGCGGCCTCTGCGGATTCCCCGGCACCGTCATCACGGACCAGCAGGGCTTCACCGGCCAGGGCGTTGCGCAGCAGGGCGGCCCCCGGAAGGGTGTCCGGTTCCGGAGTTTCGGGCCCCATAGTTTCAGCCCCGGCGCCGGTTACCCCGGCAGCCTGGACGGACACTGCCGCACAGGGACCGCGGACGCCGTCGTCCACTTCCACAAGCTCCAACACAAACCGCAGGCCCGCCAGCTCAAGGACTGCGGGCTCCGGGCCCTGCTCCGCCGGGGACACCGGAGATAGGAAGGACCGAACCGGGCCGGACATGCCGCTAGGCGCCCTGTTCCTGGACCAGCCGCCGGTAGGAGGCACGGGGCACCAGCTCCTTCACGTCACCGCCCAGGGAGGAAACTTCCTTGATCAGGGTGGAGGACAGATGCGCGTAGCGGTTTTCAGCCGGCAGGAACACGGTTTCAACGCCGGTGAGGTGACGGTTCATGACGGCCATCGGCAGCTCGTACTGGTAGTCCTGCACCGAGCGCAGGCCCTTCACAATGGCGTCAACGCCCTGCTGGCGGCAGAAGTCGGCCAGCAGCCCCTCGCCCATCGGCACCACTGAGACACCGCGCAGCCCGCCGAGGGTTTCCCGCGCCATGGCAAGGCGTTCGGGCCCGGAAAACCGGTATTTCTTGGAGTAGTTCGTGGACACCGCAACGAGGACTTCATCGAACAGGCTGGCAGCCCGCGCGATCACCTCAACGTGTCCGTTATGGATGGGGTCATAGGATCCGGGGCATACTGCGCGTCGCATAGATCGAATCTACCCGGTTCCAGCAGTAATACTGGAAGGCATGAGTTCTCCCCGCCTTGCCCCGCTTCTCCGGTCCGATGCCGCGCCGGGAACCCCTCCCTGGCAGCGCACTGCCGCCGGCGCCAACCTGCTCGGCCCGGACGGCGCGCTGGGGGTGACCATTTTCGAGGAGATCACGCTGCTGTCCGGCAAGCACAACGCCATCAACCTGGGTCAGGGGTTCCCTGACGAGGACGGCCCGTCCGTCATCAGCAACGCGGCGCGCGAGGCAATCAGCGCCGGAGCCAACCAGTACGCGCCCGGGCAGGGCCTGCCGGTGCTGCGCAACGCCGTCGCCGCCCACCAGGAACGGTTCTACGGCCTGTCCCTGGACCCGGACACCCAGATCATCATCAGCACCGGTGCCACCGAGGCCATCGCTGCTGCACTGCTCGCGCTCACCGGTCCCGGTGACGAGGTCCTGACCTTCGAACCGTTCTACGACTCCTACGGCGCCATAATCGGGCTCAGCGGAGCCACGCACACCACGGCGCCGCTGCGTGCTCCGAACTTCCAGCCGGACCTGGCGACCCTTGAAGACTCCTTCTCCGAACGCACCCGGATGGTGCTGGTGAACAATCCGCACAACCCCACCGGCACCGTCTTTCCCGCCGAAACCCTGCAGCGGATCGTGGAGCTCGCCGCCAAGTACAACGCCGTCATTGTTACCGATGAGGTGTACGAGCACCTCACCTTCGGACCGCGGCACGTTCCGGTGGCCACCCTTCCCGGCGCCGCCGAACGCACGCTGACCATCTCCTCGGCCGGAAAGACCTTCTCCTTCACCGGCTGGAAGATTGGCTGGCTCTCCGGCCCCGCGGAGCTGGTTGCCGCGGTCCGCGCCGTGAAATCCTTCCTCAGCTACAGCTCCGGCACCCCCTTCCAGAGCGCCATTGCCCTGGGGCTCGGTCTGGAGGACGAGTTTTTCACCGGCATCGCCTCCACCCTGCAGGCCAAACGGGACGTCCTCAGCGAGGGACTCCGCGCCGCCGGACTGACTGTCTTCGAACCGCAGGGAACGTACTTCGTCAACGCCGACGTCGCACCCCTGGGCATCACCGACGCCACGGCGCTGGCGCGCCGGCTGCCGGAGCTGGTGGGAGTGGGTGCCATTCCGGTGGCGGTGTTCTGCCACGACGACGGCGCCCGCCGGACCGGCTCACTGCTGCGCTTTGCCTTCTGCAAGAAAACCGAGGTGCTGCAGGAAGCAGCCAACCGCATCTCCAAGCTCGGACAGGTGCTCTGATGGCCGCACAGGACAGAACTTCGCATAAAACTCAGTCACGGCTGCTGCGCAACATCGGCGCGCACGCCACCATCACCGACGACGGATTCACTCCCGGAACCCGGGTGCTGAGCATCGGCGGTGCCGAGCAGTCACATGTAAACCTGGCCCACCCGGAGGAAATCTTTTACGAGTACCTGCGCCGGATCGGCAACGTGCTGGATCTGGCCGCCCCCGCCGGGCAGCCGCTGCGGACCCTTCATCTGGGCGCCGGGGCGCTGACCCTCACCCGCTATCTGCAGGCCACCCGGCCGGGGTCCAGGCAGACGGCCGTGGAGCTGGAGCGGGAGCTGCTGGACTTTGTGCTGGCGCATCTGCCGCTGCCGGAGGGCACCGTGCTGGAAACCGTCATCGGCGACGCCCGGGATGCACTGTCCCGCTGGGAACCGGGGTCCTTCGACGCCATTGTGCTGGATGTCTTTGCCGGGGCGGACGCACCGGAGCACCTGACCACGCCCGAGTTCTATGCGGAGGCGGCAGCGCTGCTCTCCCCCGCCGGGGTTTTGCTGGTGAATGTGGGAGATGATCCCGGGCTCGCGTTTGCCCGCCGGCAGATCCGCGCCCTGCAGGAGGGCATGGCGGGGATTCCGTCAGCGGGCTTCGCGGCGCTGGGACCGAAGGACATGTTCACCGGACGTTTTCCGGGCAACATTGTGCTGGCTGCCACGGCCTTTCCCTGGCCTGAGGAGTGGGCAGCGCAGCTGCTTGCCGCAGGTCCGCATCCGGCCGACGTCCTGACCGGTGAGCGGCTGGACGTCTTCGCGTCGGCGGGCTAGCGGGTCCTAGGAACCGGCCGCGGCGTCGTCGTCATCTGCGGCCTGTGCCGGCTCGGCGAACCACAGCGTGGTTTCCCCGTACTTGCGTTCGCTGAAGCGTTCCATTCCGGCCGGCCAGGCGGGTTCGGGTGAGCGGGTGGAGCGTTCCAGCACGACGACGGCGCCCTCGGCCAGGTGCGGCGGCAGCGCCCGGAGCACGGAGTTCAGGTCCTCCTCGTCCAGGTCATAGGGCGGATCCATAAACACCACGTCCCAGGTGACGTCCGCGGGCACGCGCAGCAGGTAGGTGTCGGCCTTGGCACGGTGCACGCTGACTACGGTGCGGCCGGCGGCGTCATTGATCAGCTTGGCGTTCTGCTTGCAGGTGCCGGCGGCTTTGTCCGCCAGTTCTACCAGGTCCACCGAAACGGCTCCTCGGCTGGCGCTTTCCACGCCCAGGGCGCCGGATCCGGCAAAGAGGTCCAGCACGCGGGCCCCTGCCAGCACGTCGTAGGACTCCAGCCGGGAGAAGAGGGCTTCCTTCACGCGGTCCGTGGTGGGGCGGGTTCCTGTTCCGGGAACACTGGTCAGGGAGGTTCCGCCGGCGGTTCCGGCAATGATGCGGCTCATGCCTTCACTTTATCGGGGTTTGGATGAGCACCCGGACGGCCGGGGCGGGCCGGGTCAGCCACGGTCCAGGAACGCTTCCTTTTCAGGATTCAGATAATCCTCAATCGCCTCGTTCAGGGCCGGATACCGGCTCAGTTCCGGATCCTCCTGCACCAGGGCAGTGGCGGCAGCGCGCGCCTTCTCGATCAGCGGCTCGTCCTGAATGGCCCGCAGCAGCTTCAGTGTGGAGCGGCCGCCGGACTGCGAGGCACCCAGGATGTCCCCTTCACGGCGCAGCTCAAGGTCGCGCCGGGACAGTTCAAAGCCGTCGGTGGTTACCGCCACGGCTTCCAGGCGTTCCCGGCTGGGGTGCCCGGGCTCCAGTTTCGTGACCAGCAGGCAGGTGCCGGGCAGCCCTCCGCGGCCCACCCGGCCGCGCAGCTGGTGCAGCTGGGAAATTCCGAACCGGTCCGCATCCATGATCACCATGAGCGTGGCGTTGTGCACGTCCACGCCCACTTCAATGACCGTGGTGGACACCAGCAGGTCGATGTCTCCGCGGGTGAACGCGGCCATGGTCTCGGTCTTTTCCACCGGATCCAGCCGCCCGTGCAGGACCCCGATCCGCACTCCTGCGAGCGCGGGTACTTCGGAGAGCTGCTGGTGCATGTCGGTCACGGAGGCCAGGTTCGGTTTGCCGCTCGTTCCCTCCGGCGGGGGCCCGTAGTCGAGCAGGGTCAGGTCAGCGCCCGGTTCCTCGTCTTTGTCCCCGATCTTGGGGCAGACCACGTATACCTGCCGGCCGGCGTCGATCTCCTCGCGGGCACGTTGCCAGATCCGCGGCCCCCAGGCGGGGTTTTCCGCCAGCGGCGCCATGAAGGTGGAGATGGGTGCGCGTCCGGCGGGCAGCTCGGTCAGTGTGGACACGTTGAGGTCCCCGAACACGGTCATGGCCACGGTGCGGGGAATGGGGGTTGCGGTCATGACCAGCAGGTGCGGAGTGCTGCGGCCCTTGGTGCGCAGCACATCCCGCTGTTCGACGCCGAACCGGTGCTGTTCGTCCACGACGACGAGCCCCAGGTCTGCGAACTGCACATGTTCCGAAAGCAGTGCGTGGGTTCCGATGACGATACCAGCGGCACCGCTCGCGGCATCCAGCAGGGCGGCACGGCGTCCGCCGGTGTCCATGGAACCGGTCAGCAGCGTAACCCGGGTGGCGTCGTCGTCGCTCCCCAGCCGGCCGCCCTGTCCCAGCGGGCCCAGCGTCTTGGTGATCGATTCATAGTGCTGGGCGGCCAGGACCTCGGTGGGTGCCAGCAGCGCGGCCTGCCCGCCGGCGTCGATCACCTGGAGCATCGCACGCAGGGCCACCAGGGTTTTCCCCGAGCCCACCTCCCCCTGCAGCAGCCGGTTCATGGGATGCGGCTGTGCCAGGTCAACGGCCAGTTCGCGGCCGACGTCGAACTGGCCGTTGGTGAGCGTGAACGGCAGGGAGGCATCGAATTTGTCCAGCAGCCCGCCGGGCCGGGGCGGGCGGGCCGTGGCGTCTTCCTGTGCGGCGGCGCTGCGCCGGCGGGCCAGCGCCGTCTGCAGGACCAGGGCCTCCTGGTAGCGGAACCGGTGGCGGGCCTTGTAGGCCTCGCCGATCTCGGCCGGTCGGTGGATTTTCTCGTATGCCTCCACCAGTCCGATGAGGTGTTCCGCGTCCCGGACCGGCTCGGGGATGGGATCGCTGAGCCGCTCGGTCTCCATGGTGTCCAGCAGCAGGTCCACGGCTTTCTTGATGTCCCAGCTGTTGAGCTTGGCCGTGGCGGGGTAGACGGGGATGGGGCGCTTGGCCATTTCCTCGTCATCGGCCTCTTCATTGAGCACCACATAGTTGGGGTTGGTCAGCGTCAGCTGCTTCTTGTAGACGCCTACCTTGCCCGAAAACATGGCGCGGGTGCCTACTGTGAGTTCCTTCTGCGCGTTCCAGCCGTTGAAGAACGTCAGGTGCAGCTGGCCCAGCGCTCCGGAGGCGTCATCGGTGACCACCACTTCCAGCAGCGTGCCCTTGCGGGTCTGCATCCGCCGGGCATTGGCGCTCTGGACGCGGGCAATGAGGGTGACGTCCTCATCGAAAGGGATTTCCGCGATGGGCGTCAGCTCACCGCGTTCCAGGTAGCGGCGCGGGAAGTGGTGCAGCAGGTCGCCCACGGTTTTCAGGCCCAGCTGCTTCTCAAGCTTGGTGGCGGAGGGCTTGCCGATGCGCCGTTCGAGCGGGAAATCCAGTTCCGGGGGAACGTTAGACTTCATGGGCCTCGTGGATTTCGCTGTCCTCGATGATTTCCTTGGTTTCATGACCGTCCGCGGAAAGCTCCGTGATGGTCAGGTTGGTGGGCTCGCCAACGGTGCGCAGGAGGTCGATGGCGCTGCCGGCGTCGGGCGTGTGCACGTGCACCCGCCAGCGGTAGCCGTCTCCCACAGCGTCCACGGCGCTCATGATCACCGAGTCTCCGAGCTCGTCCAGCTGCAGGCGCAGTGTTGCCGCATCCAGCGGGCTGAGGTTGATGGTGCACATCACCTCCACACCCTCCATGCGGGGCATTCCACTGTGGATGTGCGGTGCCTGAACGTCATAGCCGTGCAGGCCGTCCAGCAGCTCTTCCTGCAGTTCCTCACCGAGGGACGCCGCGCGCAGGGCGTCCAGCACCAGCAGGAAGCCCACTCCCCCGGCATCCACCACCCTGGCCTGGGTGAGGGCATCCAGCTGCAGTTCGGTGTGCACGACGGCGGCGAGGGCAGCGTCCATGACGCCGCGCAGAGCGGCTGCCAGGCCGGCGTTGCTGTCATCGCCTGTCTTGGCGGCCTCAGCGTCGATGGCGGCGCCGGCCGCTTCCTCCAGCACCGAGAGCATGGTTCCGGGAACGGGATCGCTCAGGACGGACCAGGAGCGCAGCTGGGCCCGGTGCAGCGCGGATGCCAGGAGGGGTGCCGAGAGGCGGGTGCTGCCCTGCAGCGGCTCAGCCATAGCGGTGAGGAACACGGACAGCAGCGTGCCCGAGTTGCCCTTGGCGTTTTCCATGGCCGCCCGGCCGGCAATTCCCAGCAGCTCCCCGATGTCCGTGGTGTCGACGTCGGCAACGGCACGGGAAGCGGCGCACAGCGTGAGATAGAGGTTGGTGCCGGTATCACCGTCGGCCACCGGGAAGATGTTGATCGCGTTGAGCCGGTCACTGTGATTGCCCAGGGAGACTTCGGCTTTGCTCAACCATCGCTTCAGCGCCTGTGCGTTCGCGGTGATTTTGGTCTGCAAAGTGATCCCTTTTCCATGCTGCGCTCCTGCTCCGGACAGGAGGCGTCATTGCCGTCGTGCCGGTTTGGTCAGTAGGAAGCCTACCGCAGGAGCCTGAACGGCGCCGATAACAATTTGCACAAATATGGCAGGGTTGAAGGATGGCCACCAAGCGGTACGCGGACATTCCCGCAGCGAGACACCTGAGGGATCCGGCTCCCGAACCGGAACGAAACGCCCGCCGCACCGCCGAAACTGAGACACTATGGGTCCCCCCGGGCCGAAACATCCGCCCCGGGGAGGAAAAGGCCTACCGGAAGCAGCGCGCGGTCGCCATGCTGCTGACCTCGGTGGTGGGTCTGTCGGTTCCCGCGCTGATAACACTGCTGGTTCTCTTCGGCTGAGCATTGGCGGAACGTCTACTGGAATTACCCTAAAATTACTTTCCTATTTCCAAAAAGTTCGCTTCAGCTAGACTGATCCGAGTTATCGGGCTGTTGTCAAGCTAAGCGGGGATTTTATGCCAGTCGTCATGCCTATTTACGGCACTCGGCCAGAAGCCATCAAAATGGCACCGATCGTGGCTGCCCTGAAGGAATCCAACGCCCTTGACTGCTTCGTGACGGTGACCGGCCAGCACCGCTCAATGCTGGACCAGGTCAACAACCTTTTTGGTATTGAGCCGGACTATGACCTGAACATCTTTGAGCCGGGCCAGTCCCTCAACGGCATCCTGGCCCGAACCATCGACGGGCTGGACAAACTCTTTAACGTCAACCGCCCGGATGCCGTCATTGTCCAGGGAGACACCACTACGTCCACCGCTGCGGCAATGGCTGCCTTCTATCACGGAATACCCGTGGTGCATCTGGAGGCCGGCCTGCGCAGCGGCAATCCCCTCTCGCCCTTCCCGGAGGAAGGCAACCGCAAAATCACCTCGCAGATCGCTTCCTTGCATCTGGCACCCACGGAGGGCAGCCGCCAGAACCTGCTGGCCGCGAACATATTGCCGGAAGACATCGTGGTGACGGGAAACACCGTCATTGATGCACTCCTGGCCACCGTGGAAAAGAACGTCCCCTTTGCCGATCCCGAGCTGGAGAAGCTGTCAGCTTCCGGCCGTCGGGTTTTGCTCGTGACCACGCACCGCCGCGAAAACCAGGGCGAAGGAATGCGGGGCATCGGCCGCGCTTTGGCCCGTATTGCCCGGGCAGAGCCGGACCTCACTATCGTCCTGCCGGTCCACAGCAATCCCGTGGTCCGTCGCGCAGTGTTGCCCTATCTGGAGGAGCTGGGCAACGTCCTGGTCACCGAGCCGCTGGAGTACGGCGAGTTCACCCGCCTCCTGTCCCTGGCGCACATTGTCCTCACTGATTCCGGCGGGGTTCAGGAAGAGGCTCCCAGCCTGGGAGTACCCGTGCTGGTGATGCGGGAAAACACCGAACGGCCCGAGGCTGTTGAGGCCGGCGTCGTGAAGCTCATCGGAGTCGATGAGGACCGCATCGTCCGCGAAGTGGACCGGTTGCTGCACGACCGGGAGCTTTACAGCTCCATGTCCGAGGCCATGAATCCCTACGGGGACGGGTCTGCTGCTGAACGAAGTGTACTAGCGGTTACAACACTTCTTCATGCTCATAACAAACGTATTGCACAGTCACGGTAGGCTTTGCGAAAGATGTCGTAGTCTAATAACGCCGTTATGGTGCTACCAATTTGTGGGTCTCCATTGGACATCAGGCGTTACACATCCATGACCCGAACAGATGGAGCAAAATGCCCTTGTTTGATTTATCCGCTCTCGTCCGTGCGAATAAAACCGGCCGGATAGCCGTCTTTGTAGCGGGCGACCACAACATATTTTTTCCTGCAGTGGTTGCACTCGACAGTATACAAAAACACAATAGCAAGCATCCTTTTGACTATTACATGTCATTTTCTTCTGAGCATCTGACCGACCGCATGAAGCAGATCATGGCTGCTCGCGATATTACGTTCTTAGACGTGGATGAATTCAACAAGTACGGCTCTGTTTCTGGTCTTTCAGCTATGCATGAAAAGCGCTGGCCTGAGGAGATTTTTTACAACTGGATTGCTCCCCTGTACTTCGCAGCACAAGGTTACGAGTATGCATTGAAAGTCGATTACGACATTTTATGCCTGGCTGAATACGAACTTCCACGACTAACAAATCCCGCGAGCACCTTTACAGGCCTAACCTGGGACCTGAACCTGATAAAGGAAGGCCTCACAAAAGACCACCTAGATGCTCTCAAAATCCCGGACTTCACCGCAGAAAAGGTCCCTTATTTTAACGCGGGATTTGTTGCCATCAATCTCAAGCGGTACGTCGACCAGGACACATACAACCAATTCAAGGAAATCTATGCCTTGATTCAGTCGCAAGAAAATGCGGTGAACATGGCTGAGCAGGTGGCCCTGTCTATTGCCGCGTACCTTGATCCCAGCCCAGTCGGCCGGCTAGATGAAACTTATAACACGAGAATAACCGGTCTTCCACGACTATCGCCCGACAAGCAGCCGGTCATCAGAAACATTCACTACATTACGCAAAATAAACCTTGGCGGACTGTAGATTTTCGGTACCTCGAAGGATATACAAAATCCGATAAGACCTGTTTATACATGTATCGAAACGCTTGGTTGAAATATGCCGCTGAAATAGATGGCTTCTCCGAATTTGTTGAAGTATCACCCCCCAGCGAACTTGAAACAATTGGAATGTATTCACAAATTTTCGCAAGTCACTATCGCTTGGCAAAAAACAACCGATAAAACCCGGTTAGATCATGCCCGAGAACGTACAGGGATGCACCAAGCTGCAGCCAACAGCCAGGGAATGGAGGCTACGACGATCCGGGACAAGTGAGTGTTCGTCCCGTCTCCACCCGCTCGCGTTGGTCAGGCATCTCCCCAAGACAACAACTCGATCTGCTGTGTATTTCCACAAGGTCCTGATCACCTTGAATACTTCACATACACATGAAAAACGACCGAAAAAGATGATCTCAGGTAGAACCAATGCTGAGCCGAAGGATCGATCCGCGAACCATCGATTATGGTAACCAGCGGTGAAGTACAACTACCGCTCGTAGAATAAGATGTTCTGCTTGGAGGTTCGTGGCCAAGGGAGCATCCGACTAGATTCTTGACGCCTTTTCTGCCGCAAGCAACTTATCTGCCTCAGCCCTTTTGAGTAAAGGAAAGGCCTCCGCGTCAGACGAATTTTCCTTCAACCAAGCGCGCGCCTCAGCTTCCGTCCCGAACGTTACGATCGCAGGTTCTCCCGCGATGTCAGAGACTACGGCATAAGGCCTCGCGGGCTCCTCGGCAGCAGTAGTCGCCCAGTAATCGGACTTCGTGATGGAACTTGCATCAGGTTTGTAATAGGGACGGGAGAGGGATAAGTGGGGCCTTTCCCAGGCTACGTCTCGCCGTATGACTCGTGCTGGGACGCCGGCCGCAACACAATTATTAGGGACCGCACCAGAGACAAGCGATCCAAAGCCTATGACGCTCCCGCTACCCACTCGTGCACCACCCAATAACACCGCCCGCTTAGCCAGCCACACATGGTTTCCGACGATGATATTCTCTGAATGATTTACTCGCTTTTCGGAGTGCACATCGAATATCGCGTGACCGTCGTCGGCTCGAAGCTCGTTTTCACTGGCAAGCATCACGTCATCGCCAACAATGACTGACGTGCCTTCCACAGCCGAGATAACGCAGGTGTTGGTGGTTGTCACGTTTTCGCCCAGGCGGACTTCTGAATCCTGACCGATCCTTATCCATCCAGAAAACCGCCCAAATCGACTGTTTCCCATACTCATTGTGCCGTTGTCGCAATCAAAAACGACGGTCAGCTTATCTATGCGTACGTTCTGAGCAACGGTGAGAGTGTTCCCTGCCCCGGAGAATTCAATCCGGACTCCTAGAATATCAGGACCGTCATAAGCAATTCGATTATTATTGTCATCTTTGTAAGCAGATAGGACGTTTAGCACAACCATGTTCCAACTATAATCGAGGTCCACCGTTCAGCCTATTTAAACCTTCCAGGGACCCTTTGAAGACGACCTGCATACTTCATGCTGTCTGTTCAGCAGAGACCTCACCCGTTGCCGGGGCGGGAAGCGAGTTAAGTATCCGCTGGGCCGCCTTGCCATCATCCAATGCAGCGTACGTTGCAACAAAGGCTGAATACTTTACGCGATACTCAGACTTTACTGAGTCCAGCCGTCTGATCGCATCAATTACTTCCGACGTTGACGAGAGTATCGGACCGGGAGCCACATCGCGGAAGTTGAAGTAGAAACCGCGGGTTTCGTTCTCATACTGGTCAATGTCAGGTGCGAGGAATATTATCGGTTTCTTTGTTCCACAATAGTCAAACATGGAGGATGAATAATCCGTGATCATTAGATCAGCAGCCAGATACAGATCGGCAATTTCAGGATAGGCAGTAACATCGATGTAAGTTGATCGCTCTGCTGTTTTACGTTGACCGGCGACATTATGGTGGCCTCTGGACAAGATCCTGTAATCAGATCCGAGGGCGTCAGCAATTTCCTCATAATCAAGGTAATTTACTACGTCAAACTTATTTTGGGTGTTGCGGACATTATCACGCCATGTAGGCGTATAAAGAATAACAAAAGTATCATCGTTCAACCCAAGTGCGCTTCTAACTTTAGAGCGACGATCAAAGGACTCTGCATCGTGTAGGACGTCGTTCCGCGGGTAACCCTCCGTTACAGTGTTGCCATGATATCCAAAGGCTCTTGGCAATGTCTCTCCAGCGAATTTATTTTGGGCAATCAGTACGTCCCAGAATTTCGCTTCGCGCTCCATAAGTCGCCGGTAAGAAGCACTCAGATTGGCCAGGGGGGTATGATTGCCGATTTTCTTTAGCGGCGTTCCATGCCACGTTTGGACATAGATCTGCCCTTCCCGCTTACGGAAATAATGGGGAAAGTTGTTGTTATTTACCAGTGTTCCCGCAGTATTGAGGACCCGATACCATTCGGCGCTGTAAATTAAAACGCCTGTACATCCTTCAGGCACGCGCACTGAATAATCTGCGATAGTCCAATAACGTTTCAGACCAGGTCGGGTACGGCCAAGTTCGTCTGAAATAGCGCGGACGCTATCAGTTACGGATTTTCCTCCGAAGCTCTCGAAAAGAACAGCTTCAGTATCTATCGGAGCACTGTCTCTAAGATGCTTAGTACGAAGCTGCTGCTGGGCGAAAGGACCACGTTCCCCGAGCCGATACGGTGCCAGAACCTTCACAACGAAACTACGTTCACGGTCCTCGGCGGAAAATACTACCCTCAACCGATCCGTGAGGTGCTCAGCTGGAACGCGTTGCGCAAGAGCTCCTACAGCTCTAACGCCGTGTCGACGAACCGTTCCGTCTTCATCGATGGTCCGGGAATATAGCTTGTAATGCCCGGGCTCCGGCGTCACATCGCCGTATCCCCATCTATCCGAGAAAAGGGGAAATATTGCTGTAAAGACCTCGGACCCCGGGGTAAAGCTGACCTTCTGTGGCGCGATATAGCTTCGCGGTGTGGCCAATATAAGGTCGAGCATCATCTCATTGCCGGCTTTGAGGTAAGCGGACGTCCCGGTGACGACGATGGCGTTACTGTCATGATCCACCGTGCAATCGGAAGCCGTGACTCTCCACGATCGGACATTGATACGAAGGTATCCATAGCCCGTCGGCGAGACACTCAGTGCTTCCCCAGCGGGGGGAAGACCAGATGGATCGATGCTTGCGCCTGGCCACCCAACAAAATGCGGTTTTCCGTTACCCGACTGGCCGTAAACATCCCAGGTGACCTCGCGCCCACTAGGGGGAACTGGGAGTTCAACGGCAAATGTGCGGCCGTCCGGGGAGACGGTTACGGATGAAGACAATTCATCTTCTCCGCTTTTCATATAGATGGTCTTCGGCACGTCGTTAGGGGAACCTTCAAAGCGGATTTTCACCGTCCTGCCACTGACAGACACCCCGCTCGCCATGGACCCGTACCTTATGACGCGAAAACGAAGACCGCGGGTGCGATCAATTTGTGCAACTACGCGGCTTCGTTTGCTGGCCTTCCCCGTCGGCAGCTGGAACGGGAGCTTCTCGCCGTCTCGGACCCGAATAACGTCCGTTTCAGTGATACCTGCTGAGTCCACTGTTACTAGCAGATTCCATTCCTGCCCATTTGGCGTTGCCTTACCGGCAGTACTGAGCAGGTCACTGGTTTTAATACTGGTGCTAAAGACGCACTCTGCGTAGCTGTTCCAGCGATCACCGCTCACCTGGTCGATCCACGGGTCAGGGCTAACCGAAGCCGGCACTGTAAGACGCTCACCAGTTGTGGTGTTGAGAAGCTCCAGATGAGTCTTATATGGGTGCTCGGAAGCGTCAAGTCCCTGGATGTATGCGGCACCGCGTACTTCAACGGTATCGGCATCTATCCAAGAAATACTCAACAGACGAGTTTTCAGATGTGTATCGACTGGACCAAATTGTAGGAGATGCGAAGGCAGCGGCGGTGTTAGGTCTCTGACATAAACCGGCTCTGCGTAAAGCATTCCGTTTACGGCACGTACGGGGAAGGTCCGACCGTTGTCCCGAAAGCTGACAAGGACATTCTCCAAATCGCTGCGGCGGTCCTGCGACACTAGACTAGCCACCACACGATCTGCGACGGGCAGAAGGGCAAAAACTTCCGGTTCAGCCATAGCATATAGCTGGCTCACTGATGATTGAAGGACGTCCCAATACGCATCAGTGGCCTGAGGAACTTGATCAATATACAGCCGCAGATCTTCGCCAAGCGACTTTACATACCATGCCCTCTTGGTTTCCGCTTTGGCCTCGGACTCAACCAACTCTGTGACAATCAGAGCGGCTCTCATCCGGTCGATAAGATCGCTGAGGTCGCCCTTTTGCTGGGTTATGGACGAATTATCCTCTCGAATTCTCCATGTGTATACCGCTTTTTGCAGGACATCGAATGACGCAGCACGAAGGAATGCGCGGACAATAGTTTCCTGGTCTTCATATAAGACACCTTCCGGAATTGAACCAACAGCTCGACTCCAGAATTCGCGTACAAAGACCTTGTTCCATAAGAATACATCTCTCAAAATCTCGGGAAAATCGTCTACAGTGATTCCGATCCGATCTTCACCGTGTATCTCAGACATCATCTGAGGCAGCCATTTTTTGCTGCCCTTCTGGCGATAGAACGCTCCAACGGCAAAGTCCGAGCCGGAGGACGTCAGCTGGTTGATCAGCGTTGTATACGCCCCGGGTTCGACGATGTCGTCCGAGTCAACAAATGTGAGGTACTTACCCTTGGCGGCCTGGATTCCGACATTGCGAGCTGTACCATTCCCGGAGTGGTCCACCCGCAACATGCGAACGCGCTTGTGGCGGGACATATATGCTTCAACTACAAGGTCCGAGCCGTCCGTAGAGCCATCGTCAACTACGATTACTTCCAGATTTTTATAGTCTTGGCTCAGAATGCTCTCCAAGCACTTCTCAATATATTTCCGGACATTATAAACCGGAACAATGACACTGAGTAGCGAGGTTTCCGGAGAGGAACCGGCAGACGATGATACCGGTTTGATGTGGCTGTGTATAAGAGGACGGACATTTGCCTGCAAGCCCTTTGGCAGTGCGTTCCAGCTGCGGCGCATCGCCCGGTCAATCGACTTCTTTACTTGCGGCATTCCATCCTCGCGTCTTTCTTTTGCTATCGTCTTATAGATTTAGCTGGACCAGTGCAGGCATGATTCAGCACTCTAGTGCGCTAAATGAGCTCGACTAAGATTCAGCTGCTCATTAGCCCTTGCTAGATCTGCGGCGAAATCGACCTCAACGGCGTAAAATTGACTGATGTCCACCGGGAGATATTTCACGGCGTCTTTTTGGATCGCAAGCATTATGCCGCCTTCAAAATACTCTTGATCATCAACCTCGTCGAGCCTTCGAATCAGTTTTTCTTTATCTTGGGATGAAATATAGTTGATTCCTACGGCTTCACCGAGACCGTCAACCACACTTTTGGAAAGCTGATTTATATATCCGTCGGGGTCTATGGTGTATTTCACTTCCTCATCTGAAACAGCGGAAGTATCAACAGCGACGAAGGAAATATCGTCCAGCAGGTAAGGCCTCAGGCACTCGAACATGGCCGGGTCGAACACCACGTCTCCATTCATCCAGAGCACTCCTCCGTCAGCAGAATTCCGGAGAGCTTTGAGCAGGCTCTTGGATGTGTTGGTCTGGTCGAAGGCTTCGTTATAGACGAACGAAGCATCAGGTACATGTTCCATGATCTGCTCGAGCTTGTACCCGACCACGATTGTCAGACGCAAATCATCAGAAAACGCGGACTGAAGGTTGTCGACCTGTTGCGTCATGATCGTGCGTCCGTCGTCCAGAGGCGTCAGAGCCTTCGGATGGGGCCTGGCGAGCCTTGTACCCATACCTGCGGCAAGGATTACGGCTTGTACGGTCATCTGGTTTTCCTATCCATCAATGAATTGAAACGAGGGGAACCTACTACCAGCCAATATGTAGCTCAGGACACCTGGGCGCCACTACGGAACACACAGAATAGACCCCATGCGACACCTTACCGCCGGATGAACAAAAGGTGAATTCACCGCGCGTCCTCCCCGTGGATTCCCTGAGTGCATCATTTGCGGAGGCCCGAGTCTCCGCATTTTCCTTCCACAGGTGGAGTATCGTGTTGGATTTCGAGCAATCCCGGCAATGTTGAATGTGGATAGAGTAGTTTTCACTTTCCCCCGGTTTGAACCGCCGCGCCGCTCTTTGCGTTGCGGCTGTCTGTCCTGTGCGGCGGCTCGTCCAGGGGCCGTTGCCGGTCCCATGGACGTCCCAGATTCTCCACCGCCGCGGTGATCCGCTCACATGAACGCGAATCCCAGAAAGGAAAGGTGTCCCGCACCCGTGCCTCGTACATCTCCCCGCGCACCAGCCCCCCATTGATGATCCGCTGCAGCTCCCTGATCGTTTCGTCCACATCGGAGGTTACCGGGCCAAACCCGTCCCGGGCATAGTCGAAATACCCCTTGCGGTACACATGCTTCCCCCGGAAAATTTCGTCCCCGTCAAACTGCAGGTAGATAAGGTTGCTCCCCGCATACGCGGCATCAAAAGCAATGGAGGAATGATCGGTGATCAGGGTGTGTGCTTTGGTCAGTTCTGCCTGGACGCTCACGTCCCGGTACCGCGCCGGCCGCACAAACTCGGGCAGGTCCAGATACGGGACCACGAATTCGAACTCGGGATGGGGCATGAAGACCACGTCCACCCCCTGATTGACGCACAATTCCTTCAACTCCGCGGACCGTAGCAATGTCATCCAGGTTCCGCCAAAGTCTGTCGCTTCAAAGGCCCGGGCTGCCTCTTCCGGGGTAGCGCAGACTCCAATGAGTTTCTTGACGTACTGCCGCCAGGTGGGTGCGATCAGGACCTGGCGGCGTTCCGTCACCGGCGAGGCTAGTGCTGCTGTGCGCAGGGCGTCATACCGCGGCAGCCCCACGAGCTTGGCCTGATGGCTCGACAGCCGGTACACGCTGTTGTCGCCCGCAATCGATTCATGCTCGCCGCGGGTGGTCGTGACCATTGCCGCGATGTCCTTGCCGTTGATCCACCGGGACATGTCGTCCTTGATGACGCCGTGCTGGAGGTAGATAAATTTGGCGTCGCCGCTGCCATAGCGTTTCCGGCTGACCGGGTATTCGACGTTCCAGTTGGCGTGGGAGGAGAGTTTATAGGCGGCGTTCAGCACCAGGAGCACCGATTCATCCGAGCCGTAGGGAACCAGTTTGAAACCGTCACCCCGCAGCCGGTGCCAGTCCTCGCAGTCCTGTTCGATGACAAAGAAGGCGTTGATGTCCGGCCGGTGCTTCACGAGGTAGCGGTAGAGGTGCTCCGCATTGTCGTCGGCCCGGTCTATCCGGTCCATCAGCAGCCAGGCATCCTTGTACCGCGAGCGCACCGGTTCGGAGGCAGCCGAAGCGATCAGCGCCTGGTCTGCGGCTGCCCGCTTCCTTGCTTCTGCGGCTTTGCGCTTCCGGTTCAGCACCCGGCGCACTGCTGCTGCCAGGGTGCGGGAGCGGGGCTGTCCGGACAGGATCTGCCGGGCCGTCAGCCCCGTGCGGGCCCGCGCCAGCCTCCGGGAAACTCCTGTTCGGGCGGCTCTCCGAGCCAAGTGCCCCTGAGCGGGTCCTGCGGACAGTTCAAGATAGGCAGCTGGCAAGGGCCTGCGGCCTGGCTGCAGTGGCACCCTCCTGTCAGTGGTGGGTACCGCCGTAACGCCGTCCATTATGATCTCGGTGCTGCCCCCCGCAGGAAGAACAAGGATGCGCTCGCGGATCAAGATTCTTCCCAGTACCCGGTGTTCCATGACCTTGGCGGCCACCGGCGTCCGGGAAACACCGTCCACTATGTACTCTTCCTGCGGGACGTCGCCCTGGAAAAGGTAGTGATACGTGGTGACCTGCTGCACCGGATCGGTTTTGCCCTGCACTACAAGCGGATTGGCGTATTGGAGACCCTTGTAGTGGGTGCGGAGAATGTTGTGGAACAGCCATCCCTGGCTGACCACGCTGAACGTATTGACGACGTCCTTGTCGATCAGGGAGATGATGCGTTCCAGCAGTTCGTGCATGGCGGCCTGCTGCTCGGGGGTGGCTGAACCCGTGTCGCTGTGCATGCGTTTGTCATCAATGTAGAGCCACACCAGGTCGTAGAGGACCATGTACTGCGCCCACTGGGGAACCCTTCCTGCGCTGGAGCGGATGGCTTCGAGCATTCCCAGCCAGCCGTACTGCGGCAGGTCGCTGTACGCGCGGGGATCTCCCCACGTCCCCTGCACCAGGGACGCTGCACCGGTGCGCTGGCGGCGGTAGTAATAGGTGGCTGAGGCAATGATGCCGACCACCGGCTTTTCCGCCACGGCAAGGTAGCGCCCAATGAGGTTGGCGTCCTCGAACTTGGGACGGATCCGCTCGTCAAAACGAAGGCGGTGCCTCTCCAAGACATCTCTGCGCAGGAAGGTAGTGGGCCCGTGCATGTGGAAATACTCCGGGTTCGCATCGAGGTCAACCAGCAGGTCACCCTGACGGAACTTCCGGTTCAGCGGATGCCCCTGTGAGGTCCGCAGGGAAGCGTCATTGAATTGCACAAGGCGGCCCGTGAGCATTTGCGCCGATTGCTGGGTGTCGCGGTTTAGGAACGCCGCGATCCGCTCAAAATAGCGCGGATTGAAGGCGTCATCGGGATCGCAGAACGTCACCCAGTCGTTCCGGACCTGGTCCAGCCCCACGTTGCGGGCCGACGCTGGTCCGCCGTTGTCCTTGCGGACCAGACGGACGTTGGATCGGCCGCGAGCCCATTCGGACACCACGTGCGCAGATTCGTCCGTGGACCCGTCATCGATGACGACGATGTCCAGGTCTCCCACCGGGTAGGTCTGGGCGTCCAAGGATTTGAGGAAAGTGGGAACATAGTCGGCCACGTTGTACAGCGCCACTATGAGGGAAAACTGGCCCTTAGCCACGTTGGCCTCCTGTTGTGATCGTTAGTTGCTCAGCTGGCCTCAAAGGGTCCGCCATACATCTCAGCAACCCCAGACCCTGCAGGATAAAAGGCAGTTGAATACTCGGTCAGCGCAGCGGAATATATTGGACATCTCGAGGGAATATTTGGCCCGTGCGTCACCAGCTGCACGCAGGTCATTCACCTCAAGTTTTTTGTCACATCCTGCAAACCATACTCCTTCGTACTCCGCTTGGGCCCATTCGTGATCGGACCACATAGCTTCCGTGGGGTCGGCCATAAGCGTCGTACCCCTTTACCTCCCTGCGGCAACCTTTGGTCCCCATACTGTGACGCTTCGTATCCTTTAGACCACCGCGGCTGCCTGCAGGGCAGGGAGAGCCAGGAACATGCACTGCACCTTAAGGACGGAGATTTTCAAAGTCTTTGTATGTGAGCACCTTGGACGGAACGTAGGGCGCAATAGTACCTGATTGCACCCGGTCAGCGAGTTTATCGCAGAAATATTCTGGATTTTTGAGGTCGAGATCGGATAACGACTCCGGAGAATACTGCCACCACTGCAGTTCTTGCAGCTTGGCAATTACGGCATGTGAGAATCGATCCTTGATTCTACGAGCGGGAACTCCACCCACCACGGTGAAGGGTGGAACACTTTTCGTTACAACTGCGTTTGCCGCGATAACTGCACCATCTCCGATGGTCACACCATGGGCAAGCGTCACGTTCTCGCCGATCCATACATCGTTGCCTATAACGATCCCGTCAACACTTTCGTCAAAGGGATCAAAGTGTGTCGTAGTCCCGATGTCGGCTTGGTAGGTCTTCATCAGGGGGCCGTTTTTATAGAACATTGGGCTCGTTGAAACCCTTTCCAACGGATGCTTATTGCCCATTACCCGTACACCGAGTGCCATTGAGGTATAACGCCCGATACGGACAGAAGGATGCATACGGCTCAGAACGTAGGAGAAGGAACCCATCGTTACCAACGAGGTGGCACTGCCGGCCCAGTAGGTCGTGTATGGCTCCAAGACGATGTCTGGCTGGATGTCCACCATCGCGTCGTCCCTATAGCTACTTCCGCTCGCCTCGATCGAGTACGCACCTGGACCCATTACAAATATACGGTTTTCAATCAACGTCGGACGAAGCTGTTTCATCGCTATTCTCATAGCCATAGCGTACTGAAAATAGGATGTACGAATTACAGTCCTAGCCGTTTAGTAAACCGGGTGCCCTCCACGTCTCAAATTGCAAATCACTATATACATGGTTCTAGGGCAAACCACCAGCGACCCTACATCAAGTCACCATCAAAAACTGGAAGCTTTGGGCATTGCGTCCTGTCCTTAGAACACAATGTGCGTATCGGCCAGCAACGCAGCGGCAGCTGCCTCAGCCGCTGCGCCCCGGTCCGCAGATGCATACCGGACCGCGACGTCGCCGGACCCGGATCTTTCCGGACCCAAAGCGCTCAGGACGCCCGTAAGTTCGGCAGTGGCGGAGACCGTCGGCAGCAGAGAGAAGACGTCCGCCGGGTCCGGATAAAACCCCCGGGACTGCCGGTATTCTGCCAGATCGGGAACCAGCAAAACAATTGGTTTGCCGAGCACGGAAAAGTCGAAAATCGCTGACGAATAATCCGTGACCAGTACGTCCGCGGCGAGATACAGATCATTCACCTCGGGGTAATCGGTCACGTCAATCGCCTGCGCGTGGTCTTCCAGGCGCCGTTGCCCGGCCACATTGTGGTGGCCGCGGATCAGGAAGGTCCATCCCGGGCCCAGCCTTCGGCCGGCTTCGGCAACATCCAGGAACCCGGTCCAGTCCGAACGCCCGGAACCGTCCCGGACGGCGTCGCGCCAGGTGGGAGCGTAGAGCAGCACCTTCTGACCGGCCGGGATGCCGAGCAGGCCGCGCACCCGGTTCCGGGTTCCCCCGGCGTCCGGATCCAGCAGCGAATCGTTGCGGGGATATCCGGCGGTGAGCACGTCCCCCGTGTAGCCCAGGGCCGCCGGAAGAACCTTGGCGGCAAAGTCGTTTTGCGCCAGCAGCAGGTCCCACCACTGCGCTTCCCTGGCCATCAGGTCCCGGTAAGACAGGGACAGGGTCCGCTGCGGCACGTCCCGGCCGATCTTCTTCAGCGGCGTTCCGTGCCAGGTCTGCAGATAGAACTGGCCCGGAGCCTTCCGGAAATACCAGGGGAAATTGTTGTTGTTGACCAGCCGCCGGGTGGACGCCAGCTTCCGGTACCACTGCGCCGAGCCCTGCAGCAGCGGCACCGCATACTCCGGCACCTCCACGGAATGATCCGCGACGGACCAGTAAAGGGGTTCGTTGAAGCCACGGGCGGCAAGGTAATCGGAAATGGCCCGCGGACTGTCCGAGCAGCTCTTTCCGCCAAAACTCTCGAAGAAGACTCCGGGCGTAAGTGCGGGTGCCGGATCCCCACCGAACACTTCCCGGCGCAGCCGGAACTGGTGGAAGGTTCCGGTCTCGTCATCCGCCAGGGGTGCGGCGATACTCACGGCCATGGCGCCCGACGCCGTCCGGATTCCGCGTACGCGCAAGGCGCTCAGCAGGCTCGAACGGAAGGATGAAGCGGTTCCGCCGGCAACGGGCACTGCCGGATCCGCGGGACCCGGCTGTCCTCCGCCGGCCCGCCAGCGCAGCGTGTAGGCGCCCGACGGCGGTGCCGGCAGTTGTCTGCCCCACCGCGGGGCGGCCATCGGGAAGCTCAGCCGCAGCCCGCCGTCGGGCAGGACCGTGACCTCTGCGGCCGGTATCCGGAACCGGGCGGTGACCAAGGCGTAACCCGCCGTTGCGGGGGCGCCAGCCAGGACCAGTTCCGCCGTGTCGGTGTCCGGTGCCGCGTGTAAAGCCGTCACCTCGGGTCCGGAAACGGGGGTCTCCCGGGCCATTTGGGCCGCGGCTGGCAGGGGCACCGTCCGTTCCACACAGTGTCCGTCGACTTCAGCGCGCAGGATCAGCTCCGGCGGCAGGGGCGCGTCCAGCCGCAGGCTGAACGCCGAGTCCGCATAGCTGCAGTTGCGGTCTCCGGAAAGAACGTCCAGGTCCGGATCCGTCCGGTGCTGAATCGGCAGTGCCTGAAAACCGCTTTCTCCGGTGACGCCGGCCGAAAGCTGAACGGCGGTGCGGCGCAGGTCCACGTTGCGCAGGTAGGCGTGCCCCCGGACGAAGGCACCGCCGTCGTCCTCCAATACCGGGGGTTCCAGCGCGGCCACGAGTTCAAGGGCCTCCGGATGAACTTCCAGGAGGTCGCGGTCCACGGCGGAATCAAGAACCCGAAGCAGCGGCGGCTCAGCGAAGATCCGTCCCCGGTCAAAGACGAGGGGGCTCGCGGTACCGTTGTTGATCCGGTCCGCCACGGCGCGGCGAATGTCCTCCCGCCGGCCTTCGCCGCTCAGATACAGCAGCACGCGTGCCTGCGGATCAACGTACCGCAGGAACGGCGCACCGGCAGTGCAGAACTTTTGAACGCCGTCCCGGAGCAGCTGCCAGAAGTCCTCGCCCGCGTCCGGAACCTGTTCGATGTAGGGAATCAGGTCCGAGCCGAGCAGCCGCCGGTACCAGCGGGCCGCAACCGCCGCCGGAGCCTCGGCTTCCATCAGGGAGGTGACGTCATTGGCCACGGTCAGGCGGTCCCGGAGGTCTTCGAGCAGATACTTCGCCTGCGTGATGGAGGAGCCGTCTTCGCGGATCCGCCACCAGTAGACCACGTCCGCCAAAACATCGAAGGAGGCGGCCCGCAGGTAGGCCCGGGCGGTGGTTTCCTGGTCCTCGTGCCGGATCTCCTCCGGCATGGCGCCCACGTGCCTGTCCCAGAACTCCCGGCGGAAAACCTTATTCCAGAGAAAGACGTCGTCGATGATTCCCGGAACATCGGTGACACTTAGACGGGACCGCGCCCGGGCATGGAGCTGTTCAGCCAGGCGGACCGGAGTCTTCCTGCTGCCGCGGATCCTGCCGTAGGAACCCACGCAGAAATCCGACCCGGTTGCGGCCAGAGAGGCCATCATCAGTTCGTAGGCATCGGCGGGAACGACGTCGTCGGCGTCGGCGAAGGTGAGGAACTGCCCGCGCGCAGCGGCGATGCCGGCGTTCCGTGCCCGCCCATTGCCCCCGTGCGGCAGTTTGATCAGGCGGATCCGCCGGTCATACCGGGCGTACCGGGCAGCCAGCGCTGCCGACTCGTCCGTTGATCCGTCGTCGAGGATGATGATTTCCAGGCGGGCATAGCTTTGGTTCACCAAGCTGGTGAGGCAGCGGTCCAGATACGGCGCCACGTTGTACATCGGCACCACCACGCTCAGCAGCCCGTGGTCGGAACGGCCGGAGCGCGGCCCCCGCCCGGAGGCACGCCGGATCCGTGCCTTCAGCGCCGGATGCAGGTCTGCGGCGGCACCGCTGAACCGCTGGGCAAAACGTTTCATGCCGTGGTGCGCCAGAATCCCCTGGTGTCAATGACGGCCTTCCCGGCCAGCTGCTCGGGCCGGATCTCCCGGAAAGCGTCATGATCCACCAGCAGGACGACGGCGTCAGCGGCGGCTACAGCGTCGTCGGTGAGCACCGAGGTGACGTTCGGCAGCGGTTCAAGCTCCTCCGGAAGTTTCGCCCCGAGCAGGGACCGGCCGGCGAGGATCCGGTAGCCGGGGTTTTCCAGTGCCAGCCGGCGGACGATTTCCACGGCCGGAGATTCACGGGTGTCATCGATGTTTGCTTTGAACGCCAGGCCGAGGGCGGCGATGACGGGCGCTTCCATGCCTTCCACGGCTGCCATTACCTCGGCGACCACGTGCCCGGGCTTGGCATCATTAACCTCGCGGGCGGTGCGGATCAGCCGGGAGTTCTCCGGATCCGCGGACACAATGAACCAGGGGTCCACTGCGATGCAGTGACCGCCAACGCCGGGGCCGGGCTGGAGGATGTTCACGCGCGGATGGTGGTTGGCCAGTTCGATCAGGTTCCACACGTCGATGCCAAGATTGTCGCTGATGACGGAGAGCTCATTGGCGAACGCAATGTTCACGTCGCGGTAGGCATTCTCCACCAGCTTGGCCATCTCGGCCGTGGCGGCGTCGGTCAGGTGGATACTCCCCTGGCAGAACGTGCTGTACAGGCCCGCCGCGGCGGTTGCCGCTTCCGGCGTCAGCCCGCCGATAATGCGGTCATTGGTGACCAGTTCAATCATGATGCGTCCGGGCAGCACCCGTTCCGGGCAGTGGGCAAACAGGACGGCATCCCTGCCGCCGTTGGCTGCCGCCGCCAGATCCGGGCGCAGCTCCAGAATGACATCAGCCATCCGGCGGGTGGTGCCGGGAGGGGACGTGGACTCAAGGATCACCAGGTTGCCGGGCCGGATCCGGGCGGCAATGTTCCGGGCGGCCTCCGCCACATAAACGAGGTCCGCTGTCTTGTCCTCCCGGAACGGCGTCGGCACGGCCACAATGTAGGCGTCCGCTTCCGGCATGGTTTCCTGCGCCGTGAGGAGGCCCTGGCTCACTGCGCCGGCCACGTGGATGCCCAGATCGGGTTCAATGAACGGCACCCGGCCCTGGTTGACGGCCTCCACAGTGAGCGGATTGACGTCCACGCCGATCACGTCCAGGCCTTTGCCGGCGAGGATGGCGGCGGTGGGCAGCCCAATGTACCCGAGGCCGACGACGGCGACGGTGGCGATCTCGGTGGCGGCCTCGCCGGCCTTATATATCTGTGTGCTCATGTGGTCCCCCATAGAATCTCAGATCACCGGACGCCAGCAGGGTGGCGTCGTCGACCTGCCAGGTGTGCCCGGTTGCTTCCCGGACCTGAAAGTAGTTGAAACGGTCTGCTGAGTAGATGCGCTTGCCGGCGGCGGCGGCCTGCCGGAGAAAGCCGGTGTCCTCGCCCAGGCCCAGTGCGGGGAAGGGCAGCTCCAGGACCAGGCTGCGGCGGGCCACGATGGTGGGCCCCATGACAAAATCCGTGTACCGGTGCTCCCGGGAGCCGAAGCGCAGCACCGTCGCGTTGGAACTGCGCAGGTGCATGTAGTGGGCCTGCTTGCCGACGATGTCCGCGTTGGAATACTCCAGGGCGTGCAGCTGGTCGCTGAGATAGTGCGGACCGTAATGGTCGTCGTCGTCCATCTTGGCGACCACCTCCCCCGTGGCGGCTGCAGCGCACCGGTTCAGGCACTCGCCCAGGGGTACGGTGCGGTCAGCGGTCAGCAGCGTCACTTTGGCCAGCCCGTGCTTTACCTGCAGCGCCTTGATCTGCTCCGGAACCGGTTCGAAACCGTGGGTCAGCAGGACCAGTTCCAGGTCCACTCCCTGCTGGCGGCCCAGTGTGCTGAACAGGCTTTCCAGCTGGTGCGGGCGCATGGTGGGCACCAGCGCCGAAACCGAGGGACGGGACACCGGGCGGGCGCGGGCGGGAAGGGCCGCCTGCAAAACTGCTTCGGCCCGGTGCGCGTAGGTGTGCCGGTCCCAGATGCGGCGCTGGGCCAGGTGTACGGTGCGGTCGTTGTACTCCGGATTTGAAGCCAGTGCCCGGCTCAGCGCGGCGGCTTGCTCCCGGGTGGCTGCCACCGGAACTTCCGCGGGGGCGAAGAACTGCTCCACTGCTGTGCTGGGCGTGCTGATGACGGGAGTGCCGGCCGCACTGATTTCAAAGATGCGCCGGGCACACATGCTGGGAGAGTCCACCACCGAATTGACGTTCAGGAACACTTTGTAGGCCTTATAGGCCGAGAGCATCTGCGGATAGCTCAGGGACCCCACCACGCGGGCGCTCAGCGGTGCCGGAAACTGGTAGTTGGGGTCCCCGCCGAGTTTTCGGGAGAAGATTTCCAGCCCCGTGGGGAGCTTTGCCGAGGCGTCCATCGCCCCGCCCAGGAGCAGGTCCATCTGCGCCCGGCGCTCCGGGTACTTGTGTGCAAAGTACATGCCGGCAAAGGCGATGTCCCGGGAATGCCTGCCGTGCCGGGGACGTACCGGGTTGTGAATGGCCGGCTGGGCGGCGAAGGGAAGCACCCCGATGTTGTCGTGGCCCAGGTCCTGCCGGTAGAACGGCACCCGGCGCACATCGGACGTGAACACGTGGTCAAAAAGCGCTGCCGCGGGCAGGAAATCCTCGTAGTGCGGCGGATCTTCCTTGTTCCAGAAAGCGGTGGGGATGCCCTGCTGCCGGCTCCACTGCAGCAGGGCCACCAGCTCAGGGGCAGGGCCTGCCGGTCCGGCGAGTTTTCCGCGCCACAGCCGGTTGCTGCCGGCCCAGGCGGATTCAATGAACACCAGGTCCACGGCGGCATCCGTCATTTGCTGCTGCCAGGAAGCCGGGTCCAGGGCAACGGTGTTCCACTCATGGGCAAAGGCCATGGCTGAGAACTCATCGAGGATGACGCCCACCGTCAGGTCGCTCCTGCGGGGTGCCGGAGCCGGCAGGGACGCAGCGGGGATGGACAGCCGCCGGGCGGAACCGCGGCCGATCCATCCTGCCTCCACCCCGCGGGCGTTGGCGGGATCAGTGAAGCCGCGCTGTGCCCGGCTCCGGATTCTCCAGTCGCGGACCTGGGCGGGACCGCCTGCCCTGAGGTGCCAGAGCCCGGTGCGAACCTCGGCGAGCAGTCCCATTTACCGGGTCCCCGTGCTGCGGCGTCCGGTGCCGCGGCCCACCACGCGGGTGACCGTCAGCGAGTTGATGGCGGCCCTCCGCATTTTCCCGGCCGTAATGTTGTTGCCCTGTGAGAGCTGCTTGGTGAAGTCCCGGTAGGCCTGGACAACTGCCTGGGGCTCGCCGTCCATGATGAGATCCCCTTTGTCCATCCAGACCACGCGGGTGCACATTTCCAGAATGGTTTCCAGGCTGTGGCTCACCAGGAACACGCAGCCGGCGTTCTCCCGAAGCTCGTCCATCCGCTTTTTGCTGCGGTCCGCGAACTGTGCGTCGCCGGTGTTGAGTGCTTCATCGATGAGGAGGATCTCCGGATCGATGCTGGCGGCAATGGCGAAACGAAGGCGGGAGGCCATTCCGGAGGAATAGGAACGCATCGGCAGGTGGATGGCTTTTTCCAGGCCGGACAGCTCAACAATTTCGTCGTAGCGCTCGGCGATCTCCGCCCGGTTCAGGCCCATGGCCAGGCAGCCCAGGACCACGTTGTGGTCTCCCGGCAGTTCCGGCACCAGGGCCGCGTTGACCCCCAGCATGACGGGGGTGCTGACGGCGTAGACGGCTCCGGTGGTGGGTTTGATCTGTCCGCTGATGAGCTTCATCAGGGTGCTCTTGCCCGATCCGTTGCGGCCGACAATGCCAATGGATTCACCGTGCACCGCCACCAGCGACAGGGGGTTCAGCGCGTCGACAGTGACGAGGTTCGGCTTAGCTGTCAGCCTGCGGAACATCTTTGCACCGGTGTTTCTGCTGTCCGCATAGGCCGGTGCCTCGCTTGAGGGCACCCGATACCGCATGCTCACTTCATCGATGACGATGCAGGGATCCTCCAGCAGATAGTCCAGGTCCTCAGCCGCGTCCATAGGTTTCCTCCGCCCGCCAGAAATAAAGGGCTCCAATGGCCAGCGCACCAAAGGCCCAGCAGGTGAGGATGGCCCAGGACTGCCAGCTGGGCACGGTGTTGTAGAGCAGAACGTCGCGGACGATGTCCAGGACGTTGAACAGAGGGTTCAGCTTGATGATTTCCAGGAACACCGGCTGGTCAATGAACCGGTCATAGGAATAAAAAATGGCTGACGCATACATCCAGGCCCGGAGGGCGAAACTCAGGAGGTGCACCACGTCATTAACCTTGGAGATGACGCGGGCCAGAATCAGCCCTACGCCCAGGTTGAAGATGGTTTGCAGTGCAATGGCCGGGATGATCAGCAGTCCGAGCCAGGAGATTTTCTCCGTGGGAGGCATCAGCAGCACCAGGAGCACCATGACGATGAACCCGGGGATGTTGGCGAGCAGTTCCCTCAGGTTGACCGATATGGGCAGGGTCGCCCTGGGGAAACTGAACGCCTGGACCACGGCCCGGTTCTGCTGAATGGACCGCGCACCGTTGGTGATGGCGCGTGAACTGTACTGAAAAAGGAAGATGCCGATGACCAGGTAGCCGACAAAGTTCTCTATCCCGGCGCCGGTGCCCAGCATCAGCCCGAAGATCAGGAAATAGGTCAGGCCGTTGAGCACCGGGTTCAGGATCAGCCAGATGCTGCCGAGCCGGTCCCGGCGGTTGCCGCTCTGGACCCGGGATTTAGCGTCATAAAAGATAAACTCGCGGTAATTCCAGACCTGGACCAGATAGTCCACAAATCCGGGCCGCGCTCCGACTCGCTGGAGGCCGCGCACATCGACCGAAAGCGGCTTGACCCGGGCTGCCGTTGATGCGTCAGTTTCGATGGAACTCATCAGGCAGCACCCGTCAGACCCTCGTAGCGTTCCAGGCAGAGGCCGGCGTTGGCCCGCCAGGTGCGGGTCGCGAGGACTTCGGTGCGGCCGTTGCGTCCCAGCCGGTTCCGCAGGTCCCCGTCCAGGAGCAGGCTCTCCAGCGACTGTGCCAGGGCGGCTGGGTCTTCCGGTTGCACCAATAATCCGTTGTCGCCGTCGTTCACCAGTTCCGCCAGGGCCGGCAGCCTGCTGGCCACCACGGGGGTGCGGCAGGCCATGGCCTCCACCGGCTTCAGCGGGGTAACCGCTCGTGTCACGTTCAAGTCCTTCCGGGGCACCACAAAAATGTCGAGTGCCTGATGATACAAATGTGCCTGCTCGCGGGAAACACGTCCGGGAAAAAGAACGCGCCCGTCAATCTTGAGCTCCGCGGCCAGGGCTTTAAGTCCCGGTGCAGCCGTGCCGTCGCCGGCGATGAGGCACCTCAGCTGCGGATGCCGGGGTGCCAGCAGGGCAAACGCCCTCAGCAGGTCATCCAAACCTTCATAGTCAACCAGACTGCTCACTGTTCCGATAATCTCGGAATCCTCCGGCAGCCCCAGCTCCACGCGGGCCTGCTGCGGCGGCAGCGGCTCGTTGAGGTAGTACTCCCCCACGGCGTTGGGCAGGAGCAGGAGCTTGGCGGGGTCCACTCCGGCTGCCTCGATTTCCGCGGCCATCACCGTTCCCAGGGTGGGCACCAGCGAGGCACGGTTCATCACCCGGCCTTCGCAGGCCTTGAACTGGAGGTAGCGCTGGGTGCTGCGGGCGGCGTCGGACCGGGTGGAGGCCCAGGTGTCCGCCAGTTGGCCGCGGACCTCGTATACCCAGGGAATCCCCAGTGCCTCGGCCACGGCGGCGGTCACAAGTCCGTTGGTGAAGTGCGTGGTGGTGTGCAGCACGGCCGGCCGCAGCACGCGCGCCAGTGCCAGCAGGTCCTCGGCTTGGCGCTGCAGGCGGCGGTCCATGCCAAAAGGCATGACGGCCGGGAGGAGCCGGTGGTAGGTCACGCCGTCAACGACGTCGGTGTCGCGGGCACGGAGTTTCCCCACCTGCACGGGATAGCCCAGCCGGGTCACGGCATGGACGTTCCAGCCCAGGTCCAGCTGGGCCTTCAGGATGGAGTGCGTGCGCTGGGCGTAGCCGCTTTGGGTGTGGGGCAGGGAATTCGTGAGGACGTGGAGCACGGTGCGGGGCTTCGGGCGGTACCCCTGCTCCGGCGACAGGGTGGGCTGCCAGCCGGCAAAAACCCGTGCCTCGGCGGCAAGCCGCCTTTGCTGCGCTCTTTCCCGGGAGGACCCGCCGTCCAGGGCCTTCACCGCGCCCTGCATGTCACCGTTGTACCAATTCAGCCGGGCCGCGGTTCCCCTGCGTCCCGGAGCGCCGGGCCCCACTTCCTTCAGGAGCCCGGCAGCCAGGTCCGGCAGTCCGGCTGCGGTCGCCAGGTCTGCCAGGTGCAGCCGGCGTCCGTCGCTGTCGGGGTCCTGCATGCCTTTCCGCAGGTTTTTCTCGAGCCGGGAAATGTCGCCGCGCAGCAGTGCCTCCAGTGAGGGCAGGGTTCCCCGGCCGGGGATATGCGCGGCGGCATCCAGCAGTTTCTGCAGCATGCGCGGCGGCAGGCGGCGGGAGACTTGCAGCGCCAGCACCACGGGGTCATCGCCCAAATGCTCGACGGCGGTTCCTCCGGCGAGGCGGAGGTTGCGAAGGAGGATTGCCCAACGGTTCACGGAGTGGAGACCCCGTCCACCAGCGTGGTTATCAGCTCCGCATAGGACTCGGCCAGGGCATCCACGTTGGCGTTGTCATGCACCCAGTCACGTCCGGCGGTACCGGTCAGCAGCCTGGATCTGTCCTGCGCCAGCTCGCGCCACAGCTCAGCCACCTTTTCGGGGTGGGCCGGAACAACGTCACCGGCTCCGGATTCCTCAATGATCTTGCGGGCTTCGCCGAGCACAATCCCGGTCACGTGCCGGCCGACGGCTAGGACTTCATAGGTTTTGGACGGAATGGTGGTTTCAAAGGACTTCCAGTCATCCCGCAGCGAGACCACGCAGGTGTCCGCGCGGCGGTAGTGTTCCATCACCTCGGCGCCCACAGCCGGATCGTGGAACACCACCGGGGCATCGAGTTCCTTCGCCAACGCGATGAGTTCCCGCCGCTGCACGCCGTGTCCCACGAGGCTCAACCGCACGCAGTCCCGGGCCAGGGCGGCAGCACGGATCACCACGTCCAGGCGCTGGCTCTCGCCGTGATTGCCCAGGTACAGCACGTTCAGGAAATCCGACTGCTCCGGCGGCGGCAGAAGCAGTTCACGCACGGACACGTCCACGCCGTTGCTGACAGTCGCCACGTTCCCCAGTCCGCGGTCACGAAGTGTCTGCGCAAAACCGTACGTCACGGTGACAACGAGGTCCGCGCGGTTCTGGATGGCTGTAATGGCGCGTTCGGCCAGGCCCTTGGTGCCGCCGGGAACCAGGCGTGCGTCCCGGGCGATGTCCGGCCAGGCGTCCCGCATGTCCACGACCAGGGGCCGGCGCAGCAGGCGTGCGGCCACATAGCCGGAGCCCAGGATCGGCAGGCTGGGGACGGTGACGATCACGGCATCCGGTGTGGGGCCCATGAGCGCTGCGGGCACGGTGCAGGCTGCCGATACCAGATGGTCCGCCAGCCGTCCCAGCCGGGTGGTGCGGTGCCAGAGGTAGGGAACCCGGCGGATCCGTTCACCGTAGACGCCTGGGCCGCGGCGGAACGCGCGGCCGGCTTCTGCGCGCGGCAGGGTGCGCCGTCCGTGCGGGGCATGCGCAACGGGAGCGACGACGTCGACGTCCCAGCCCAGTTTCCGGAAGGTCCGGATGATCTGGGTCCAGCGCCGCTGGGGCGGGCTGTGTTCGGGTGAATACGAGTGCGTTAGCAGCAAAACCCGCACAATCATTCCCCCAATGCGATACGGACCTACGCCGAGACTAGAAATTATCTGCCCAGTCTACTCTCGTTTGTTGAACGATTTAGTGTTTCCGCCGCACCTGATCCGCGCATTTTGGAATAGTAAACAGCGCCGCCTGCCAAAAGCAGCAGAATAACCACACTCCGAATTATCCAGTCCGAACCTGCTTCATCTTTTGACGACGCCGATTCCGCAGCCACCGGCGTATTGTCCGAACCCGCTGCCGGCACGCTGGCCTTTGTCCGGGTGGGAGAAGGGCTGGGCGTGGAGGAGCGGGTGGCAGAGGCCGACGGCGTGGGGGAAGGGGTCTCGGAAGGCGTGGGGGAAGGTGTGGCTTCCACCCCCAGCTGCACCACGCCGGTCAACGGATCCCACCGATAGTCCGTATACAGCATGCTGCCGGGTTCAATGAGAAATCCGGTTCCGCTTTCAATCAGCCAACCCGTCTCCGGATGCACCAGATAGCCTGTGGCGGCGTCGATCACGTATCCGGTTGCGGGGTCAATGGAGGGGGCGGCCGGGGCGGGCTCCGGCGTAGGCTCCGGCTCCGGAACAGGGACAGGGTCCGGAACGGGGGCAGGAGCGGGCGTGGAGGGAGGCGGCGGCGCGGGCACCGGAACCACCGGGGGCTCCGGCGTGGGGACCACGGGCGGCGGATTGGTAGGCACCGGCGGAACAGTGGGTGCCGGGGCGGGCACCCCCGGCGGCGGAGTTTCCACCGCCAGTGCCGGTCCCGCCGCCACCGATGAGAAAAGCACGGCAACCGCTGCTGCGGTTACGGCCCGTCGCCGCCAGAGCCATGCATTCACGCTATATTCCCCCACTATTAGCTGCCAGATATTCTGCCATTGTGTCTGTGTCCAGTGCCTGTGCAATCTCGGCAATGGACGCTTCGTTCTTGATCACAATAGACTGTCCGTCGCTTGAAGTTCCGGTGCCTTCCGTGGGCAGCGTAAACATTTCAATATTTCCGCCGCGAACTGACCTTACTGAGAAGGCAAGCCTCCCCGCGGTAAGGGAGTCCAGGTCCTCGTCAACGCTGAGGTACGGGGAAATCTCAGATACCGCGCGGCTCACCCGGACCGGGTTCAGGAGGGTTTCTTTTGACAGGGCCGAGGAGATCAGCCCCCGGACAAATGTCTGCTGGTTGCGGACCCGCTGGTAGTCGCCCTCAGCGAAGGCCTTCCGCTCGCGCACATAGTTCAGGGCTGACTCTCCGTCCAGGGATACCATTCCCGCCGGGAAATGGTCGTCGGCAATGCTGGAAGAGAAATCCAGCGGGTTGTCCACCTCCACCCCGCCCAGCGCATCGGTAAGCCCCTTGAATCCTTCGAAGTCCACAATGGCCACGTGGTCAACCGGGGCGTCAAACATGGTTTGCACGGTGTCCACCACCAGCGGGACCCCGCCCAGGGCCATGGCCGCATTGATTTTGTGCTCGCCGTAGCCGGGGATGTCCGTCCAGGTGTCCCGCATGATGGACATGACGTAGGCGGCACTTCCGTCACCGGGGACGTGAAGCAGCATCATGGTGTCGGACCGGGCGGCCTCGGACCCGGGGTCGCGCTCATCGGTGCCGATCAGCAGGATGTTCTGCGAGTTCCCCGCCCGCGGGTCCTTGAGGGGACTGTTGGCGGGGAGGGCGTTTTCAATGGTGGTGGTGCCGTTGTCCCAGCTGCGGGCCAGGCTCCAGAGATAGCCGCCGGCTATCAGCGCCGCGGTGACAAGGAGCACCAGCAAAACCCTCAGGGTGTTGCGCAACGGATGCCGCCGGCGGGCTGGCTGCTGCTCATGGCCATGAACGTACTGCGTCACAAAAACTCCCTGAATCGAACGAGCTATGAGCCGGGCGGCCCGGGGTAATCACCGGATTCTCCGGGGAGGACCCGGGGAAGATAACCTGTAAGGCATGTTCTCCTCCCGCGCTGCCCTGACGGCGGCCGTCCTTACCCTCGCAGCGGGCCTGACCGCCTGCACTCCGGTTGCCGACATTGAAGCGGCTCCGGACGCCGGCAACCCGGACTGCGCCGAGGTGATGGTGGCTTTGCCCTCGGAACTCGCCGGCCAGGAACAGCGCAAAACGGACAGCCAGGCCAGCTCGGCCTGGGGAAATCCGTCCAAGATCATTCTGCGCTGCGGTGTCCCGGTTCCCGGGCCGACCACCGACGCGTGCGCCACAGTCAACGGCGTCGACTGGATCCTGCGTGAAGACGACACCACATGGACTGCCACCACCTACGGCCGGGAACCGGCGGTTGAAGTCATTTTCGATCCGGAGGAAGTGTCCTCTTCAACACTTTTGGTCCAGCTGGAGAATTCGGTGGCCCGGATCGAACCCACCCGCAGCTGCGTGAGCAGCAGCGATCTCGAGCTGCCGGCGCAGTAGCACCGGCAGCCGGCCTCAGCGCAGCCCGGTTTTGCGGGCCAGCGCCAGGGAAATCAGTTCATCGATCAGTTCCGTGTACGGCAGGCCGGACTTGGCCCACATCTGCGGATACATGCTGATGGGCGTGAAGCCGGGCATGGTGTTGATCTCATTGATGATCAGCTCGCCGTCCTTCGTGTAGAAGAAGTCCACGCGGGACAGTCCTTCCCCGCCAACTGCCTCGAAGGCGGCCGCGGCCAGCTCCCGGACCTGCTCCGTAATGTCTTCGGGAAGATCCGCCGGGCAGCTGAGCTGAGCGGCAGTTCCGTCCACGTATTTCGCCTCAAAGTCATACCACTCGTGCCCGCCGTCCTGGACGGCCACCTCACCGGGAGAGCTGGTGCGGGGGTCCTCGGTGCCGCGGCCCTGAAGCACTGCCACTTCGATTTCGCGGCCGGCAATTCCGGCTTCGACCACGATCTTGGGATCATGCAGGCGGGCTGCTTCAATCGCGGCCCGCAGTCCGGCAACATCCGCCACCCGGCTGATGCCAACGGAAGAACCGCCCCGCGCAGGTTTAACGAACAGCGGGAACCCCAGCTTGGCGGACCGGTCCAGGCAGGCCTGGGCATCTTTTTCCCACTGTCGGTCCGTGATGACCTCATACGGGCCCACCTTCAACCCTGCAGATTCAAACACCACCTTCATGTAGTGCTTGTCCATGCCCACAGCGGATGCCAGGACGCCGGCACCCACGTAACGGATATCCGCCATTTCCAGCATCCCCTGCAGCGTTCCGTCTTCGCCGAACGGACCGTGGAGCACGGGAAAGACGACGTCAATGCGGCCCATGCTGCGCGGCAGCGCCCCCTCGGAATGTGCCACCAGCTCGGAGCCGGTGCTGTCCGCAGACAGGACAATGCTCTCAGCGCCGGGGGCAACCTCCGGGAGGGACTCGGAGCGCAGGGACCAGGAAGCGGGATCGGCCGAGACCAGCGACCACTGCCCGTTGCGCGCAATGCCCACGGGAACGACGTCGTACTTGGTGCGGTCGATGGCTTCCAGCACACCGGCGGCCGTTACGCAGCTCACCGCGTGCTCGCTGGACCGTCCGCCAAAGAGGACTGCCACGCGGGGGCGTTCGCCGGCGGCGGCATCGGGACTTACGGGATCAATACTCACGGAACCTGCACACCTTCGGATTTCAGTTCGCGGGACAGCAGACGCGGTCCCAGTTCATCAACGGTGATTTCGCCCTGCAGGACGGCAACCACGTTTTCAGTGATGGGCATGTTGACGCCCAGCTGGGTGGCACGGTCCAGCACGGCCTGCGCCGATTTGATGCCCTCGGCAGTTTGCTTCATGGAGGCGTTGACCTCCTCCAGGGTCAGGCCCTGCGCCAGCAGCCGGCCGGCGGTGTGGTTGCGGGACAGCGGGGAGGAGCAGGTGGCAATGAGGTCGCCCATACCGGCCAGGCCGGCCATGGTTTCGGCATTGCCGCCCAGGGCCAGGGCCAGGCGCGTGGTCTCGGCCAGGCCGCGGGTCATCACCGACGCCTTGGTGTTGTCCCCCATGCCCTTGCCTTCGCAGATGCCAACGGCCAGGGCTATGACGTTCTTGACGATGCCGCCGATTTCGGTGCCCACCACGTCTGTGTTGGTGTAGGGGCGGAAATAGGGTGCCGTGCAGGCACGGGCAATCCAGGCAGCAGTTTCCAGGTCGGAACAGGCCACCACCGATGCGGTGGGCTGCCGGTTGGCAATCTCCATGGCCAGGTTGGGGCCGGAGATGACGGCCACGCGGTCCTGGGGCCAGTGCAGTTCCTCTTCAATGACCTGGCTCATCCGCGAGTCCGTGCCGACTTCCAGGCCCTTCATCAGGGAAACGACGACGGCGCCCTCCGGAATCAGGTGCCGGATGCTGCGCAGCTGGGCGCGAAGGGTCTGCGCCGGAACGGCGAGGACCACCAGTTCGGCACCGGCAAGCACCTCGGCGGGGTCCGCGGATGCAGTCAGGCCGGCGGGCAGGACAGTGTCCTTCAGATACTGGCTGTTGCGGTGCTGGCCGTTGATTTCTTCGGCGATTTCCGGGCGGCGCGCCCAGATGCGGACGCTCGTGCCGTGCGCGTCCTTTCCGCGGGCGGCGCCGGCATCAGCGACGATCTTCGCGAAGGTGGTCCCCCAGCTGCCGGCGCCCAGGACGGCCACCGCTTCGGGATGGGTGTTGTTACGCCAGCTCATTCTTGTCCGTTCCGTTCTGATCAAAATCCCTGCCGGTGGCTTTCTGGCCCTTGAGGGCCGGATCCCAGCGCACGGGCGGCGGCGTTTCGTTCCGCAGTTCGCCCACCAGGGCGGTCAGGCTGTCCATGATGCGTTCGGTGGCGGTGTCCAGCACGGTCTTGGTCATCGGCTGTCCGCGGAGGTCCGAGAGGTCCACGGGTGTGCCGACGCGCACCCGCACCGTCTTGCGGGGAAACAGGTGGATGCGCTTGCTGTAGCGCGGCAGCACGGCTTCGGCTCCCCAGTGGGCCACGGGCACCACGGGAGCTCCGGTCTGCAGGGCAAGCCGTGCCGCTCCGGTGCGTCCGCGCATGGGCCACAGGTCGGGGTCGCGGGTCAGCGTTCCCTCGGGGTAGATAATCAGCGCACCGCCGGCGTCGATCACTGTTCGGGCGCTCTTCAGCGACGCCGAGGCGCCCGCGGTGACGCGCTGCACCGGAACCTGGTCGGTGGCGCGCAGTGCGGCACCCAGGACCGGAACCTTGAAGAGCGAGGCCTTGGCCAGGTAGCGGGGCATGATCTTCTGGTTGTAGAAGAAGTGCCCCACTACCACCGGGTCGATCTCCGTCACGTGATTGGGGCAGGCAATGAACCCGGTGTCCCGGGGAAGGTTTTCCAGTCCCTCCCACTGCTTGCGCAGCAGGAGGTTCATTACCGGCCGCATGGTGCCCGCCAGGAAGGCGAATGCCGCCCGTGATTTGACCGACTCAGCCATGGCTGCGCTTACCTGCCGCTTGCCTGGAGGACCTCGACGTCGAAATCGGCGCCGAGGGCTTCGAGCTTTTCGAGGAAGTGCTCGTATCCCCGGTTGATCAGTTCGATTCCCGTGACCCGCGAGGTTCCCTCCGCGGCCAGGGCCGCGATGAGGTGGCTGAAGCCGCCGCGAAGATCCGGAATGTCGATCTCGGCGCCCTTAAGGCTGGCGGGGCCGGAGATGACTGCCGAGTGCAGGAAGTTGCGCTGGCCGAACCGGCAGGGAACGCTTCCGAGGCATTCGCGGTGAACCTGGATGTTCGCACCCATGCGGATCAGCGCATCAGTGAAGCCGAAACGGTTCTCGTACACGGTTTCGTGGACGATGGACACGCCCTGCGCCTGGGTCAGGGCAACCACCAGCGGCTGCTGCCAGTCGGTCATGAAGCCCGGGTGGACGTCGGTTTCCAGCACCAGGGGGTTCAGTGCCCCGCCCGGGTGGTAGAAGCGGATGCCGCCGTCGTCGACGTCAAAGGCGCCGCCGATCTTGCGGTAGGTGTTCAGGAACGCCGTCAGGTCCTGCTGGGAGGCGCCTTCAACGTAGATGTCGCCCTTGGTCACCAGGGCAGCGGAGGCCCAGGAGGCAGCTTCGTTGCGGTCAGGCAGTGCACGGTGGTTGTATCCGGTCAGTTCGGAAACGCCCTCAATGCGGATAACCCGGTCTGTCTGGACCGTGATGATCGCGCCCATTTTCTGCAGCACGGCAATGAGGTCCAGGATTTCGGGTTCCACAGCGGCACCGCGCAGCTCGGTGATGCCCACGGCCTTCACCGCGGTCAGCAGCACCTGCTCGGTGGCTCCGACGCTGGGGTAGGGCAGTTCCAGCTTGGCGCCGGTCAGGCCCTTGGGCGCGGAAATGGAGATTCCACCGGGGCGCTTTTCCACCACGGCCCCGAAGTTCCGCAGCATCTGCAGGTGGAAGTCGATGGGCCGGTCACCAATTTTGCAGCCGCCCAGGTCAGGGATGAAGGCCTCGCCCAGGCTGTGCATCAGCGGACCGCACAGCAGGATCGGGATGCGGGAATCACCGGCATGCGCGTCTATGTCCTTGGACGCAGCCGTCTTGGCGTTCTGCGGATCCATGGTCAGGTCCCCGGTAACGGGATCCTTGGTTACTTCAACGCCGTGCAGCTTCAACAGCGAGGTGACAACCTCAACGTCCTTGATTTCCGGAACGTTGCGCAGCAGTGAAGGGCTATTGCCAAGCAACGCCGCAACCATGGCCTTGGGAACAAGGTTCTTAGCTCCGCGGACGGGCACTTTTCCTGTCAGAGGAACTCCACCACGGATGGTTAGAACGCTACCCATGAACACCTAATTTCTTTTTCCTGGAATGCCCCATCAACAAAGAGAGACTGCACTCAAGCATAGGAGCAAGCGTCCGCATACTGAAATATCGCCGCCCCCAAGGCGGACCGGCGGCCCGCACTCCGGCGCAGGTCTACCGGTTGCGGAAAAGACGATGGGCCCCCGGCTGGGGGCCCATCAATAATACTGATTTTCCGCGCCGGCCGCGAAACCGGGCGGGGAGCAAATCCTTCCGCAGCGCCGTTTAGGCGAGAGCCGGAAGCGTTATTGGCTTGAATGCAGGGCGGCGGGATTCAAACTCTGTGATATTGGACTCTTTCCGGAGGGTGAGGGAAATGTCATCCAGCCCTTCAAGGAGCCGCCAGCGGGTGTATTCATCAATGGAGAAGGGGGCGGTCACCGATCCGCACACCGCTGTGCGGGCTTCCAGGTCCACTGTCACTTCCGTGCCGGGTGAGTGTTCAAGCACTTTCCAGATGAGTTCAATGTCATCCTGTGCCAGCTGCGCAGCCACCAGCCCCTGCTTGCCTGCGTTGCCCCGGAAGATGTCCGCGAAACGCGAGGACAGCACGGCCCGGAACCCGTAGTCCTTCAACGCCCAGACGGCGTGCTCCCGGGACGAGCCGGTGCCGAAGTCGGGCCCGGCCACCAGGACGGATCCGGCACTGTAGGGCGCCCGGTTCAGGATGAAGTTCTCATCCTTGCGCCAGGCCGCGAACAGGGCGTCCTCAAAACCGGTGCGGGTAATCCGCTTGAGGTACACGGCGGGAATGATCTGGTCGGTGTCCACGTCGCTTTGGCGCAGCGGCACCCCAATGCCGGTGTGGGTGGTGATCTTTTCCATGGCGGGCTCCTAGCGGGCGGGCTGGACGTAGGCGGACTGGACGTAGGCGGAGGCGGCGGCAGAGCCGGCTGCGGAAAGCGGCTCAAGGTCCGAAGGTGAACTCAGGGTGCCGCGGACGGCGGTGGCAGCAGCGACCACCGGCGATACCAGATGCGTGCGGCCGCCCTTGCCCTGGCGGCCCTCAAAGTTGCGGTTGGAGGTGGAGGCGCACCGCTCCCCCGGGGCCAGCTGGTCCGGGTTCATGCCCAGGCACATGGAGCAGCCGGCAAAGCGCCATTCAGCACCGAAGTCCTTGAACACCCGGTCCAGGCCTTCAGCTTCCGCCTCCAGCCGCACCCGGGCGGAGCCGGGCACCACCATCATGCGGATGTTCGGATCCTTCTGCCGGCCGCGGATAATGTCCGCCGCGATGCGCAGGTCCTCGATCCGGCTGTTGGTGCAGGAGCCCAGGAACACCGTGTCCACCCGGATGTCCTTCATGGGCGTGCCGGCGGCCAGGTCCATGTAGGTCAGGGCGCGTTCCGCGGCGGCACGGGCATTCTCATCACCAAAGTCCGCCGGGTCCGGAACGGATTCCGAGAGCGGGACGCCCTGACCGGGGTTGGTGCCCCAGGTGACGAACGGTTCCAGGGCGTCCGCGTCCAGGAACACTTCGGCGTCGAACACGGCGTCGTCGTCCGTTGCCAGCGATGTCCAGTGCTCGACGGCGGCATCCCAGTCCGCGCCCTGCGGCGCGTGCGGCTTGTCCTTGAGGTAGGCGAACGTGGTCTCGTCCGGGGCCACCATGCCCGCGCGGGCGCCTGCTTCGATCGACATGTTGCAGATGGTCATCCGGGCTTCCATGGACAGCGAACGGATGGCTGATCCGCGGTACTCCAGCACGTAGCCCTGCCCGCCGCCGGTGCCGATCTTGGCGATGACGGCCAGGATGATGTCCTTGGACGTGACACCGGGGCGGAGGGTCCCTTCCACGGTGATGGCCATGGTCTTGAAGGGCTTCAGCGACAGTGTCTGGGTGGCCATCACGTGCTCCACCTCGGAGGTGCCGATGCCCATGGCCAGCGCTCCGAATGCCCCGTGGGTGGAGGTATGGGAATCGCCGCAGACCACGGTCAGGCCGGGCTGGGTCAGGCCCAGCTGCGGTCCGACCACGTGCACGATTCCCTGTTCGGCGTCGCCCAGGGGATGCAGGCGCACGCCGAATTCGGCGCAGTTGGCCCGCAGCGTTTCAATCTGGGTGCGGCTGATGGGATCCGCTATGGGCTTGTCGATATCAAGAGTGGGGGTGTTGTGGTCCTCGGTGGCAATGGTGAGGTCCGGGCGCCGCAGTTTCCGGCCGGCCAGCCGAAGCCCTTCAAAGGCCTGCGGCGAGGTGACCTCATGGATGAGGTGAAGGTCGATGTAGAGCAGGTCCGGCGCTCCGTCTTCGCCCTTGACGACAACGTGCTCGTCCCAGACCTTTTCTGCAAGCGTCCTGCCTGCTGCGTACTCACCCATGCCTGATGCTCCTTGTGAAGTGTCTTCCGCGGACCGAAAAGAGGGCCGCGCAAAGCCGATGTTTTTAAGACAACCAGCCGCACCTGCATAGACGCCACTTTTTCGATTTGCATCTCAAATAATGAGACGGCAGTATCAAGCTATGGACACAACAGAAAGCTCGGCCAGCGGCGTCGGCGTGATTGATAAAGCGGCCCTCGTACTCGATGCGCTGGAGGCGGGCCCCACCACCCTGGCGCAGCTGGTAGCTGCCACCGGGCTTGCCCGTCCCACGGTGCACCGGCTCGCCGTCGCGCTGGCCCACCACCGGCTGGTGGGCCGTGACATCCAGGGCAGGTTTGTACTGGGCGGCCGGCTGGTGGAGCTGGCCTCGGCCGCCGGCGAGGACCGGCTGATCGCAGCCGCCGGGCCCGTGCTGCTGGCCCTGCGCGACGCCACCGGCGAAAGCTCGCAGGTTTTCCGGCGCCAGGGTGAATGGCGGGTGTGCGTGGCCTCCGCTGAACGGCCAATCGGCCTGCGGGACACCATCCCGGTGGGCACGCAGCTGTCCATGAAGGCCGGTTCCGCCGCACAGTGCCTGCTGGCCTGGGAAGACCATGACCGCCTCCTTGAAGGGCTGCACAACGCCCGGTTCACCCCCACGGTTTTGGCCGGTGTCCGGCGCCGCGGCTGGGCGCAGAGCCTGGGCGAACGCGAGCCCGGCGTGGCTTCGGTGTCCGCTCCCGTGCGCGGTCCATCCGGCCGCGTCATCGCCGCGGTGTCCATCTCCGGTCCCATCGAGCGCCTGACCCGCCAGCCCGGCCGGATCCATGCCGAAGTGGTGGCCAAGGCTGCCGCGCAGCTGACCGAAGCACTGCGGAAGAGCGCCGACTAGCCCTATTCTGGGACTCTTCCGATTCCGAGGAGTTCCCATGAAACGGCTGCGCCTGCTCTGGAACATTGTCCGCACCACCGGAGCGGACGGGGTCTTCACCGGATTCCTCGTGGTGCTCGGGGCGGCGGCGCTGCTGCTGCCCCGGCTGGAACCCGACGTCGAGGACTTCGGTGATGCCCTCTGGTTCCTCTTTGTTTCCTTCACCACGATTGGCTACGGCGACATTGTTCCGGTAACCGGGCTGGGCCGGCTCATCACCGTTGTCGTGGCGCTCTACGGCATCCTGGTGGTGGCGCTGGCCACCGGTGTCATTGTTGGTTACTACAGCGAAATTCTCCGCACCCGTGCCAACACCAGCCTCGATGAACTCATCAGCGAGATGGAAAACCTGCCGGACCTTTCCCGCGAGGAGCTCCTGGCCCTCGCGGAGCGGATCCGAAACCGGCATATCCTGCGGTAGCTGTCAGCCGGCGAAGTGGTCCCAGCCGGTCACCGGCGGGGCCTGTCCGCCGAAAGTGACGCCCTCGCCGTCGTGCACCGTGCCGATTTGGACAAAACCTTCGGGCAGCGCTGCGTCCGGAGGGAAGGCCGCCAGGAGGCCGTGGTCTTCTCCGCCGCCCAGGATCCAGGCCAGCGGGTCGGCACCCAGCCGGGCTGCTGCCGGTGCCAGGGACGCGGCCATGGTGCGGAGGATGCCGGCGTCGAGATCGATGCCCACTCCGGAGGCGCGGGCGATCCGGCCGGCGTCGCGCACCAGCCCGTCGGAGACATCCAGCATGGCGGTGGCGCCGGCAGCCGCTGCGGCGGGCCCGGATCCGACTGGGGGCAGCCGGGGCCGGCACTGGGCCATGAGCAAGCCGGCGAGCTCCTGGTCATCGGTTCCCCCGGGATGTGTCATGTCGACGCTGCTTTCCAGCACCGCGAGGCCGCCCGCAGCCAGTCCCAGCGCCCCGATGTGGGCCAGGACGTCGCCCGGGCGGGCTCCCGAGCGCAGCACCGGAGCCCGGCCCTCCAGATCACCCGTGACGGCCGCTGTCACCACTATCTGGCTGCCGCGCCCCAGGTCCCCGCCCACCACGGAGCAGCGCTCGGGGGCCAGGGCCGAGATGCCGGCTGCCAACCCGTCGGCGAGGTCCTCCACCCAATCCACTGCCGTGCTGCCGGGGAGGGTGAGGCTGACGACGAGGGACGTGGGGACGGCGCCCATGGCACGGATGTCGGAAACGTTCTGCGCCACGCACTTCCAGCCGACGTCAAACCCCGTGGTCCGGTAGCCCGACGGCCAGGCCAGCCGGAAATCAGCGTCCTGGACCAGGGTGTCGATGGAAATCACGGACCGGCCGTCCGGGGCGGCTATCACCGCAGCGTCATCGCCGGGGCCCAGCAGTGCGGTGTCCGGACCCAGCCGGGGAAAGATCCGGGCCAGGAGCGCCTTTTCATCGAGCTGGTCCACGGTCAGGGCATTGGACGGCACAGGCTGTTCCTTGGGTTTTAGTGGAGCGGATAGGGTTTCGAAATTAGCATGCCCGGCGCGGAGCCCGCAGGTGCTGCCCCACCAATGTGGACGGAGAAATGTCCGGGCAAAACAAAACCGGCCCCGGACATAATGTCCGGAGCCGGCTAATTTGTGACCCCAGCGGGATTCGAACCCGCGTTACCGCCGTGAGAGGGCAGCGTACTAGGCCGCTATACGATGGGGCCAGGTACAAGCAATCTGCCCTGAAGGCGTCCTGCTTTCCGTCTGCTCAACTTCAAATTGAGCTCGATAAGTTTTTCACACTTACCGTTGTTCTTCAAATTGATAATTTCTTATCAGATGAGAACCGCTGGGATACCAGGACTCGAACCTAGAATGTCGGTACCAGAAACCGATGTGTTGCCAATTACACCATATCCCACTGCGCTTTTCCGGCCGCTTCAGAGAAGTTATTCTCTGCTGCAACCCCTCAGCACGAGATACAACTATACACGCCTTCCGGAGGAAGTACAAAACGGCTGATCTGCACCTCTCGACTGCTGCCGCCCAAGTCAGCCCGCCAGCAAATCCGGCACTTCGGTCAGGGAGCGCACGGTGACAATATCACTGGAAACTAGGACATTGCCGGTATCCCTTACCGGCGAGGGGTTTCCGGCACGGTCCAGCCAGATCCCCTGCAGACCTGCCGCGCAGGCACCTTCCGCGTCCACGCGCAGGTTGTCCCCCACGTAAAGAGTGTGTGCCGCCCCGGTGCCCAGCAGGCGCACTCCCTCAAGGAAGATTGCCGGATCCGGCTTGGCGGCCCCAACGGTGTCGGTACCCACGAGGATCTTGATCCGCCGCAGTCCTGCGGCGTCGAGCTTTGCCCGTTGATAGTCGTGGACATTGTTGCTCACAGCCCCGTATCCAATACCCCTGGCGTCCAGCTCATCCAGGAGCGGAACGACGTCATCGAACGCCCGAAAGTGCAGCGGCAGCATCTCTTCGTAGGCTTCGTTCCAGGCCCGGGCGGCATCGCTGTCCAGCGGCGCCATGCCTGCCTGCTCCCGGGCGTGCTGCACGCGAAGCACCCGCTGGTCGGCAAAGCTCAGGTGCCCTGCCAGGTAGGCGTCATAGTGTCCCTGCGGATCGGCGGCAAAAAGAGAGGTGTAGGCGTCCCAGTCCCCCGGCGTGAAATGCGCGAGGTCCTCCGCGCTGACCGACTGCAGGGTGGTACCCATGGCAGCCCGCAGGTCCACGAGGGTCTCATCAATGTCGAAGAGTACCCCGCGGACCTGCGGGCTGCGGGACATGTTGCTAGCCTGCGTTCCGGAAGGCATTCAGGCGGGCCAGCGAGGAGTCCTTGCCCAGGATCACCATGGATTCGAACAGCGGAGGCGAGATGCGCCGGCCGGAGACGGCGGTGCGGACCGGGCCGAAGGCCTTGCGCGGCTTGATCTCCATCTCCTCCACCAGGGCAGTGCGCAGCGCTGCCTGGATGTTCTCGGCCGTCCAGTCCGTAACCGGTTCCAGCGCAGCGATGGCGGCGTCCAGCACCTCGGTGAGGTTCTCGGGCAGGCCCTTCCGGGCGTCATCGGCCACGTCAATGGCGTCGTCGGCCTTGAAGAGGAAACCGAGCATCTCCGGAGCCTCGCCCAGCAGGGTGATGCGTTCCTGGACCAGCGGGGCGGCTTCGGTGAGGATTTCCTCTTCACGGGCGGTCAGGGTCTCCCCCACCAGCCCGGCCTGCTGCAGGTACGGCACCAGCCGGTTCCGGAAGTCTTCGGGATCGAGCATCCGCACATGGGTGCCGTTGATGGCCTCGGCCTTCTTCAGGTCAAAGCGGGCCGGGTTGGCCAGGACGTCGTGGATGTCGAACTTTTCCACGAGCTGGTCCACCGTGAAGATGTCCTCGTCAGCGGACATCGACCAGCCCAGCAGGGAGAGGTAGTTGAGCAGGCCTTCTGGGATGAAGCCGCGTTCGCGGTGCAGGAAGAGGCTGGACTCGGGGTCGCGCTTGGAGAGCTTCTTGTTGCCGCCTCCCATCACGTAGGGCAGGTGACCGAAGAGCGGCATGTACTGGGCGACTCCGACGTCGATCAGGGCACGGTACAGCGCAACCTGGCGCGGAGTGGAGGACAGCAGGTCTTCGCCGCGCAGCACGTGGGTGATGCCCATGAGCGCATCATCCACCGGGTTCACCAGCGTGTAGAGCGGGGCCCCGTTGGCGCGGACCACCACGAAGTCCGGAACAGTGCCGGCCTTGAAGGTGATTTCCCCGCGGACCAGGTCGTTGAAGGTGATGTCCTCGTCGGGCATGCGCACACGCAGCACCGGTGAGCGGCCTTCGGCCTTGAAGGCTTCGATCTGCTCTTCGGTCAGGTCGCGGTCATAGTTGTCATAGCCGAGCTTGATGTCGCGGCCCGCTGCACGGTGGCGGGCTTCGATTTCCTCCGGCGTGGAGTAGGACTCGTACAGGTGCCCGGCGTCCTTGAGCTTGGCAATAACGTCCTGGTAGATGTCGCCGCGCTGGGACTGGCGGTACGGCTCATGCGGTCCGCCAACGTTGACGCCTTCATCCCAGGTGATCCCCAGCCAGTCGAGCGCGTCAAGAAGCTGCAGGAAGCTCTCTTCGCTGTCCCGGGCGGTGTCGGTGTCTTCAATGCGGAAGATCATCTTTCCGCCGGTGTGCTTGGCGTAGGCCCAGTTGAACAGGGCGGTCCGGATGAGGCCCACGTGCGGGGTTCCGGTAGGTGAGGGACAGAACCGCACGCGCACTGGCGTGTTGTCATCGACGGTGGGCAGGTCGGCAAGTGAAGGCAGGTTAGTCATGATGCTTCCAGTTTAGTCTCTTGCTGCGTTGGCCCGAACGTTCACAGGCTGTAGGAGAGCAGCCAGAGGAACACTCCGCCGCCCGCCAGCACACCCGCGGCAGCCGCTGCCGCAGTCTTCCCCCGCGTCTGGCGGCCGCTTCCCAGCAGTCCGGCGAGGCACAGGACGAGCACAGTTGCAGCCGCGGCAATGCCCCCGGCACCGGGAATCAGCAGATAAAGCAGGACCGGCAGGACGACGGCGGCCGCACCGTACGTGACGCTGCCCCAGTCCAGCGGGACCGCCCGTGCCAGCACCCGGGTCAGGGTGTAAGCGGCGATCAGGGAAAAGACGACGGCGGCCAGTGCCCGCGGGCCGTCCGTCCACTGGATGATGCGCAGGACCACGTACGCGGCGCCGAAACCTCCGAGGATAACCGGCGGTGCGCCCAGCCGTTCGATTCCGCGGCGCAGATCTCCGCGCCGGTCCAGGACGGTGACCAGGGCCCAGGGAAACAGGGCGATGAGCACCGCGGAGCCTGCACCCCAGATCAGCGCGGATGTGCCGGCGTCGTTCAGGAAAGGCGCGGCACAAAGGGCAGCCGCCCACACTGCTCCGGGCGGCAAAAGGCGCCGGACCTGCACGCGGTTGCGCGCACGGCCGGCGCCGGGGGTGCCCACGCTAGCTGCGGGCGGTATTCGACAGGCGGCCGATGCCTTCGATGGAGACCTCGTACCGCTCTCCGTCGGAAATCAGGCCGACTCCGGCGGGCGTACCGGTGAGGATGACATCCCCGGGGAGCAGGGTGAAGGCCTGCGACACGTAGGAGACGAGCTCCTTGACTCCCCAGATCATCTCGCTGGTGTTGCCATCCTGAACCAGTTCACCGTTGAGGTAGCCTCGGACGGCCACATCATCCGTGTCCAGTTCCGTTTCGATCCAGGGTCCGAGGGGGCAGGACGTGTCAAAGCCCTTGGCCCGGGCCCACTGGCTGTCGGTGCGCTGGGCGTCGCGTGCGGTGAGGTCGTTGGCACAGGTGTAGCCGAACACCACTTCGTCCACGCGTTCCAGCGGGACGTCCTTGCAAATGCGGCCGATGACGACGGCGAGCTCAGCCTCGTAGGAGACCTCGTCGGAGAAGGCCGGCAGAACAATGGGGTCATTGGGGCCGATCACCGAGGTGTTGGGCTTGAGGAACATCAGCGGAGCCGGAGGCACCTCATTGCCCATTTCATTGGCATGGTCCGCGTAGTTGCGTCCGATACCCACCACTTTGCTTCGGGGGATGATCGGCGCCAGGAGCCGAACGTCCTCGAGCTTGTGCCGCTCACCCGTGAGCTGCACTCCGGAGAAGAACGGATCGCCCTTAATGACGGCAATCTCTTCCTGGCCTTCGTCACCGTCCACGACGCCGAACGCTGGGTCACTGTCTAGTACAAATCGAGCAATACGCATGCACTCAAGCCTAGTAGACGAAAGCCCGGTTCCGCTCCAATGGACGGGACCTGCTTCCACGTTCCGGCGCCGTGTCCCCCGGCGGATGACGGGCGCTCTGAGGCGTCTGCACTGCTAAGCAGTCCATGCCCTGTTAAACAGTTCAGGCCCGCACAATGTGCGGGCCTGAACTTCTCTGCCAAATATTGTCCGGCGGTGACCTACTCTCCCACACCCTCCCGGATGCAGTACCATCGGCGCTGTGGGTCTTAGCTTCCGGGTTCGGAATGGGACCGGGCGTT
>NZ_JBIWDW010000001.1:705264-771374 GCF_044762205.1 Arthrobacter sp. NPDC097144 | reverse complement strand
TGTGGTTCCCGGACAACAAACCCGAGGGGTTTGTTACCCGTGGAACACGACCACCATACTGGTCTCCTTAACCGGGGATTATGTGTGGGTGGTCGATAAAGAAGAATCACCGTGTTCATGACGGGATGCCAGGGATGGTGTCCTGGTCGTGACCCAAAGATTTCCCCTTCACCACACTCTTTTTGTGGGTGGTGTTGCGGGTGTGAGGGTTACGGCGGTCATAGCGTGGGGGAAACGCCCGGTCCCATTCCGAACCCGGAAGCTAAGACCCACAGCGCCGATGGTACTGCATCCGGGAGGGTGTGGGAGAGTAGGTCACCGCCGGACATACTTTATGTTCAGAGGTTCAGGCCCGTACCAGTGATGGTACGGGCCTGAACTGTTTAACCCCGGCTTATTGGCCGGGGGACCCTTCAACTGCATTCGCCCCGGTGAAGGGATGCAATCCCCGGGCGATGCGGTCCTTGCGTAGTTCGTACTCTTGCTCAGTCAGGGGGTCCAGCCCAGGGCAGGGCCCGCCGCGATACGTCACGCTGAAGCCGTTGGCCCAGCTGAAGGGCGTGTCCTCGATGCCCACCCAGTCAGCAATGATGTGTTCCTGCATCGGGTCGGTGATGCGCCCCGGATGCCCGTGGCAGAGCGTGGACGGACGGCCCGGGCGTGGAGGTTCCTCCCGGACGGGCACATCTTCGCCGGTGTATGCGACGTACTGGCCCAACACCATGAGTTCTTGCTGAAGCATGCTTCCTCCTTGGCGATTCACCGGTTTACCTGGGACCTGAAACGAACCGGCAGGCTAGCCAACGCCCGAAGATTCTGCGGGACCCGACGCGGAAAGCCAGTCAATCCCGCGTCGCAGCAGCTGCCGGTGCCCGGGGGAGTCGAAAGAGGCTGCATCGTGTCCGAGGGCATCGTAGAAGCTTCGCCCGCCGCCGGCGCGCTGGTGGGACCACACCAGCGGATGCAGAACGGCGTCCCCGCCGGAAAAATCTGCGGGGCCGGAAAGATCTGCGCCTAAGGGGCCGAAACCGTTAGTGACCAACACCTTCGCGGATCCGTACTCGGGGTGCAAGGATGTTTCGGGGACCAAGTGCCCGCCCAGTGCTGGTTTCCATTCCGGCAGGTCCGGGAAGGCCGTGGAACTGGAGTGGAGCCCCAGCAGGGGGCGGTCGCCGGCCAACCAGGCGCGCAACCCGGCCGCGGCTGCAGGGCCGGGGGAAGGCGCCGGGTCTGAGGGATTTCCGATGTTGACGGCCAGCAGATCGGGCCAGTTCCAGGGGCTGGTCAGCCATTCCAGCGCCGCGTCCACATCCGCCGCCGCCACGACGTCGAACCCTGCCTCACCTAACAGGGCTGCCAGTGCCTCGGAGGTCGCTGCGAACGGATGCCCTTGATCCGCATACCGTCCCGTGCCGCTGAGGAGTAACGCCGTGGGTGCGCTCATCACCTTGCACCTGCCGCACGCAGCGTGCCGGCGCTGCCTCCCGTATACGGCAACACCACCGGCGGCGCGAAAGCTGTGACCTCTGAATCCAACGCTGTGATCTCTGTATACGGCAAGGACTGTACCTGTCGTCCATGAACCCAAGCGGCGGAAACGGAAACAGGACGTTGCCGGCCGCACCGGGGCGGCGCCCGCGTGTTGTCAGCGACACTACCACTGCCTTAGGCTTCGGCAATCCAGACGCCGCGGCGCAGGACACGGTTCAGGTGAAGATCCGGATCGAGCACCAGGATATCTGCGCGCGCTCCGGCTGAAAGAGTTCCCGCATCCCCGGACATTCCGAGCACCCGGGCCGGAACTTCGGTGGCGGAATGCAGGGCATCCTCCACCGGAACGCCTGCTGCAACGGCATTGCGCACCAGATCCAGCATGCTGGCCGTGCCGCCGGCAATTGCCCCGGACTCCAGCCGCGCCACCCCGTTGCGGACCTCAACGTCGGCCGGTCCCAGCCGGTACTTCCCGTCCGAGAGACCCGCAGCAGCCATGGCGTCTGTCACCAGGGTGATGTTGTCCGCGCCGAGCAGCTCGAACATGGACCCCACCAGATAGGGATCCAGATGCGTGTTGTCAGCGATAAGTTCGACGACGGCGGCACCGGCGCGGGCTGCACGCAGGGCGGCGGTGACGGCCCCGGGGGAGCGGTGGTGGATGGGGTCCATGCCGTTAAACAGATGGGTCACGGTGGGAACGGCACCCGGCCGGGGCCGGAGCCCGGCGGCGGCGCGCGCGAGGGAAGCGGCGGCGTCCTGCGCTGCAGCTGCCGTGTGGCCCATGGACGGGACCACGGAATGCGCGGCCAGCAGGTCCACGAGGTCATCGGCACCGGGCAGCTCCGGCGCGTAGGTCATGGTGCGCAGGTATCCGCGGCCGGCCGTGATGAGAGCTTGAGCGAAGACGGGATCCGGCGTCAGCAGCCAGCGCGGATCCTGGGCGCCGCAGCGCGCTGCGGACAGGAAGGGCCCCTCCAGATGGATACCGGCAACGTCCCCGGTTTCAGCCAGCCCGGCGAACACCTCCATCCCGGCGAGCAGATCGGCGGGAGCAGCAGTGACCAGGCTGGCCAGCAACGTGGTGGTGCCGGCAGCATGCATCCGGTGCACAGCTTTCCGGGCGGAGGCAGCATCAGCGGAGGGAAAATCCGTTCCGTATCCGCCGTGGGTGTGCACGTCCACCAGGCCGGGGACGGCAATCTGTCCGGGGGCAAGATCCAGCAAAGCGGCGCCGTCGACGTCGGTTCCCCGGTCCGCGAGCACCCGGGCCAGTCCGGCCCGTGGCCCTGCGTAGAAGATCTCGCTTCCGGCAACCGCGACGGCGCTGTCCGCAACCAGCCGCGAGTCCAGCAGGGCCGTGCCCCGGAGAACCGTCACCGGCTCGGGGAGACCGCCCGGGATCATCACTTGAGTCCGCCGGCGGCAGCCTTGTCCAGGACTACGGTGACACGGCCGTGCAGCTGCAGGGCCGAGGCCGGGCAGTCCGGGGTGACGGGACCCTGCAGGGCGCGGGCAACGATGTCAGCCTTGTCGGCACCGTGGGCAATGAGGAGCAGATGGCGCGCTTCAAGGATGGTTCCGATGCCCTGGGTCAGGCAGAGCGTGGGAACTTCCTCCGGGGAATCGAAGAACCGGGCATTGGCGGTGCGGGTGCGTTCCGTCAGGGTTTCCACCCGGGTCCGCGAATCGAAGGGGGCACCCGGTTCGTTGAAGGCCAGGTGGCCGTTGTGGCCGATGCCCAGAATCTGCAGGTCGACTCCGCCGGCGGCCTGGATGGCCTGTTCGTAGTCCTTGGCCGAGGCGTCGAGGTCCGGCGCGGACACATCCGGTACATGGACGGCACCGGACTGCAGCCCGAGCCGCCGGGTGACCTCATCGTCAATGACTGAGGCGTAGCTGCGCGGATCCCCGGGCGGCAGTCCCACGTATTCATCCAGTGCGAAACCGGTGACGCGGGAGAAATCTTCATCGGAGCCGGCCAGCGCATCATAGAGCGGCAGCGGCGAAGAGCCGGTGGCAAAGCCCAGGACAGCATCCGGCCGGGCCCGGACGCACTCGCGCACGACGGCGGCGGCAGCGGCTCCGGCTTCTTCCGGGCTTTTGAGAATGAGGAGTTCCATGGGTCCTTTCCCGTGGTTGTTCATCGCTTGACCAGCTTCGCGATGGCTTCGCGGATGCCGTCAAAATGGCTGTTGAGGCGGTCTGAAGCCAGCGCTTTGTCTCCGCTGCGGACGGCTTCGTAGATTTCCCGGTGCCGCAGGGCGGTGGAGTGAAGATTGGCGGCCTTCATGCCGGCGGCAGCATGTATTTGGCTGTACACGTCCCAGAACACGGACATGAGGTGGGTCAGCAGCTCATTGTCCAGCGGTGCAAAAAGCTGACGGTGAAATTCCGAGTCCACTCCTGCCAGCGGGCGGCCCTCATCCGCCAGGGACTCCATTTCCCGCACGGTGTCTTCGATGCGGGCCAAATGTTCCTCGGTCATCAGGCTCATGGCCTGGCCGATCAGGCCGGACTCGAGGGTTTGCCGGACATCCACGAGCTCCAGCGCTTCCTTGCCCTGCTGCCGCAGGGAAAGCCGGCCACGGAAGGTCAGCCCCGCCGTCAGCGCATCCAAGTTCGTTGGTGCCACGAACATGCCGTAACCGTGTCTGATCTCCACCACGCCCAGGGCCTGCAGGACCTTCAGCGACTCCCGCAGGGTATTACGCCCAACGCCCAGCGTGGCGCAGAGCTCAGCTTCGGTGGGCAGCGGGCTTCCGGCTTCAAGATTGCTTTCCAGAATCAGGTCCATGATGTCCTTCTGCAGGGCAGCAAGGCGTGCCTGGGCGCTGAACCGCGGCGCCCGGCCGGAAGCGGTCCCTGCGGGGGAGTCGCGGGAAAGCGGGGCGGTGTCGTTCGCCAAAATCGAAACTCCTTCGGAAACGGGTGGTGCCGGGGATTCCACGTGCAGGCAGGCAGACCGCCGTCCTGCACGGTGGAACCGAGCGCTCACAGAGTGACGTGCTTGACCCGGTTGTGTGATTCAGCCTACAGTCTACTCAACCCGCATGGGATGTCCTACGTCCGATGTCCGCTCCCACCCCGATTGGTGAGACACCATGAGCAAAACCACTGAAAGCACCGGATTCCTCCGGAACGCCAGCCGCCGCGACTTCCTCCGCATTGCCGGGGTCCTGGGCACTGCGTCCGCCTTTGCCGGCTCGCTGGCCGCCTGCAGCCCCGGAGGCTCCACCGCAGCCACCGGCGGCGGCAAAGCAGCAGCCGACTCCATCGAGGCGGGGATCTCCTACTCCCTGTCCACGGGATTCGATCCAATGACCGCCACCGGTGCAACCCCGGTAGCCGCCAACCTCCACATCTTCGAAGGCCTGACCGAGCTGCACCCGGCCACCCGCGAGCCGTACCTGGCGCTGGCGGCCGCAGAGCCCGAGAAAGTCGACGAGACCACCTACCGCGTGACGCTCCGCGAAGGAGCCACGTTCCACAACGGCGAACCCGTCACTGCCGACGACGTCGTCTACTCCTTTGAGCGGGTCCTCGACCCGGCCAACAAGTCCCTCTTTGCAGGCTTTGTCCCCTTCATCGCCTCCGTCATCGCCGACGGCGACGCAGTGGAGTTCAAGCTGAAGTACCCCTTCGCCGAATTCGGCCCCCGCATCTCCGTGGTCAAGATTGTTCCCAAGGCACTGGCCTCGAACCAGGCCGCGTTTGACCTGGCACCGGTGGGCAGCGGCCCGTACAAGTTTGTCTCAGCGGTCAAGGAAGACCGGATTGTGTTCAAGAAGTTCGAGGAATACAACGGCTCCTACCCTGCCAAGGTAACCGACATGACCTGGCTGCTGCTGGCGGACCCCGCAGCGCGCGTGGCCGCGGTTCCGTCCCGCGTCCAGGCGATCGAGGACATTCCCTACCTGGACGTGGACCAGCTGAAGGCCAAGCTCGACGTCGAATCCGTCCAGTCCTTCGGCCTGCTGTTCCTGATGTTCAACTGCGCGTCGGAGAAGTTTGCCGACAAGCGGGTGCGCCAGGCACTGCACTACGCCACGAACACCGAGGACATCATCTCCAAGGCCCTGCTGGGCAACGCGGCGGCGGCCACCTCCTACTTCCAGAAGGGCCACCCCTCCTACAGCGAAGCCTCCACGGTTTACGGCTACGACCCGGAGAAGGCCAAGGCGCTGCTGAAGGAAGCCGGGATGGAGAACCTGACCATCACGCTGACCTCCACCGACGCCGGCTGGGTCACCCGCGTGACTCCGCTGATCAAGGAGAACTGGGACGCCATCGGCATCACCACCACCCTGGAGCCCCTGCAGTCCGCCGCGGTCTACGCACCGGAAAAGGTGGGCGGCCAGAACTTCGACGTCCTGGTGGCCCCGGGCGATCCCTCCGTCTTCGGCAACGACGGCGACCTGCTCCTGAGCTGGTTCTACCGCGGTGACACCTGGGCCAAGAACCGCATGGCCTGGTCCGGAACCCCGGAATATGCCGATGTCCAGGCAAAGCTGGACAAGGCAGTGCAGCTGGATCCGGCCGAAGCGAAGAAGGTGCACGCCGCCGTCGTCGACATTGTGGCCGAAGAAGCGCCGCTGTACCCGCTCTTCCACCGCCAGCTGCCCACCGCCTGGGACAGCGGGACCCTTGACGGCTTCGCGCCGCTGCCAACAACCGGCCTCTCCTTCGTAGGGGTTGGCCGGAAGTAATACCCCGCACTGCCGGCGCGGGGGACATCCCCCACGAACCCCGCGCCGGCAGTACGGCCCGCACCACTTGGAGAAACAAAAAACATGGCTACACTATTGCGACTGCTTGGCCGCAGGCTGGCAGCCCTGCCGTTCATGCTGCTGGGCGTGACCATCATGGTCTTCATCGTCCTGTCCGTAATCCCGGCAGACCGCGCCACCGCCGTCCTGGGTGAAAACGCCAGCGAAGAGGCCAAAGACGCCTTCCGTGAAGCCCGCGGACTGAACGATTCACTGCTCATCCAGTTCCTGCGCTACCTCGGCGGCGTGATCCGGCTGGACTTCGGCTACACCAACCCGCCCGAAGAATCCGTGGCTTCCAAAATTGCCACCGCCTTTCCGGTAACCCTGCAGCTGACCCTGCTGGGCATCCTGCTTGCCGTTGTCCTGTCACTGGTCCTGGGCGTGACGAGCGCCCTGTACCGGGACCGCTGGCCGGACCAGCTCATCCGCGTCTTCTCCATCGCAGCCATTGCCACGCCGTCCTTCTGGCTGGCCATCCTGCTCATCCAGTGGCTGGCCCTGCCCGCCGGCTCCATTTTCCCCACCGGCGGAATGGCCTGGGCCGAACAGTACGGCTTTGTGGGCTGGATGTACTCCATGGCCCTGCCCGCCCTGGCCCTGGGCATTCCGGTGTCCGCCTCGCTGATCCGCGTGGTGCGCACCTCCATGGTCGAAGAACTGGACCGTGACTACGTGCGCACGGCCATCGGCAACGGCGTTCCCTACCGCACCGTGGTGGCCAAGAACGTGCTGCGCAACGCCCTGGTCACTCCGGTGACCGTGCTGGGCCTGCGGGTGGGCTACCTGCTGGGCGGCGCCGTCGTGATTGAAAAGATCTTCAGCCTCAACGGCATGGGGGACCTGATCATCGTGGGCCTGAACACCTCGGACACCAACCTGGTCCAGGGCGCCGTGCTGACCATCGCCGTCGCCTTCGTGGTCGTCAACATCCTGGTGGATGTCCTCTATGTACTCATCAATCCCCGGATCCGGACGGTATAAAGCATGCGCAACGGACTCGCTGAACGGCTCGCCAGCTCAGGCGCCCGCTTCAAATCCCTGAACCTCAGCTCCAAACTGGCTCTGGCCTTCCTCATCATCGTGGCCTTCGTTGCCATTGCCGGCCCGTCGCTGGCACCCTTCGGGGAAAATGAATCCAGTGCCCCGGTTCTTCCTCCGGGCGGCGACCACCTGATGGGAACCGACGGCTCCAGCTACGACGTCTTCTCCCGCCTGCTCTACGGCGCCCGCGTTTCAGCCGCCATCGGCCTGGGATCGGTGGCCGTGGCCGTGATCCTGGGATCCGTCCTCGGAGCCCTGGCCGCGACCTCCCGCAAGTGGGTCAACGAAGGCATCATGCGGATCCTGGACATCATGATGGCCTTCCCCGGCATCGCCCTTGCAGCGGCGCTGCTCTTTGCCCTGAAGGAATACTCGCTCACCCTCTTCGGCTCCACCGTGCCGGTGATCATCTTTGCCATTGCCATTGTCTACACCCCGCAGCTGGCCCGCGTGGTCCGCGCCAATGTGCTTGCCCAGTACGGCGAAGACTACGTCCGCGCCGAACGGGTGATCGGTGCCGGCCGGCTGTTTATCCTGACCAAGCACGTCATCCGCAACACCGCCGCCCCCGTGCTGGTGTTCGCCACCGTCATGGTGGCCGACGCAATCATCCTCGAAGCATCCCTGTCCTTCCTCGGCGCCGGCGTCCAGCCGCCGTCGGCCTCCTGGGGCAACGTGATGGCCGACGGGCGCAACGTGGTCTTCAGCGGCGCCTGGTGGCCGACGACGTTCGGCGGCATCAGCATCCTGCTCACCGTCCTGGCGCTGAACATCCTGGCCGAAGGGCTCACCGACGCCATGGTGAATCCGCGGATGCGCCGTGCCGCTCCCGTCAAGGAAGCCACGGTCAAGCTGGCAGCCGCCACCGCCGTGCCGTCGGCTCCGCCTGCCGCGGACGCCGTCGTCGATCCGGAGACAGCGCCTGCCGATCCCCAGCGCCCCGCAGATCCCGCAGCCGCCCGGATCAACCTGCCCGGCTCCCTGGCCGCACTGGCCGAGGAACTGCAGCTGCTGGCGGCGGTGGAAGCGCAGCGCACCGACCGGTTGCCCGCTGTGTCCGCGGACGCACCGGTCATCCTTGAGGTTCGGGACCTGTCCATCCGGTTCCCCGGCCGTTACGGAGACACCGCCATTGTGGACCGGGTCAGCTTCACCGTCCGCGAAGGCGAAACCATGGGCCTGGTGGGAGAGTCCGGCTGCGGAAAGTCGATCACCTCGCTGGCCATCATGGGCCTGCTGCCTCCCACCGCGGTCCTCAGCGGTTCCATCACCTTCCAGGGCAAGGAACTGCTCACCAACGATCCGCGGGAACGGGACCGCCTGTACCGCGGCCTGCGCGGCGAGCAGATCGCCATGGTCTATCAGGACGCACTGAGCTCACTCAACCCGTCCATGCTGATCAAGGACCAGCTCCTGCAACTGACCCGCCGCAACGGCCGCAAGACGCCGCGCGAACTGCTGGAAATGGTGAAGCTGGATCCGGACCGGACGCTCAAGAGCTACCCGCACGAGCTCTCCGGCGGACAGCGCCAGCGCGTCCTCGTGGCCATGGCGCTCTCCCGCTCGCCGAAGATCATTGTGGCGGATGAACCCACCACCGCCCTGGACGTCACTGTTCAGAAACAGGTGGTGGACCTGCTCAACGAACTGCGCGAGGAGCTGGGCTTTGCCATGGTGTTCGTCAGCCACGACCTCGCCCTGGTTGCCTCGCTGGCACACCGGATCACTGTCATGTACGCCGGGCAGGTGGTGGAATCCGCCGGAGCCTCCGAACTCATGCGGAACCCGCAGCATGAGTACACCCGGGGCCTGCTCGGCGCCGTACTCTCCATCGAATCCGACGCCGACCGGCTCCACCAGATCCAGGGCACCGTTCCCTCGCCGCGCGAGTTCGCCGCCGGTGACCGGTTTGCCGAACGGTCACTGCGCCCGGACGCCGATCCGGACCAGGTCCTGTCCTTTGTCCGCGTGGGCGAGGGCGACCATTTCTGGGCCAGCCACCTGGCCGACAGCCACAACGACGACGGCGCCACCCTGGCCGCCGCCGGCACCAGCGCCGAAGGACAGTCATGAGCACCGAAACGACTATGGGGAACGTGCCGGTCCTGGAGCTGAAGGGTTTGAAGGTCCATCACCGCAGCCGCACCGGCTCCATCTTCCGGCCCAACATCGTCAAGGCCGTGGACGGCGTGGACTTCACGGTCCGCCGCGGCGAAACCGTGGGGGTGGTGGGGGAGTCCGGCTGCGGCAAGTCCACTCTGGCATCAGTACTGGTGGGGCTGCAGGAACCCACCGCCGGGCAGGTGCTGTTCCACGGCAAGCCGGTCAGCATCCGCCGCGCCGCGGACCGCAAGCACTTTGGCCAGGACGTCGCCGTCGTCTTCCAGGATCCGTCCACCGCGCTGAACCCGCGGATGACCATCCAAGACATCCTCACCGATCCGCTGCAGGTCCACGGCATCGGCGATGCGCGCTCCCGGGCGGCCAAGGTCAAGGACCTGCTGGCCCTGGTGGGACTGCCGTACTCCGCCGCGGAAGTCACTCCGCACCAGGTCTCCGGCGGGCAGCGCCAGCGCGTGGCCATTGCCCGCGCGCTGGCCCTGGACCCGGCGGTCATCGTGGCCGACGAACCCACCTCCGCCCTGGATGTGTCCGTCCGGGCGCAGGTGCTGAACCTGCTTGCGGACCTGAAGCGCGAGCTGAACCTGGGCATGGTCTTCATCTCGCATGACATCCAGACCGTCCGCTACGTTTCCGACCGGATCTGCGTCATGTACTACGGGCGGATCGTCGAGGAAGGGCCGGCCGAACAGGTCTTCACCCACCCCGAAGACGAGTACACCCGCAAGCTCCTGGGCGCCGCGCCCAGCCTGCTGCACCCCTGATTTTCACTCTGTTCCACTGCACTGATCTGTTCCACCGCACACCATTACCAGCACTTGGAGATATCTGTGGCCTCTCAGCCCAACCACCAGTTCCACGGCGTCATCCCGCCGGTTGTCACTCCCCGCAGCGCGGACGGCAGCATTGACACCCACTCCCTGACCCGGGTCACCAAGCACCTGCTGGAAGGCGGCGTCCACGGACTGTTCGTCCTGGGCTCCTCCGGCGAAGTTCCGTACCTGACCAGCAGCGAGCGCGAGCTGGTGCTCACCACCATCGCCGGAGTCAACGCCGGGCAGGTTCCCCTGATTGTGGGCGCCAGCGAGCAGAGCACCAACCGCGTCATCGAAGAAGGCCGGAAGATGATCGGCCTGGGAGCCGACGCCCTGGTGGTCACCTCCCAGTTCTACGCACTCTCCGACGCACTGGAAACCGACACCCACTTCCGCAGCATCCACGCCGCCCTTGACGTGCCGATCTTCGCCTACGACGTTCCGGTCCGCACCAACTACAAGCTGCCCCTGAACCTGCTGATCCAGCTGGGCGTGGACCAGGTCATTGCCGGCGTCAAGGATTCCTCCGGCGATGACGTCTCCTTCCGCCAGCTCTGCCTGGCCGCCCGCAGCATCGACAACTTCTCGGTGTTCACCGGCCACGAGGTAGTGGTGGACGGAGCCCTGCTGGGCGGCGCCGACGGCGTGGTGCCCGGGCTGGGCAACGTGGATCCGGCCGGTTACCGCCGCCTGTATGACGCCGCTTCCAGCGGGGACTTTGCCACCGCCGCGAGCGAACAGGACCGCCTCGCTGACGTCTTCAACATCGTCTACGCACCCACACCGGGCCGCGTCTCCGGCGGTGCGGCCGGCCTCGGCGCCTTCAAGACTGCACTGATGCTGATGGGCGTCATTGACACCAACATCATGTCCGCGCCCATGGTGTCCCTGAACGAGCCCGAAACGGCCGCCATCGCCACCATCCTTGAGCGCAACGGCCTGATCTAGGGATGCAGCCGGTTCAACACTGCGTCATCGGGGTGGATATCGGCGGCACCAAAACCGCCGCCGGAATTGTGGATGCCGCCGGCATGCTGCATGCATCGGCTTCCCGGCCCACTCCGGCAACCGCCGGCCCGGCAGCGATCCTGGCTACCGCCGTCGGGCTGGTGGAATCCCTGCTGGCGCAGGCCCGGACCGCCGGACTGCTGCCGGTGGCCGTGGGCATCGGCTCCGCCGGGGTGATTGACGCGCGGAACGGATCGGTGGTGTCAGCCACCGATTCCCTCACCGGCTGGGCCGGCACCCCGCTCGCCGCACACCTGGGCCGGGAGGCCGGGCTGCCCGCCTATGCCGTCAACGACGTGCACGCCCACAACCTGGGCGAGCACTGGCAGGGTGCTTCCGCCGGCGCGCCGTCCACGCTGCTGGTGGCCGTCGGTACCGGCGTCGGCGGTTCCCTGATCCTGGACGGCGCCGCGCACACGGGGGAGCGGGCAGTGGCCGGGCACGTGGGGCATCTCGCCTCTCCCTACGCCTACGACGACGCCGGCCGTGCGCTGCCGTGCAGCTGCGGGCGCGCCGGGCATCTGGAAGCCATCGCCTCCGGCCCGTCCATCAGCAATCTGTACCGCCGGCTGGGCGGCGACGGTGATGCCGCAACGGCCCGGGACATCTCGGTGCGCGCGGCCGCCGGAGAGCCGGTGGCCCTGCGCGCGCTGACCCTTGGAGCTGAAGCGGCCGGACAGGCAGTGGGCGGGCTGGCCAACGTGCTGGATCCGGCCATGGTGGTGATCGGCGGCGGCGTCTCCGCAGCCGGGAAACTGTGGTGGAACCCGTTCCTCACCGCGCTGCGCGCCGAGCTGATGGATCCGCTGGCCGGCCTGCCCGTGGTGCCGGCTGTCCTGGGCGCCGACGCCGCAGTGGTGGGCGCCGCCAAACTTGCCTTTGACCGCGTAAATGTTCCGGAGGAAACCCGTGTCTGAACCCCAAGCAACACGTCACATGAGCGTTGATCTCTCAGCCTTGGAATCGAAGCTGATTGTCTCCTGCCAGGCCTATCCGGGCGAACCCCTGCGGGACCCCCGCACCATGGCCCAGATGGCACAGGCTGCGGTGGTCGGCGGTGCTGCCGCAGTGCGGATCCAGGGCATCTCCGACCTGGAACAGACCCGTGCCGCGGTGGACGTTCCGATGATCGGCCTGTGGAAGGACGGGGCGGACGGCGTCTTCATCACCCCCACCCTGAAGCATGCCCTGGCCTGTGTTGCTGCCGGCTCGGACATCGTGGCCATTGACGGCACCCGCCGGCCGCGCCCGGACGGGCTTACGCTCGCCGACACCATCTCTGCTCTTCATGAGCAGACCGGGGCGCTGGTGATGGCTGACTGCGGTTCCGCCCTGGACGCGAAGGCCGCAGCCGATGCGGGAGCGGACCTGATCGGCACCACCCTGGCCGGCTACACGGGGGAGCGGCCGAAAACCGACGGGCCGGACCTGGAACTGATCGCCGAGATCGCCGCACTGGACCTGGGCCGGCCGCTGATTGCCGAGGGCCGGATCCATACCCCGGCGCAGGCCCGGGCATGCCTGGACGCCGGCGCGTTCGCCGTCGTCGTGGGTACCGCGATCACCCACCCGACCACCATCACCGGGTGGTTCGCGGGCGCGCTTGCCGATTGAACTGTTCCTCATTGACCCGGAGTTCCGAGCTGCGGCGGATAGGATGTGCCCATGAAACTTGAAGGTTGGCATTTTGTCATCGTGATCGCCCTCGCACTGCTGCTTTTCGGCGCACCGCGGCTTCCCGGTCTGGCCCGCAGCGCCGGCCAGTCGCTGCGTATTTTCCGGTCGGAGGTACGGCAGATGAAGGACGAAAACCCGGCGCCTGCGCCTGAGACTCCGGCACCGGCGGCGGCGGCCTATGCCGCTCCGCCTGCCCCGGCGGCCCCTGCCGCTCCGGATTCGGTTCAGAAGGGCCAAATCAGCGGCACGTAAAGCACCCCGGCCGCAAGGAAGATGAGGGCCAGGGGCAGCCCGAGGCGCCAGTAGTCGCCAAATCGGTATCCGCCCGGCTGCATCACCATGAGGTTCGCCGGTGTGGCAATAGGGGTGAGAAAAGCTGCGGCGCCCACCACGGTCAGCGCCATCATGAACGGCTGCACGCTGACGTCCAGTGACTGGGCAAAGGAAACTGCCACGGGCGCCATCACCAGCACTGTTGCCACGTTCGAGATGACCTGGCTGAGGATGAGGGTGAGCACGCAGATTACAAGGAGGGCGAAGCGTGGGGACCCTCCGCCGGTGATCCGGTCAACAAATGAAGCAATCTGGTCAGCGGCCCCCGAGGAGACGAAAGCGTTGGAGAGCGGGATGAGTCCTGCGATCAGGACCACGGTGTCCCATGAGATTGCGCGGAATCCCTGGGGGACGCTGACCACCCGCAGGACCACCAGCGCACCAGCCGCGAGCAGTCCCACGATGGCCGGAGGAATAACGCCGCTTGCCAGTAGGACGATAGCGACGATGAGCACGGCAAGGCAGCGGCGCCAGCCGCGTCCGAGCGGTATGCTCCGCTGGAGGTTCCGGGTCGGCTCGACGGCGATCACGTCGGACGAGTCGGTGTAGCGGTGCAGGGCATCCCACGGACCGTGGATCAGCACGCCGTCGCCTGTGTGGAGGGTCAGCTCACCCGTTGGTGCGGGCACCCCGGGGCCGGGTGACGGGGCGCCGCCGCGGCGAAGCGCCACCACCACGAGGTCCCCGTCCCCAATGACCTCTCCGGGAAAAACGGTGCGCCCGATCAGGCTCGAGTGCGGTGCGACGATAACCTCGGACACCCCCTCACCGCCGGTGAACAGCCGCCCGGCGTCAAGGTCGGCCGCGTATCTTTCCTGCCAGGACCGCACCCGTTCGCGCGGGTCAGCGGTGTTTCCCGGAACCCGCTCGGGGATCCGCTCAGGCAGGAGACGTCCGCCGAAGGCCACCACGAGGAGCGCGGTGAGGATGACGAGCGGCAGTCCCACCAGCGCAAACTCAAAGTACCCGAACTCCCGCCCGCCTGATTCAGCAGCGACTTCGGAAACGATGATGTTCACCGGCGTCCCCGTCAGGGTCAGCAGGGAACCCGCGCCGGCCGCGAAGGCCAGCGGAATCAGCATGCGTGAGGGAACGACGCCGGACCGTCCCGCTGCAACGATGCCCACAGGCAGCAGCGCTGCCACGGCACCGTTGATGCTGATCACGGCAGAGAGCGCTGCCGCGGCAGCCATGATCGCCAGAAGAAGCCCGGCTCCGCGCAGCGAGGAGCGCCGCTCGAGCTGCTGTCCGATCCAGGCCGTAATGCCGGTGGCGTCCAGGGCGTCGCTAAGGACGAAAAGCGAGGCAATAAACAGTACAACGGGATCGCTGAAGCCCTGCAGGGCTTCGTCCAGGGGAAGCACCCCCGTGGCCCACAACGCCAGGGGGACGAACAGTGCGACGATGACGAGCGGAACCCGGTTTGTCATGAAGCCCAGCACGGCCAGCGCCAGCACCGCATATGTTGCCCACATCGGATCCAGAGCCGCCTGCATAAAACCCAGTCAAGTGGGTTAAAGCCGGCATGTCGATGGATCAGCGTCCCCGGCGGCCTGACATGGGGGTCACAGCGTCCGGCTGCTGTGCGGAATCAGGGGGTGCTCGGCCCGCACCTTCATTTCCTGGACCGTCCAAGTGTTGCCGTCCGGGTCCGAGAACCAGAAGAAGGTACCGCCGTCGCGCTCGTCGAAGACCGTAATTTCACCCGCCTCCACTCCGCGGCCGAGCAGCTCTTCCCGCGCAGCCCGGGCATCTGAGACCACGAGCTGCATCCCGTTCATCGATCCGGGCTCCATTGGCTGCGGAGACGGCAGGTTGCCGATCACGATGGAACACCCCGATCCCGGCGGCGTCAGCTGGGCAAAGTCCATGTCCCCGTTGACGGTGCGGTGATCCAACGCGAAGCCGACCTGCTCGCGGTAGAAGGTGATGGCCCGGTCCAGGTCGCTGACCGGGACCACCACCACTTCCAGTGTCCAATCCATGATGCACCTGCTTTCTATGGTGTGGATCCAGCCCGGGAGAGCAGGTCGTCCAGCTGGTTGTAGCCGTCGGACATGCCGGCTTCCATGCCGTTGGACAGGAATTCGTCGCGGGATTCCACCGAGGGGTACAGGGAGCGGCCGGTCAGCAGGCTCCGGCCGCCGGGCAGTGCCGTGAAGATCGTGTATTCAAGGGTCACCACTTCCGGAGTGCTTTCAAATTCGAAAGTCATCAGCACGAACTCATCCTGGCGCACCGTGTGGAATACCCCGCGGAAGGCATACTCCTCGTCGTCGCCCCTGGAATGCACGAATCGATAGGCGCCGCCGGTGCGTGCCTCGAACTGATCGATGCGCGTTGCCACGTCGAGCGGTCCGATCCACTGGGCAAAAATCTCCGGATCCATGTGGGCGCGGAAAACGTCATGGACCGGGAAATCGAACTCCCGCGAATACTCCATCAGGGGTTCACCCTCGGGGGTACTCAGTGTCAGCGGGTTGCTCATCACGCACCCCGTCCCTGCACTGCTCCCGGCTGAAGCTGGGCCAGCAGCTCGTCCATCCGGTCGAAGCCTTCGGCGACGCCGGCTTCCATGCCCGAGGCAGCCATGCCGTCCCGGGCCTCCATGGAGGGATAGACGGCATGCGCGCTGATCCGCGTGCGGTCGCCGTCGAGCGCAACAAGTGTCATGAACTCGAGGCTGGCCACATCCGGATACCCGGAGAACTCGAAGGTTTGAATGGCGGACTCGTTTTCGCGCACCGTGTGGAAGATGCCGCGGAATTCGTACGGCACCCCGTCCGGACCGGTGTGGATGTAGCTGTAGGAACCGCCGGTGCGGAAATCGTAGTGGTTGATCTCCATTTTCATGCCGCGCGGGCCAAGCCACTGCAGGATCAGGTCCGGTTCGGCGTAGGCGCGGAAGACGGAGGCCACGGGATAGTCGACCTCGCGGGAGAAATTGATGAACGGAAGTCCGTCCGGGACGTTGAGCTCCAGTGCATTGGTCATGATGATTCCTTTGACTGCCGGCCGCCTTTCCCAGCGGCCTGTGCATTGAGCACGGCATCAAGGCTGCGGAACTGCTCCTCGCGGATCAACCGGTACTGGTCAATCCAGGCGGTGAGTGCCTCCAACCGTGCGGGGTTCAGGTGGACGGGCCGGCGCTGGGCGTCACGGCTGCGCGTGACGAGCTGCGCCTGTTCGAGGACCTGAATGTGCTTCGAGACGGCCTGCTTGGAGATCTCGAAGGGTTCCGCCAGTTCGTTGACCGTTGCCGGGCCCCGGGACAGCCGGGCGATGATGCGGCGCCGTGCAGGATCAGCCAGGGCCAGGAATGCCCGGTCCAGATCCGCATCCTCCGTAGTGTTCATGGCGTGGGTCAGCTTCTGTGTCTCTCTTCAGCGGTGTCACTGTTCAGCGGTAATCAAGGTGCTGGTTGTTCAACCTCTCGGTTGATTACGAAGCTACGCCCGCCGGGAAACACCGTCAACGGTTCGGGCAAAGTTCATCTTTGGACCAAGGAATGCTTCGGCCTCCGCGCGGGGTGCTGCCGGCGGTATTCACACGCACGGACTGCCGCCGGACAATGGAAAGGGCAACCTGCGGACTGTGTATCCGCCGCCTATATCCGCCGCGTTTCGGCCGGCGGCTCAAGGATGGGAAGACCATGACTAGCTCGGTTTCACGATCTCATGCCCCCGGTGAGCCGGCCTTTCACTGGGGGAGTTTCATCTTCGGACTGGTCATGCTGCTTCTGGTCATCGCCCAGGGTGTTGCCTCCGGAGCAGCCGGATATGTGGGCATGGCGGGGCTGATACTTTTGCTGACCGGTCTCTACGCATTCTTTAGCGGGCGACCCTCCTGGCTGTGGCTGCACCACCGGCGGGACGCGGCCGTCGTGGGAATCATCGGACTCGTGGCCTTCGTGGTCGCGATAGGCATTCGCCTGGGCGGCAACTAGGACGCCGCCCGAAAAGTCCAGGGCCCGCGCGGAAGCGACGCCGGTGCGAACGTCTCCAGCGCTTCGTCCAGCGTTCCCGGCGGGAGGTTCAGGGACGCCAGAATCAGGTCCCTCACTGCGGTGGCATCCAGGCCGTTGCGGGCCATTGCCGCCAAGGTGATGGCGCCGTCGCGCTTCGCCAGCCGCCTCCCCTCCGGGTTCACCACCAGCGGCACATGCGCATACTGCACTTCCGGCAGGCCCAGCAGCGAGGCGAGATACGCCTGCCGGGGAGCGGAAGTGAGCAAATCTCCGCCGCGGACCACCTGATCAATTCCGGAGGCGGCGTCGTCGATCACCACCGCCAGGTTGTAGGGCGGCGCCCCGTCGTTGCGCAGCAGCACCAGATCATCCACCGGGCCGGTGTAGGCGCCGTGCAGCAGATCGTTCACGGTGTAGTGATCCACCTCGGCGCGCAGGCGCAGGGCCGCGGGACGATCCTGCCGCCGTCGGGCGCGTTCAGCCTCAGTGAGGTTGCGGCAGGTCCCGGGATAGGCACCCGGAGGGGCATGCGGTGCCCGGGGTGCGTCGGCGATTTCGCTGCGGGTGCAGAAGCACTCGTAGACCCTGCCCGCCTCGGCCAGGCGGGCGACGGCGGCCAGGTACAGTGCGGTGCGTTCGGACTGGCGGACCGGGGCGGCATCCCAGGTGAGTCCGACGGCGGCAAGGTCCCGCAGCTGCCCCGCTTCGGTCCGGGACCGCTCCGGATCCAGGTCCTCCACCCGCAGCAGGAAAGCGCGTCCGCTGGACCGCGCAAAAAGCCAGGCCAGGACCGCGGTGCGCAGGTTTCCCACGTGCAGGTCTCCGGTGGGGCTGGGAGCGAAGCGGCCGGCTCCCGCAGCTGTCGAGGTCCTGGCGGCGGGGGAGGAAGGCGCGGTCACCGTCCCACTTTACAAGTCCTGCCTTTCAGGGAGAGGCGGTTCTGTACCGGCAACTTCCGCCGTGTGCTGCAGGTCCAGCACCATCAGTACCTCGTCGCGGTCTCCGGCCGGCAGGCGGAGTGCTCCGGGCCAGCGTCCGGTCTCCCTCCAGCCGCAGGAACGGTAAAAGCCTTCCAGGCCCAGGCCGGAGCGCAGTTCAAGATGCAACTGCTCAAGGGCAAAGTCTTCGGCCGCTGCCCGGGCAGCTTCGCTCATGAGCGCGCGTCCGACGCCGTATCCGCGGAAGTCCAGAGCCGTTTGCACCCGGAGTACCCGTGCCCAGTGCGCGGTGAGCTTGCTGGAGTTGCCCGCCAGAAACAACCACCCCGCCAGCCGGCTGTTGGTGCCCGCCGTCAGGATGCGGTTCTCCGGCAGATCCAGTGCGCTGACCATGCCTGCCACGGCGGAGGCGACGTCCGAGTCGGAGACCGGAGGGAAGGGGAACCCCACAGCACCTCCGGTGTTGGCTACTTCCTGCCAGCAGCCGGCAAGCTGCTGTCGAAGCAGTGGTGTCACCTCGCCGGGGGAGGTCAGCCAGGCCAGGTCCACGGGGTCCGTCATGGGTCGAGTCTGCCAGACGGTCATTGCAGGTAAGGTGGAGGGCCGCCATTTGCGGTTATCGCTGCCGGGTTGAGCCCGGTCAGAAATTCCAAGGAACCTGCACACAACATGACACTGAACTTCACCGCGATCGACTTTGAAACAGCCAACGGATCGCGGGCCTCGGCCTGTGCCCTGGGCATGGTGAAGGTTCGGGACGGCCGGATTGTCGACCGGGGAGAGTGGCTCCTGCGGCCCACCGACGGCGGAGGGTTCCAACAGCGCAACATCGCCATTCACGGCATCACCGAAGCGATGGTTGCTGCGGCTCCCACCTGGGCCGCGGTGCATGCGGAGATTGCCGCATTCATTGCCGACGACGCCGTGATCGCCCACAATGCCGCCTTTGACCTGGACGTTTTCCGCAAAACCAGCTCAGCTGCCGGAATTGCCTCCAAGGCATTCCGGTACGGCTGCTCGGTGAAAATGGCGCAGGCGCTGCTGCCTCTGGAAAACCACAAACTGCCCACCGTCCACGCAGCCCTGGGTTTTGGCGGCTTCCAGCATCACGACGGGCTCGCCGACGCCGAGGCCTGCGCCAACATCACCATCAGGCTGGCCCTGCGGGAAGGGCTGGCAGACATTGACGCCGTTCTGCGGCTCTGCGGATCCACGTCTGCGGCAGGAGTTGCCGGAACTCCGGCCGCAGCGGTTCCGCCAGCTGCCCGGGCGCAGCGGTACGCCCCTCGCCCTGCCCTGGACCGCACCACGCCGGTGGCAGTGATCTCAGCCAAACTGGGCGGGCACATGGTCTCCTTCACGGGAGACTTTTCCGTGGAACGCCCGGTCCTGCAGCAGTTGGTCCTGCAACACGGCGGAGAGTTGAACAACCACGCCCCGACGCGCAGCACCACGCTTCTGGTGGTGGGCGACTGGGACGCTCAGATGCTGCGGCCCGGCGCCGTGGTCAGCCGCTCCGTGCAGAAGGCCCAGGACCTGCGGGCCAAGGGACAGAGCCTGCACATCATGGGCGAAGCGGCGTTCCGGCAGCTTCTGGAGGCTGAGCCCGCCGGGGCTGTGGATGACGCCGTTGTGGACGGTGCCGCGGCTGCGGCGCTGCCGCCCACCGCCGTCGCGCCGCTGTCCCTGGCGGAAACCCTGCCAGCCCTGCCCAAGCGCCGCGATGTCAAAGGCATGGGCGGCGTCCTGGACATGATGTGCCCTGCCGACCTTGCCGCTGCAACCTTCAAGAGCGAGCACTACGGGGTGTTCCGGGTGGCCGGAACCACCTTCAAATCCCCGGTGCTCGGGGTGCGGATGCTCGGCCACCGCAGCATCGAAAACAACGGCAAGCCCGAGCGGGACATCCACTCCCTGGCAGTGTTGCAGGACGAGGACGCGGCGTTTGTGACCGCCCTGACCGCCCACGTCCCGGACAACGAATTCATGGACGTCCTGCTCGGCAGTGTTCAGCACGGAGACCTGGTGACGGCGGTGTTTGATGCCCTGGGCGGCCCGTTCGTGGTCGAGGGCGTTGCGGTTTTCGCCCCTGTTGCAGACATGTTCATGCTCGGCTCCATGGTCCTGGCCCACCGCGGCCGTCCCGGAGCCAAGCTCAGCTGGCTGCAGTCGGTCGTCCCCGCCGGTGAGCACGCGCTGGCGGTTCCCGAGCAGGTCACCGCTTGGAATTTCTACGAATCCTCAGCCGAGTAGCGAACGCCGAAGCAAACGCCGTTGCGGCTCGCCCGAGGCCGGGATATACCTCTTTAGAGGAGGTGGCGGAATGCGCGGTGGACATGGGCGCCGGGGATATGCGCTGACGGAACCGGCTCAGGATGTGTGGTTCGCTGAGGGTCCGGCGTCCAACTGGATCATCCTGCGCCACGGGAAAGCCTTCACGCTCATTGACGGCGGATATCCCGGGAACCTGCCCCTGGTGCTGGCTTCTCTGCAGGACGCCGGTCTGGATCCTGCCGACGCTGCTGCCGTTCTGATCACCCACGCCCATGTGGACCATGCCGGAACGGCCGGCTATTTGGCCGCCGCCTACGGCATTCCCGTTCTGTGCAGTGCTGCTGAGCTTCCCTATCTGCGGGGGGAGGACAAGGATCAGGTATCCGTTGGACGCATCCTGAGCAGGTCTTGGCAGCCGGCTGTGGCGCAGTGGGCTTGGTACGTCCTGACTTCCGGCGGTGCCGCTCGGGTGGTGGTGCCCAGCGCTACGGCGTGGAACGACGACGTCGAACTGGCCGCCCTGCCGGGGTCGCCGGTGGCTGTTCCCACTCCCGGTCATACACCGGGCCACACGGCCTTTTATTTGCCGGCCGCCCGCGCCGTCGTTACCGGCGATGCGCTGGTCACGGGCCATGCAATCAGCCGACTGAAGGGCCCGCAGATGCTTGATTCCATGTTTCAGGGCGACGACGACGGCGCTCGCCGCTCCCTGTCGCAGCTTGGCAGGCTGGATGCTTCACTGCTGCTGCCTGGTCATGGTCCCGCTGTCAGGATTGGGGTGCGGGAGGCGGTGGGAGCTGTCCGCGCCAGTGCCGCAGTTCCCAAGCGGCGAATCGTGGCTACAGGTCCGGCGGGAGGCCTGGCCGAGCCCACCTACGGACGGACCATGCGGTAACAGCACCAAGCAGCTCCGCCGAAAGGATGTCAATGTGAAATCCAAAGCAGGCGCCCTGAAGTCCGAAGCACCCCTTCTGGATTCCGTTCACCAGACGTTGAAATTCGTCCACGAGGCTGTGAACCCCGTCCGCGAGCCTTCAACCTCCGTCCGCGGGACGAGGCATCCGCTTGCAGAGGCAGTGTCCACAGAGGCGCTGTCCCCGGCGGAAGCACGCCTGCTCTTCCGCAGCGGGCTGGTCACTCCGACCGCGGGCTGGGCGGCGGGCTACGTGCAGGCAGACCTGATTATCGTTCCGAAGGAGCAGGCTTTCGACGTCCTGCTCTTCGCCCAGCGCAACCCCAAGCCCTGCCCCATCCTGGGTGTCCTGAATCCCGGTGAAACGTCCGGGCCGCTGCTGGCCGGCGGAGACATCAGGACCGACCTCCCGCGCTACGCCGTGTATGTGGACGGGGAGCAGGTTGCAGATCCCACGGACATCACGCAGTACTGGCGCGATGATCTGGTGACCTTCATTGTGGGCTGCAGCTTCACCTTCGAAGCGGCCCTGCAGGAAGCCGGCATCCACATTGCGCACATCGATCAGGGCACCAATGCGCCCATGTACCGCACATCCATTCGGTGCCAGCCGGCGGGGAGAATCAGCGGACCCCTGGTGGTTTCCATGCGTCCGATTCCGGCTGCCCAGGTAGCCGACGCCGTGCGCATCACCTCGCACTATCCTTCGCTTCACGGCGCTCCCGTGCACGTAGGCAATCCGGGGGAGCTGGGCATCGCCGATCTGGGACACCCGGACTTTGGCGAGCCGGTGGAGATCCGGGAAGGCTATGTGCCGGTGTTCTGGGCCTGCGGCGTGACGCCGCAGGCTGCAGTCATGGAGTCGAAGCCTTCACTGGCCATCGGCCACGCTTCGGGGCACATGCTCATTACTGATGCCCGGGACAGCTCGTATTTGGTGTAATCACCACGCATGTGCGGGCCAGGCATGCGGGACCCTTCTAAGAGATGCCGTGCTGCAGACCTAGAACGGCGGTGCCGTTGGCTCACTTTCGCACGCGTCAGAATCAGGCTCCGGGCAGGATTCCTGGTCCGGAACAGGCCGGCCAGGCAGAAGACGGGAGGACGGGAAGTACGCTTGAGTCCGATACGTTCTGCCGGCGGGAGAGATCCATTCCAGCACACCGGGTTCGGGTTGGTGAGCTTTCCAGAAGCCGTTGGTCTTGAACCAATGGTGTTTGCGGCAGAGGCATTCGAGGTTGTCGTGTGAAGTGGGTCCGCCGCGCGCCCACGGTATGGTGTGGTCAATCTCGGCGGTAAGGGCGTTGGCCACACATCCGGGAAAGCGGCAGGTGGAATCCCGTGCCTGCAGCCAGCGCCGCAGTCCTGTGGGTATCCGCCGCTGCCGGCCGACACTCAGGATCTCACCGCTTTGCGCGTCCTGCAGCAGCCCTGTCCAACGCCCCATGTGCCGCAGCAACTCCCGGGCGGATTCTGCGCTGATGGGCCCGTACCCGTGCAGTTCCGCGGGACGGTCGTCCAGGCCGAGAATTGTTTCTGCGTTGATCAGCACCATGACTTCGGGCGTGATCCGCTGTTTTGTCTGTTTTGCCTGCTTTGCCTGCTTTGCCGCGGACTTTGCCGCGGAGGGTTCCGGGTGGGTGCCGGATTCCGGTGAAGAGCTTTCAGCAGCTGATGAGGGATGTCCGGTAATTCCAGCTTGCTGCGGAATGTCAGCGGTGCCGAGAAGAAGCGAGGTCAAAATGTCCGTTCGCAGCTGATCAGTTCCACGGGCGTCACCGGCGCTTTGCTCGGCCCGGGCGCAAGCGGTTAACCCGTTGAAGATGGCCTGCCCTTCGGCCGCTGACAGGCAAGCAGAGAGAAAGCACATTCCGTCCCGGTCCGGTTCCAGCCACACTCTTCGGCCTTCCCGCGCGCGACGGTGCCGGAGTGTCAGTTCCGCGTCCGGCACCAAACCTTCGTAGAGCCGGCGTGCCAGCCGGTCCAACTGGCTGGCGGTTCGACCGCCGGCCTCCTCCAGCAGCCGGGCTTCCAAGCGGGTGCGGTCGGGGTCCCGGAGCGACGCCACCGTTGAGCAAATGACCTGGGCCTTGCGGTAGCTCAGTTTGCCCGCCTCGACGGCAGCCAGAGTCGCCGGACAGGTGTCGCACAGCAGAGTGGATTCACCGACCAGGCGCTGTGCTGCCAGCGGAGGAAGGGAGAGAAGTGCGCCTACCTCTGACGCCGCGAGCCGGGAAACGGTTTGGGAATCACAGTCCTTATCCGGAGCCATCTCCTGAACGACGAGCGCTTCGAGCCGGGCAACACCCCGGGCCTGCTGCGCCTGCGCCCATCCGAGGAGTGCGTCCAGCCGTTCAAGGGTGACAAGGAGTTCATCCCTGCTCAGGCGGTGAACATTCTGAACCTGCAGGGTGCCGGTCAATCCACCCGGACTTTCGGGCGTTCCCGGCCCGGACTCGCCGGGGACTGCGTTGAACTCGAAGCGCTGCATTCCTCCATTCCACCAAGTCAGAACTGCCGTGTCTCCAACGCTTCGCCCCCTGGGGACAAGAAACGAAGGGAACACAGACGGACCGTTCTGTGGAGGAGAAAGCTAAATCCGCAGCTGTTCAAGAGACTCCAGATGCTCCAGCAGGTCAGCTTCGGCGGCGTCCAGATAACCGCGCAGCGCATGGGCGGCCTCAGAGCGGCGGCCGGCCCGCAGCAGCTCAACAAATACCGCATTTTCGTCGGCGTAGCGGATATGAGAGTCCGGTTTTGTGGACATGGCGTGGAAAACCAGGCGCATCTCCGCCAGAAGGCATCTCATCGCCTGCTGCAGATGCGGGCTGCCGGACATTGACACCACCGTCTGGTGGAAGTTCTGATTGGCCGTGGCCATGTCCGGAATGCTCCCGCGGGACTTCGCTTCCTCTCCCTCGCGTATCACCGCATCGAACCGCGCAAGATCCAGTTCAGGTCCCCAGAGGACTGCGGCGGGCTCCAGTATCCGCCGCATCTGGTAAATCTCCCGCACCGCACCGGTACCGGGCGAGGCAACGAATACTCCCCGGTTGGGGTAGCGCGTCACGATGGATTCGCTGGCGAGTATGGTGAACGCTTCCCGCAGGGTGTTCCGGGAGACTTGAAGTGACGCCGCGAGCTGCTGCTCGGACAGCTTTGTTCCCGGCGGCAAATCTCCGGCAGCTATGCGGCTGCGCAGCACGGCGGCCACCCAGGCAGTGGTGGTTACATGTCCCGCGCGGTCAGCGCTAATATCCCCCATATTAGTAAGCACGGTCCTAATCTAGCGGCAGGGATGAAGGAAGCAACGGACCACCGCAGGGGGGGCCGCCCGGACTTCCGAAGGCTAGGAGCCGATTCCGCCCAAAACATCCCCGCGGGCGACGGCGCTGCCCGGCGTGAGCGGGGCGCGGGAGAGCACTCCGGTGCGGTGGGCACGGACTGTGGTTTCCATTTTCATGGCCTCCAGCACGGCCACCGGATCGCCCCCGGCCAGCTCCGCACCGTCGTCGGCCATCCATTTCACCAGCCTTCCGGACATCGGTGAGACCAGATCTGCGTCCTCCGCGGTGAGCCCGCCGCTGGCTCCATCGCCCGCTGCGCCCGCGGCACCTCCTGTGTCCGCGCCGCCGCCGGAGCGCAATGCATTCAGCAGCGCCGACGGAACGCCCACCTCAACTGCCCGCCCGTCGACGTCGATGGTCAGGGTCTCGCGCTCGGCTCCGGGTTTGGCGGCTGCGATCTCCGGGGATGCAGCCAGCGGTTCGGCGAATTCGGACTCAATCCACGTGGTGTAAACCCCCAGCTCGCCGGTACGGGTGAAGGCCTCGGAACGAACCACGGCCCGGTGGAACGGCAGCACCGTGGGTACGCCGCGGATCACGAATTCATCCAGGGCGGCCCGCGCACGGCGCAGCGCCTGCGGCCGGTCCTCGCCCCAGACAATGAGCTTGGCCATCAGCGAGTCATACTCGGCGGGCACCACCGAGCCGGAACGGACGCCCGAATCGACCCGGATTCCGGGCCCGGTGGGCGGTTCAAACGTTTCCACGCGTCCCGGCCCGGGCAGGAAACCCCGGGCGGGATCCTCGGCGTTGAGCCGGAACTCAAAGGCGTGCCCACGCGGCACCGGATCTTCGGCCAGGGTCAGCGGCAGTCCGTCGGCAATGCGGAACTGCTCGCGGACCAAATCCACTCCAGTGGTTTCCTCGGTCACCGGATGCTCCACCTGCAGCCGGGTGTTGACCTCCAGGAAGCTGATCAGCCCGTCGGGGGAGACCAGATATTCCACGGTTCCGGCGCCGGTGTAACCGGCCTCGCGGCAGATGGCCCTGGCCGACGCAGAGATGATTGCACGCTGCTCCTCGCTCAGGAACGGCGCCGGTGCCTCCTCCACAAGCTTTTGGTTCCGGCGCTGCAGCGAACAGTCACGGGTGCCGACGACGACGACGTTGCCGTGCGTATCGGCCAGCACCTGCGCTTCCACGTGTCGGGGCCGGTCCAGGAAACGTTCGGCGAAACACTCGCCGCGGCCAAACGCGGACACCGCTTCACGGGCCGCTGATTCAAACGCGTCCTCCACATCTTCCATCCGGCGCGCGATCTTCATGCCGCGTCCACCGCCGCCAAAGGCAGCCTTGATGACCACGGGCAAACCGTGTTCTTCTGCAAAGGCGCGGACCTCGTCGGCGCTCGCTGCCGGCCCGTCGGTTCCGGGCACCAGGGGTGCACCGGCGCGGACGGCGATGCCGCGTGCGGTCACCTTGTTGCCCAGGGCGCGGATCACCTCCGGCGAGGGGCCGATCCAGGTGAGGCCGGCGTCGAGCACGGCCTGCGCAAAATCAGCGTTCTCAGAGAGGAAACCGTAACCGGGGTGCACGGCGTCGGCTCCGGCGCGCCGGGCGGCGGCGATTAGCTTGGGGATGTTCAGATAGGTCTCCGCACCGGCGGAACCATGCAGCGCAAAGGCCTCATCGGCCAGGCGCACGTGGAGGGCATCGGCGTCGGGATCCGAATACACGGCGGCGGAGGCGATGCCGGCATCGGCACAGGCACGCGCCACGCGCACGGCGATTTCGCCGCGGTTGGCGATCAGGACCTTCTTCAACGGGTTCCTTCCGCAGACATCCCGGCTGCGGCCGCGGGGGAGAGCGGCACCAGGCTGTCGGGGTTCACAAAAACAAAACGGACCGGATGGCCCGGCGGCAGCTGGGCGGCAACCGGCATATCCTGCGGCACGACGACGGCGATCACCGGGTAACCGCCGGTCACCGGGTGGTGTGCAAGGAAGAGGACGGGAAGGCCCGACGGCGGGACCTGCAGCGACCCTTCCACCACGCCTTCGCTGGCCAGTTCCCCGCCACGGGCGCGGCCCAGCGGGCGGGCCGCCGGATCCGCCGGATCGGTCTCCAGGCGCACACCGATCTGGTTGGATTCGCTCGTGGCCAGCCAAACGTGGCCGGTGAGGGACTCGACGGCGTCGGGGCCGAACAAGTCCTGCCGCGGGCCGGCCGTAATCCGCAGCACTGCCGGCCCGGTTGCGGAAAAGGTGTCAGCGAGCGCAGACGGCTCCGGAGCTCCCACCGGGACGAGGCAGGAAACTTTCCCCACCGGCAGCCGGACCCCCGCAACCAGCGGCAGCGGGCCGATACCGCTCAGCGTGTCGGTGCCGCGGCTGCCCAGGACGGGGGGAACGTCAATTCCGCCGCGGACGGCAAGGTAGCAGCGCACCCCGCGGTACGGAGCACCCAGGGACAGGGTTTCACCGCTGAGCAGTGCAAACGGAGTGTTCAGCGGTGCGGGGCGGTTGCGGTCGCCGGCGGGTGAGGTGACGGAGGCGGGAAGTTCTGCCCCGGACAGTGCCAGCACCACGTCACCGTGAGCGGTCAGTTCCAGGCCGCCGAGCAGGCTCATGATCACTGCAGCCTCGGGCGGGTTGCCGACCAGCCGGTTGGCCTGGCGCGAGGAGCGGGTGTCAGCGGCGCCGGCGGCGGATACGCCGAGGTCGGCATATCCGGGGCGGCCCAAATCCTGAATCAAAGACTGCAGGCCGGGAGCTTTGATCTCCAGCGACGTGTGACCGGGTTGGTTGGGATGAGAAGTCTCATCGTCCCTAAGGCAACTCCCTCGTTCCTCGGTCGTTGATGCGGGACTCACGAGACTCCCCATCCCCTCGGCACCTGCCGTTGCGGTGAGGTCAGAGTCAGCCCGATCCTGCGTTCTTGGGGTGGTTATCTGAACCAGTTCGCGGATGGAGTGGAAGATGACGTGGTCGCCAGGGCGGATGAGAGCAGGATTGGGGCGGGAGAGGTCCCACATCGGTGCATTGGTGCGGCCGATCAGCTGCCAGCCGCCGGGGGATTCGCGGGGATAGACCGCTGAATATCCGCCGGCCAAAGCGACGGAACCGGCGGGAACGCTGGTGCGGGGGCTGCCGCGGCGGGGGACGTCCAGGGCCGGATCCCCGCCGGTGAGGTAGGCAAAACCGGGGGCGAAGCCGGCAAAGGCGGCGAGCCAGGGGACGCCCGAGTGCGCGGCGATGACAGCCTCCGGGGAAAGGCCGGTGCGGCGGGCCGCCTCGGCGAGGTCGGCGCCGTCGTACACCGTGTCAATGGTGACGGTGCGGGCGTCGGGGATTACGGCGTCGCGTTCCAGGTCCAAGGTCTCGAGGAGTCCGGCAGCGGCAACCGTCTCGCGCCGGCCCGCGAACCGGACCAGGACGGTGCCGGCGGCCGCGAGGACATCGACCTGTCCGGAGAAAGGGCGGGCCTTCAGCTCCGCGTGAAGCGCCGTGACATCGGCCAGTGTATCCAGCTCCACCAGCAGCGCCCGGGTCCCCGCGGGGCGGATGCCGGTGACCGGCGATGGCCTCACACGAAGCTCTCGATGGTGACGCCCGCGTTCTCCAGGCCGGAGCGCACGGCGCGGGCCATGGCGGCAGCGCCCGGAGTGTCCCCGTGGACGCAGATGGAGGCGGCATCCATCGGCAGCACTGTGCCGTCGACGGCGGTGATGGTGCTGTCGGTGGCAAGGCGGACCATGTTAGCGGTGACCCGGCCGGCGTCGTGAATGACGGAGTCGGCTTCGCTGCGCGAAACCAGAGTGCCGTCCCCGTTGTAGTTACGGTCCGCGAAGGCTTCGGCAACTCCCCGCAGTCCGGCATCATCTGCCAGATCCAGTGCGACGGCGCCGGGCAGCAGCAGCAGGGGAAGGTCCTTGTTGAAGGCGGCGACGGCGTCCACTACGGCCTGCGCGTGCATCTCGTGGTGGAGCATCGTGTTGTACAGGGCGCCGTGGGGCTTCACATAGCGGACTTCGGCGCCGGCGGCCCGGGCCAGGGACTGCAGCGCACCGAGCTGGTACAGCACGTCGTCAAACAGCTCCATGTAGGAGCAGTCCAGGAAGCGGCGGCCGAAGCCGGCCAGGTCCCGGTAGGCGATGTGGGCGCCGATCGTGACCCCGGCGGCGACGGCGTCGCGGCAGGTTTGCGCAATGGTGGAGGGGTCGCCGGCATGGAAGCCGCACGCCACATTGGCGCTGGAGACGGATTCGAAGATAGCGGCGTCATCGCCCAGCTGCCAGTTCCCGAAGGATTCGCCGACGTCGCTGTTCAGGTCAATGACCGGCATGGGACCTCCGCACTAGATCGGAAAAGGCGATCTTACAGTGCGCGCGATCACGTCATGAACAATTCAGGCGGATGCCGTGCCGGCCTTAGGACGCCGACGCGCGCGCAATCGTCTCCTGGGCTGAGCGGATTACTGCAGCGTCAATCATGCGGCCGCTGCTGTCCACTGTGACACCGCCGCTGCCGCCGTCGAAAACCGCCAGAGCTTCCCGTGCCGCCTCCACGGCATCAGGGGCGGGGGTGAAAACATGATTGATCACCTGGACCTGCGAGGGGTGCACCGCCGTGCGGGAGCGGAACCCCAAGTCCTGCATTTTCCGTCCGGTCTGCTCGAAGCTTTCCAGATCCCTGATGTCCGTGGAAGTGGGCGCCACCGGGGCACTCAGCCCGGCGGATGAGCAGGCCATGACGATGCGGGCACGGATCGAATCCAGGGCTGGTTCGGTTGTTGCTCCGCGGGACATCCGCAGGTCCGCCATGAGGTCCACTTCTCCGATGCCCAGCGTGACCAGGCGCCGGGAGCCGGTGATGGACACCAGATCCATGAGGGCCGCAGCATCTTCGACCAGGCCGATGATTCCAACCCCCGGAGCCAGACGGCCTTCCGCTTCAAGGTCCGCCAAAAGGCCGGCGGTTTCCTGCAGGGAGGAGGCCGTGCACTTAGCCAGGAAGACACCGTCCAATGCCGTTGAAGCGATGCACTGCAGGTCGGCTGCGAAGTCATCGGCATTGAGCCGTGCCCACTGCTGCTGCCGTACCGTGCCCGGACGGGATGAAGGGCGCTCGCGCTGTGCGAGCAGCCAGGACTGCACTGATGTCCGCGCTTCATCCTTGCGGTTCACCGGAACTGCATCCTCCAAGTCCAGGATCACGGCGTCTGCCGGACCGGCTGCAGCTTTGGGAAAGAGGTCCGGCTTGATGCCGGGGACGTAAAGAAAGGAGCGCGGGAGGACCGGCGGGGTGGAGGGCATGGTGTTCCTATCTGGCCAGCAGCCTTGTGATTTCACGCGCGGCAGCGGTTACTTTGGCGGCATGGCCCGCGGTATCCGCGGTGCTGAAGCGGAAAATCGGCCCGCAGGAGCTGATGGCTCCGAGGACATTGCCGGTCTTGTCGAAGAACGGTGCTGCGATGGACGCCGCACCGATGTTGCGTTCGTTGAAGGATGTTGCGTATCCGTCGCGCCGGACGGATTCCAGCAGCTGCCGGTACTCCGCTTCGTTGAAATCCGGTTTGGACTGCTTCAGCGCAGAGACGGCTTCCTCTACGTAGGACGGGGGCAGGAAAGCGATCATCGCACGGCTGGAGGCGCCCGAATGAAGCGGATGGCGGGCGCCGATGTCCACCACCATCTTGATTTCCTGCGGGCTTTCAAACTGGTCCACGTACAGCCGGGAATGGTTCATCAGCACCGACAGGGTGGTGGTTTCCCGGGTGTCATCACGCAACTGGCGCAGTACCGGTGCCGCAATGGTGCGAAAGTCCAGCTGGCCCCAGGCCTTGTTGCCCATGCCGATCGCAGCCGGTCCCAGAACATAGCTGCCGGAGGCGTCAACGGTGGAGAGCAGCCCGCGTGAGCCCAGGGACTGCAGGATCCGGTGGACCACCGCCTTGCTGAGCTTCAGGGTGCGGGCAATCTCGGAAACGCCCAAGGCGCCGTCGGCGCGGCTGAACAGCAGCAATACGTCGGCCACCCGATCCGCTGCCTCGGTCCCACCGACCGTGGGTTGTAAGTCTGAATTCGGCGCCATGGTTCTTCCTTTCCGGAACGTGACTCTATCTTACTGTTCCGGTGGGCGGAATGATTCCAACAGGTTAACTTCAGATTTCCAGCTAGTAATCCAGGTCACAGTCGTGCACAATGGGTCGAAAGCCTTGCTGCACCCCCCATTGGCAGTCCGTTGAGCGGAACAAAGCTTCATTGTTGCGTTCCGCTCAGCGGACCGGCTTCCAGGCATATGAAGGGAAATACCGTCATGAAAAGAAATGCCCTGTCCGCAGCGGTGCTGGTTGCCAGCCTCGTTGGGCTCTCAGCATGTTCGTCCGAATCCGCTGATTCCGGTTCGGAGTCCGTGGAAACCGTAACCATCGGTTCCGTCCACCCGCTCAGCGGGAACCTCGCCGGAGTAGGCGGGTTGATGAACGACGGCGCGAAGCTGGCTGTGGAGGACATCAACGCCGCCGGCGGCATCGAATCCCTGGGCGGGGCACAGCTGGCCCTCAGCGACGGGGACAGCCAGGGCCAGGCGCAGGTGGGACAGAGTGAAGCGCAGCGGCTCATCAGTGAGGGCGCTGTTGCCCTGGTAGGCACCTATCAGTCCGACGTCACCCAGAATGTTGCCTCCGTGGCCGAGCGTTCCAAGGTTCCCCTGGTCGTAGATGTGGCCGTGGATGACAAGATCCTGGAACAGGGCTACAAAAACACTTTCCGCATCCAGCCGGATGCCAGCAGCATGGGCCAGGCCGGGGCACAGGCACTGGCAGCCATGGGGGAGCAGACCGGCGAGCCGATTGATTCGGCTGCCTACATCCACATTGAAGGTGCCTTCGGCGACTCGGTCTTCGCGGCCTTCAAGGAGGAAGCCGAGAAGCAGGGCATCACCATTACCAAGGAAATCACTTACTCCGGCAGCAACTTCTCCGACGCCACCACCCAGGTCAGCGAGGCCCTGGCCGGAAACCCGGACATCATTGCCGTGACCGGCTACTACCCGGACAACCTTCTGGTGGCCAAGGCCGTGGGTTCGATGGCCAATGACACCAAGGCAGTGTTCGGTATTGCCAGCGGAGCCTTTGACGACACGTCCTTCCCCGCAGCCGCGGGCGACGCCGGCACCGAAGTCCTCAGTGCCAACTACCACTACAGCGCCACCAGTGACCGCGCCGCCGACATCCGCGAACGCTTCGAAGCGAAGTACGGCAAGCCCATGGAGACGGCATCGATGCTCTCCTACCAGGCGGTGGAGGTTATCGCCGAAGGCCTGGAGAAGAGCGGCTCGGCCGACCCGGAAGAGCTGCGTGACGCCATTGCGGGCCTCAGCCTGGAAGATCCGCTGCTTGCCTTCGACGGGCCCATCGAATTCGGTGAGGACGGGCAGAACACCAACGCCACGGTCATTGTCATGCAGGTCCTGGACGGCAAGGTGGAGCAGGTCTTCCCCCAGGAATTCGCCACCGCGGACCTTGTGTTCCCGACCGGCTCCGGCAACTAAAAGCAGGGAATTCATGGCTATTACAGAAGCTCCGGCGGCGCCCGCTGCCAAAAGCAACCCGCTGACCGCCGGCGGCGTGCGCATCACCCTCACCATCGGCGGGATTGCGGTGGTGGGCCTGGCGCTCATCTACCTGCTCGGAGACCGGGAAGCATCCCTTGTCACCCAGTATCTGGTGTCAGGACTCCTGCTGGGCGGGGTCTACGCCCTGGTATCGCTGGGCCTGACCCTCATCTTTGGTGTCCTGGGCATCGTGAACTTCGCCCAGGGCGCCATGCTCACCCTGTCCATGTATCTGGTCTACGTCCTGCAGAGCAGCCTGGGCCTGAACCTGTACGTTGCGGTGGTACTGACCATCCCGCTGCTGTTCGGCTTCGGCTGGCTGGTGCAGACAGCCCTGCTCAACAGGCTCACCGAAGATGCCAGCCATGACCGGCCGCTCCTGGTCACCCTCGGACTCTCACTGCTGATCGTGAACGTGCTGCTGATGGTCTTCGGCGGCCGGCCCAAGAGTGTGGACGCGCCGATCAGCGGCAGCATCGAAATCCTCGGCGCGCTCGCTGACACCCAGCGGATCATTGCCTTTGCCGGAGCGGTGCTTGTGGCGGCGGGACTGACCCTGGTGCTGCGCAAGACCTCCATGGGCCTGGCCATCCGCGCGGTGGCTGCCAACGGCACCGGTGCATCACTCGTGGGCGTGAACGTCCGCCGTGTCTACGCCGTGACCTTCGGGCTGGGTGCGGCTTCGGTGGCCGTGGCCGGCGGCCTGATCACCCCGTTCACCACACTGGTGCCCACAGCCGGGGAACAGTTCACCACCCTCGCCTTTGTCATCGTGGTCCTTGGCGGGCTGGGCAGCATTCCGGGTGCCCTGGTGGGCGGCCTGTTCATCGGCGTGCTGCAGACCGTCGGGTCCCTGTACCTGCCGGGCAGCGGGTCACTGATCCTGGTCTTCGGGATCTTCGTCCTTATTCTCTTTCTGCGTCCCCAGGGACTGTTCGGAGCAAAACAATGACGGCCACCGACGCCCCCGCCGCCCCGCAGGCACCTAAAAAAGCCCTGCGCCCGGCCACCGGAGCCAAACGCCAGTACACCTTCCTCGTGATCGTCCTTGCGGCCCTGTTCTTTGTGCCTTATATCCTGCCCGAATCCGCGCAGCCGGTGGCGGTCCGCACCCTGATCTTCGCCATCATGGCGGTGGGCTGGAACCTGATGAGCGGCTTCGGCGGCATGTTCAGCTTCGGCCACGCGGTGTTTTTTGGTGTCGGTGCCTACACCGACGCCTACCTCCTGACCGCTTTTGGCGTCTCGCCCTGGCTGTCCATGATCATCGGCGCGGTCCTTTCCGCGGGCGTCGGCCTCACCATCGCCTATTTCTGCCTGCGCTATAAGCTGGCGGGCTCCTACTTTGCGCTGGCCACGTTCGCCTTCGCCCAGATGTTCTATCTGCTCAGCCAGAACCTGGGCTTCCTGAACAAGACCGACGGCATCAACGTGCCCCTGCTGCCCCAGGAATCCTGGGCCATGCTGCAGTTCGACCAGGATTCCAAGCTGTACTTCTGGATTCCGCTGGTCATCCTGGGCCTGGCCATGGCCGCGACCATCTACTTTGCCCATTCACGTGCCGGGCAGTTTGCCCAGGCCATCCGCGACGACGCGACGGCGGCGGAATCCCTGGGGATCAAGGTGATGAAATACCGGCTGATCACGGTGGCCATGAGCTGCGCAATCACTGCCGTGGCCGGCGCCTACTACAGCCAGTATTACCTCTTCGTGGGCCCGGACCAGGCCTTCGGCATCCACGTCTCCACCGACGCCATCATTCCCGCAGTGATCGGCGGCGTCGGGACCATCTGGGGTCCGCTGATCGGTGCCGCCGTCGTGGGGCCGCTCTCCGAACTCATTGCCCATCTGCTGCGCAACCCCCCGCCGTTCCTGGAATTCCTGCAGGGCACCAGCGGCCTGGACGTTGCGGTGTACGCGGCCCTGCTGATTGTCATTGTCATCTTCCTGCCCAAGGGCATCTACGGAACCATCCGCGAAAGGATGCGCAAATGAGCCTGCTGACCCTGGACGGTGTCTCCAAATCCTTTGGCGGACTCAAGGCGCTGGGGGAAACCACGCTTGAGATCCCCGAGCACGAATTCTTCGGGATCATTGGCCCCAACGGTGCCGGGAAGACCACCCTGTTTTCCGTCCTGTCCGGCCAGCTCCCGCCCTCCAGCGGACAAATGATGTTCGACGGCGTGGACATCACCGGGTGGTCCGCGGACAAAACGGCCTCACAGGGTCTGGTCCGGACCTTCCAGCTGATGCGCCCGTTCGAGAGCATGACCGTGCTGGAGAACGTCACCATCGCCTCGCACAACAAATTCCGTTCCCCGCACAAGGCCCGTGAGCACGCAGCGGCCGTGGTGGAACGGGTGGGCCTGGACACCTACATGTATTCCATGTCCGGCACCCTGCCCACCGCCGGGCTGAAGCGGCTGGAACTCGCCCGGGCACTGGCCCTGGAACCGCGCATGATCCTGCTGGATGAGGTGCTGGCCGGGCTGGTCCCCACCGAACGCGCACCGATCATCGACCTGCTGCGCAGCATTCACGCCGAGGGTGTCACCGTGATGTTCGTCGAACACATCATGGCCGCCGTCATGGCCCTGTCCGAACGCCTGCTGGTGATGCACGAGGGCCGCCAGCTGGCCCTCGGCCTGCCCCAAGAGGTTATTGCCAATCAGCAGGTCATCGACGCCTACCTCGGAGAGGACTACTCATGATCCTGGAACTGGACGCCGTCTCCGCCGGCTACCGGCGGCTGGAAATCCTGCACAACCTGACCCTGGGGGTGAAAGAAGGCGAAATCGTCTCCATCATCGGAGCCAACGGCGCCGGGAAAACCACCACGCTGCGTGCCGTGGCCGGGTTGATCTCCACCTCGAAGGGCAGCATCAAGTTCAAGGGCGAACCCGTGCACAACACCCGTCCGGACAAGCTGGTGCGTTCCGGGCTGGTGCACGTCTCCCAGGACCGTGCATTGTTCGGCAACCTGCAGGTGTTCGAGAACCTCACCATGGGCGCCTACACCCAGCCCAAGAACACCATCGCTTCCTCGCTGGAACAGGTTTTTGACCTCTTTCCCATCCTCAAGGAACGCCGCACCCAGCGCGCGGACACCATGTCCGGCGGGCAGCAGCAAATGCTGGCCATCGGGCGGGCCCTGATGGCCCGGCCGGCCTGCCTGACCCTGGACGAGCCGTCCATTGGACTGGCCCCGAACCTGGTGGCGCAGGTGCTGGATGCCATCACCCGGATCCGGGATACCGGTGTCACGGTGCTGATCGTGGAACAGAACGCCTCCCAGGCGCTGGCGATCTCGGACCGGGCATACGTGATGGAAAGCGGCGCGATTGTCCTGGAGGGCACCGGCAGCGAACTCGCTGACAGCGCCGAGGTGCGCAAGGCCTATCTGGGCATGTAAAGCCCGGAACATCTTGCACCTTGCACACCCGGCAGATTGAAAGGAACCCCATGCAGATCCTTGCAGTGACCCCCATCGCTGTCCCGGAGGGCGAATTAAGGCGCCGGCAGGACCGCTATGACCGGCTGGTCCCGGCTCATCTCACCGTCCGCCTGCACAACCTTGGCACCGGCTCCTCGGTGCCGCGCGCGCTGGAGACCGACGACGACGTCGCCGCCTCCGAGACAGCCGTCACCGAATGGTTCGCGGCAGCAGATCCGGAGGGCGTGGACGCGTTCCTGCCCGACTGCGTGCTGGATCCCGGCGTCGGCCCGGGTGCCCGCGAGCAACTCCGCCCGGTCCTCGGCCTGACCCGGCTGGGGGCGAATTTCCTCGCCGGCGCCGGGGCCACCCTCGGCGCGGTGGCCCGCAACGATGCCATCGCCCGGGAACTGGACCGCAAAATCGCCTCCTACGGGCTGGGCCTGCATGAACCGGTCTCCGTGCTGGGCCTGGCGCTGGCGGACATTGCCGACGATTCCGGCTGGAACAAGGCCGTGGATTCCGCCCTGACCGGGCTCTCTGCCGACTATGTCCTGAACGCCTGCTCCGCCGTGAACCTGACCCGCCGGAGCCCCGGCGGCCCGGTACTGGTGGACCCCACCGCCCTGGCCCTGCAGCTGGCAGGCCTGCTCACCGACGTCGGCAAGGTTCCGGCATGAGCCTGGCTGCCCGCCCGGAACTGGCCGAAACTGCCGCCGCCGTCGGCTCAGCCGTGGACAAGCTGGCCCGTTTCGCCGCGGACCTGGACTACGCTGGGCTGCCCGAACCGGTCCGTGAACGCCTGGCCCTCATGCTCACGGATCTGTGGGGCGTCACGGCGGCCGGCGGCGGCACACCGGAACAGCAGGCACTGTGCACCGCCTGGCAGGCCGCACCCGGGGACTGTCCCGTGCTGGGCAGCGGAATCAGCTCCACCCCCGAGACAGCTGCGTTCCTGAACGCCGTGGCCGCCTGCCAGCTGGAACTGGATGAGGGCAACAAACACGCCCAGGGCCACCCCGCCGTGCACGTAGTCTTCGCCGCGATGGCCGCCGTCCAGGGAGAATCCCGGCCGGTGTCCGGCAAGGAATTCCTCACCGCCGTGGCCGCAGGCTATGAAGTGGCCGCCAGATTTGGCCGAGCCCTGACCCGTAACCCGGGCTGGCACACCCACGGACACTGGGGCGCCACCGGTGCTGCCTGCGCAGCTGCCCTGATCCGCCGGCTGCCGGCGGATCAGATCGCGGCCGCCATCGACGCCGCCGCCGGGCTGGTGCAGGTAGCCGCTTGGGACATGGTGCTGGGCGGTCAGTACACCCGCAACCTCTGGGCCGCCGGCGCCAACCTGGCCGGACTGAACGCCGCTCGGCTGGCCGCTTCCGGACTGACAGGCAATGACGGTGCAGCAGTCATGAGCCTGGGTACGCTGGCAGGCACCCTGGACCCGGAGCGGCTGGTGGAAGGACTCGGCCGGGACTGGCTGCTTCCGCAGGGCTACGCGAAGCTGCACTCCTCCTGCTCCTACACGCACGGAGCCGTGGACCTTGCCCTGGAACTGCGGCCGGAGCCCTTCGATCCGGACCGGGTCACCGAAGTACGGGTGCACACCCATTCCCTGGCCGCGCCGCTGTTCCCGGGGGCCGGCGACGGCGGGCCCCGGAACCGGCTCGCGGCCATGTTCGACTTTCCGTTTGTAGTGGCCAACGCGCTGCTGGCCGGGGAAATCTCTCCGGCCAGCATGGCCCCTCAGGCTCCGGGGTTCGACGCCGCGCAGCAGCTGGCAGCCAAGGTCAGCGTCACGGCCGATCCGGCGTATGACCGGGTGCTGCCGGACCAGCGGCGCACCCGGCTGGAGATCCGGTTCACCGACGGCACCGTTACCGCTGCCGAGTCGCCCAACCCGCGCGGCGACGTCGATCATTTCCCGCTGGACCGCGCCGGCCTCGGCACCAAACTGGCCGCCCTGATCGGCGCCGGCCCAGCCAGCCGGCTGGATGAGGCAGTCCGCGGCCTGCCGGCCACAGCCGATGCAGCAGCCCTCCTCAACACCCTGATAGCCCCGATGACCTCCCCGGAAGGAGAAGCCCAATGAGCGAAGACGATTTCGCTGGACCCGATCTGGTGGTTGCCGGCGCGGGCGGAGGGCTGATCGCTGCCCTGCGTGCCGCCCAGCTGGGACTGTCCGTCCTGGTGGTTGAACCCAATGAACATTTCCGCCGCGGCAACAACACCGCCATGTCCACTGCCATGATCCCCGGAGCCGGCTCCCGCTGGCAGGCGGAGGCCGGGGTCCGTGACTCGCCGGAGGCTTTTGTCGCGGACATCATGGCAAAGACCAAGGGAACCGCGGATCCCGTGCTCGCCGCAGCGCTGGCGAAGGTCAGCGCCCGGCTGGTGGAATGGATGGCCGATGACCTCAAGCTGCCCCTGAGCCTGGTGACGGATTTCTCCTATCCCGGACACAGCAGCCACCGCTGCCATACCGTTCCGGGCCGAATCGGCACTGCACTGCTGGACGGCATCTGGGAACGAGTTGCCGCTGAACCCCTGATTGACCTGTACAGCCCCGCGCGGCTGATGGACGTGACCACCGACGCTGGAGCGGTCACCGGCGTCGTCGTGCAGACCCCGGACGGGGACGAGGAAATCCCCACCAGAGCTGTCCTGCTGGCGACCAACGGATTCGGCAACAACACCGAACTGGTCCGCAAGCACCTTCCCGAAATTGCCGGTGCCCAGTATTACGGGAGCGAAGAATCCCGCGGAGACGCACTGCGCATCGGCACCGGGCTTGGCGCCGATACGGCCTATTTGGATGCTTACCAGGGCCATGCAGCGCTCGCAGCGGCGTCGGCAACGCTGGCCGGCTGGGCCACCGTGATGCACGGGGGATTCCTGGTGAATGCGGAAGGCCAGCGTTTTGGCGACGAGACCATGGGATATTCCGAGTACGCCCTGGAATCCCTGAAGCACGCCAACGGGCAGGCCTGGATAGTGCTTGACCAACGGATCTTCGAGGCCTGCGAAAGCTTCTCGGACTTCCAGGCGACCGTTGAATCAGGCGCCCTGAAGTGGGCCGATGATGCCGCCGAACTGGCCGCCGCCACCGGGATCAGCGCTGCGGGACTGCAGCAAACCCTGGACCAGACACAGCGGATCGCAGCCGGAGAGGCCGCGGACAGCTACGGCCGGACCCACTGGGAGGAGCCCCTGGCCGGAAGAATCGGTGCCATCTCAGTGGTTCCCGCCCTCTTCCACACCCAGGGCGGGCTCCGGGTGGACGGCAACGCCCGGGTACTGAAAGCCGACGGCACCGCCATCGCCGGGCTCTACGCCTCGGGCGGTGCAGCCAACGGTATCTCCGGGCACGGGGCGGGCGGCTATCTGGCCGGCAACGGTTTGCTGCCGGCCCTGGGACTGGCATTGCTGGCAGCCGAAGATGCAGCCGCCAACGGTCCGGACCCGCAGGGCCCCTGACAGCCGTCCCACGGGCGAAGCAACCCCCCAGATTTGAACCAACCATGAGAACGGAACAAGACAACGTGAGCGAGCAAGTTGTATCCCCTGAGCAATCAGGCACAGGCACCGGTCCGCTGCAGGGCCTGCGGGTCCTGGACGCGTCCACCATTCTTGCCGGCCCGCTCTGCTGCCAGATGCTTGGTGACTTCGGTGCTGAAGTCATCAAGATTGAGCACCCGCGAATGGGTGACAGCATGCGCGGACACGGAGAGAGCAAAGACGGGGTTTCCCTGTGGTGGAAGGAGATTTCCCGCAACAAGCGCACCCTCGGTCTGAGCCTGAGCACACCAGACGGTGCAGAGGTCTTTCGGCGTTTGGCTGCGACGGTCGACGTTGTGGTGGAGAATTTCCGTCCGGGCACCCTGGAGCGCTGGGGACTGGGCCCGGAAGTGCTGGCGGAGCTGAACCCCGGACTGGTCCTGGTGCGCCTGACCGGTTTCGGCCAGACCGGCCCGTACAAGGATCGGCCTGGTTTCGGCACGCTGGCCGAGGCCATGAGCGGGTTCGCCCATCTCACCGGACCGGCAGACGGCCCGCCCACCCTTCCGGCTTTTGGACTGGCAGACAGCATCTGCGGCATCGCGGCCTCCTCCGCTGTCCTGATGGCCCTGCGCCACCGGGACCAGACCGGCGAGGGACAAACCGTGGACATGAGCATCCTGGAACCCATCATGACCGCGGTGGGACCCAGCCCCACCGTCTACCAGCAGCTGGGCGAGGTGGGACAGCGCCACGGCAACCGCTCCACCAACAACGCTCCACGCAACACCTACCTGACCAAGGACGGCAAATGGGTGGCCGTTTCCACCAGCGCACAGCGCATTGCCGAGCGCGTGATGGAACTGGTGGGGCATCCGGAAGTGATTGCCGAGCCGTGGTTTGCCGCCGGGAACACCCGCGTGGAGCACGTGGAGGAACTGGACGCGTACGTCGGAAGCTGGATCGCGGACCGCAGCCGGGAAGATGTGCTGGCGGCCTTCTCCGCGGCAGGTGCCGCCGTCGCGGCCGTCTATGACGCCCGCGATGTGGTGGAGGACCCGCACATCCGTGAAACCCAGATGCTGCTTGAGGTGGAAGACCCGGAACTCGGCCCGCTGCTGCAGCACAACGTGATGTTCCGGCTCAGCAAAAGCCCGGGGCAGATCCGGTTCACCGGGCGCAGCCTCGGCGCGGACACCGCGGACATACTGCACGAAATCGGTTACTCGGACACAGAGGTCTCCAGTCTCAGGGAAAGCGACGTTATCAAATGAGCGATGCACTGCTGGAAGCAGTCACCAACGGCATCACCTTCGTGGATCTTGGCCGGCAGCTGAGCGTAGGCATGCCGCAGTCACCCAACCATCCGCAGTTCTGGCACACCCTGCCGCGCCGGCACGGGGACATGGTCCGCGCCGACGGCGGCAGCGCCGCGAATGACATGATCACCACCGGCACCCACGTGGGCACCCACATCGATGCGCTCGCGCACGTCAGCCAGGACGGCAAGCTGTTCGGCGGGGCGGACGCAGGCCAGTCCTGCCTGGGCGGCAAATACGTGGAGCACGGGGTGCACACGATCGAGCCCATGGTCCGCCGCGGCATCCTCCTGGACGCCGCCGGGCACCTCGGCGTCGACGTGCTGGAGGGCGGCTATGAAATCACCGTGGCAGACCTGCAGGGCTGCCTGGCCGCCCAGCAGGTGGACCTGCGCGAAGGAGATGTGGTGCTGATCCGCTCCGGCTGGGGGCAAAGGTTCACCGAAGGCACCGCCTACGTGGGCAAGGACTCCGGAGTGCCCGGCATCAGCGAGGACGGCGCCGAATGGCTCGCCGCGCAGGGCATCCATGCCGCCGGTGCGGACAGCATCGCCTTTGAACGCCTGGCCCCCGGCGGCGGCCACGCCTCCCTGCCGGCGCACCGGGTGTTCCTGGTGGAAAACGGCATCTACATCATCGAAGCCCTGGACCTGGAGGAACTGGCCCAGCGGCGGATCTACGAATTCACGTTTGTCCTGGTGCCGCTGAACATCTTCGGCGCCACCGGATCCCCCGTCCGCCCGCTGGCGCTGGTGAGCGCATGAGCGCCGTCGACGCCGGGGAACGGACCCTGGCACAGCAACTTGGCGATTTCGCCGCGGAAACCCGTTACGAGGACCTGCCCGACGAGGTGATTCAGAGCGTCAAGGCCCGGGTGCTGGACATCCTGGGCATCGCCGCCGCCGCAGCCCCACTGGACACCAGCCGGGCCGCCCGCCGCTGGGCCGCAGACCAGGGCGGCACGCCGTCGGCCTCCGCCGTAGGGATCGCTGACCGGCTGCCGGCCAGCCAGGCGGCGTTTGTCAACGGCGTCCTGGCCCACTCGCTGGACTATGACGACACGCATCTGCCCTCCGTGCTGCACCCCAGCGCCAGCGTGATCCCGGCAGTCCTTGCCGCTGCGGAGGCCGCCGGAAAGGACGGACGGGAGACCATCCGCGCCATCGCCGTCGGACTGGAAATCTGCGTTCGGCTGGGCATGGCCGGCTATGACGTGGAAGCGAAGAACTCCACCTTCTTTGAGCACGGCCAGCACGCCACCTCCATCTGCGGGGCCATGGGCGCCGCAGCCGGGGTAGCCGCACTGCTCGGCGACGGTCAGCTGGTCACCGATGCGCTGGGCGTCACCGCGTCCATGGCCTCGGGCATCATCGAATCCAACCGCACCGGCGGCACGGTCAAGCGCATCCACTGCGGCTGGGCCGCGCACGCCGCCGTCAGCGCGGTGGAACTGGTCCGCTACGGGCTCACCGGCCCGCCCACCGTGCTGGAGGGAAGGTTCGGCTTCTTCCAGGCGTGGCTGCAGGGCAAGTACAGTCCGGACGCCATCACCGAGGGGCTGGGGGAGCAGTGGCAGGTGCCGGACATCTTCTTCAAGCCCTATCCGGCCAACCACTTCACCCACGCCGCGGTGGACGCCGCGGCCGCGCTGCGCCGCGCCGGCATCGGGCCCGACGACGTCGAATCCTTCACCCTCGGCGTGCCGGCACCGAACCTGCGCACCATCGGCGAACCGCTGGCGGTCAAGCAGCAGCCGGAAACGGGCTACATGGCCCAGTTCTCCGGACCGTACGCGGTGGCCGCCGGGCTGCTGGGCGGCGGCGGCCTGGAAGTGGGCCTGGACGACTACACGGACGAGCTCGCCAAGGACCCCGTCCGCCGGGCCATCATGGCCCGCGTGGATGTGGTGCCCGACGACGAATGCACCGCGATTTTCCCGATGCAGTTCCCGGCCGTGCTGACCGCCCGGCTCACCGACGGCCGCACCGTCACCGAGAAGGTCCTCACCACCCGCGGCGGGCCGCAGCGTCCGCTGGGCTTTGAGGACCTGGGCCGCAAATTCGAGGACAATGCCCGCCGCACCCTGGCCCCGGCCGCCCGCGACCATCTGCGCGAGACCTGCCGGACGCTGCAGGACTGCACTGACCTCTCCGTCCTGTTCAAGGACCTTTCCACAGCCGACACCCCGGTGCCCGGCACCCCCGCAAACCTCCCCAATGTAGAAAGAGGAAACAAATGAGCAACTATGACCTGCTGGTAAAGAACGTCCAGGTTGTCCGTCCCGGCGGCAACGGCGCCGAAGCCCTCGACCTTGCCGTCAAGGACGGCAAGTTCGCCGCCATCGAGGCCAACATTGATCCCGCCACCGCCGCCGAAGTGGTGGACGGGGGCGGGAAGCACCTGTTCCCGGGCGTGGTGGACGTCCACCAGCACTGGGGCATCTACAACGAGCTGGGCGAGGACACCGAGTCCGAAAGCCGCGCCAGCGCGCAGGGCGGCGTCACCAGCGGCATCACCTACATCCGCACCGGCGCCTACTACCTGAACAAGTCCGGCCCCTACAAGGAGATCTTCCCGGAAATCCTGGAGGCCGCGGACGGCCGGGCCTACATCGACTACGGCTTCCACGTGGCACCCATCCTCAAGGAACACATCGAGGAAATCCCCGACCTGCTGGACATGGGCGTGCCGTCCTTCAAGATCTTCATGTTCTACGGAATCCACGGCCTGCACGGCAAGTCCAGCGACCAGGGCAAGTTCCTGATGATTCCGCCGGAGGACTCCTACGACTACGCGCACTTCGAATTTGTCATGCGCGCCATCGAAAAGGCCCGCCGGGATCCGAAGTACGCGGATATCGCGGACCAGATCTCCCTGTCCCTGCACTGCGAGACCGCGGAAATCATGCGGGCCTACACCAAACTGGTGGAGGACGCCGGCGAGCTGAAGGGCCTGGAGGCCTACAGTGCGTCCCGGCCGCCGCACTCCGAGGGCCTGGCCATCACCATCGCCTCCTACCTGGCGTACGAAACCGAGCTGCCGAACATCAACCTGCTGCACCTGTCCTCCCGCAAGGCCATCGAAGCGGCCATGATGATGCAGGAGACCTTTCCGCACATCAACTTCCGCCGTGAGGTCACCGTGGGCCACCTGCTGGCGGACTACAACACCGCCAACATGGGCGGCAAGGTCAACCCGCCGCTGCGCTCCCCGGAAGACGTCGAAGCGCTGTGGGAACACCTGCTGGCCGGAGACTTCTCCTGGGTCACCTCCGACCACGCCTGCTGCAAGGACGAAACCAAGTTCGGCGACCCCCGTGATGACGTGTTCCTGGCCAAGTCCGGGTTCGGCGGCGCGGAATACCTGCTGCCGGGCATGATCTCCGAGGGCCGCAAGCGCGGGCTGTCCTACAACCGGATCGCGGAGCTGGTCTCCAAGAACCCGGCTGAGCGCTACGGCATGCCCGGCAAGGGTGACCTGGCCGTCGGCTTCGACGCAGACTTCTGCCTGGTGGACGACGGCGTGCAGTACACCGTCCGTGCCGAGGACTCCATGTCCACTCAGGACTACACCCCGTTTGAGGGCTTCGAGCTCACGGCGGCCGTGACGGACACCTACCTGCGCGGTGCGCAGGTCTTCGGGGACGGCCAGATGGTCGGCGAACCCCGGGGCAAGTATGTGAAGCGCTCCGGAAACTAGCACCCGGGGAGGCGCAGGAGTTTTCCGCACCCTAACAACAACGACGACGGCGGAGCCCAGGCGGCTTCGCCGTCGTCGTTGGGGCGTCACGGGCCGGTTCGAGCACCAGGACGGAGCGGCGAATTGCCGTCCGGGCGCGGATCAAGGGTCGACGCGCGGGGCACCAGGACGGGAGGCAGCAGCACCGAGGAGACCTCACGGCCGGCAATCCGGTCCAGCAGCAGCTCCAACGCGAGCCGGCCCATCAAATCCCGGTCCGAGCGCACCGAGGTCAGCGGCACCGGCAGATCCGCGGCCAGTTCGACGTCGTTGTACCCCACCAGCGCGACGTCGGACCCCACGGTCCTTCCGGCGTCCCGCAGGGCGCCAATAACACCCACCGCCGTGAGGTCATCCACCGCAAAGACCGCCGACGGCGCAGGATCCAACCGGCAGAGCAGATCTCCGGCCTGATGCCCGGCTGCCACCCCAAACCCCGTGGCGGCCACCCGCCCGTCCGTAACGGGCAGGCCTGCGGCGGCAAACACTTCCCTGAACCCGGCGGTGCGGTCCCGTCCGGTGCTGGCCAGCGGATCTCCGGCTGCCACGGCCACGCGGCGGTGGCCCAGTTCCAAGAGGTGCCGCGCCGCCAACCGGCCGCCTTCCAGGTCATCGGTGCTGACGCTCAAATGACCGCGCAGCGTGCGCATGGCCAGGACATAGGGCACCCCGAGTTCCTGCAGGTGCCCGGCCAACGTGTCATCAAGCCGCGCATCGGCCAGGATCACGCCGTCGATGCGGCGGGCCAGCAAGGCATCCAGCCGTCCGCGCCGGACCGCCGGGTCGTCCAGCCCGTTGGCGACCACCGCACTGTAGCCGGCCGCGGCAGCCGCGGCGTCAACACCGCCGTACATGGTGGACAGTGCCAAATCCGTCAACCGGTGGACCAGGACGCCGATCAGCTTGGAGTTGCCGGTGCGCAGTGCCGCTGCGGCGTTGTCCCGCTGGTAGCCCAGGGTCCGGGCGGCCTCCCGCACCCGTGCCACTGTGGCTGAACTGATCCGCACCGGGCGTTCTGTCAGCGACCGCGACGCGGTGGAGGCATGGACACCGGCAAGCCGGGCGACGTCCTCAAGGGTGGCGGGACGACGAAGGGGTCTGCTGCGGTCGGAACTGATGGGCAAGCCTTCCAGGGGTTCAGGAACCGGTTTTGCCGAAGCGCACCGGATGAGCCAGTGTAAGCCATCAATTTGCGGGTGCTGAAGGGTTTACACAATCGAATCAAAGAATTTACTTTCAGCATTGTCCCGAAAGAAATAATTTGAAAAAACTCCGAATACCCTAGACGCCCCCTGCTCCGTCGTGTGATGGTGATGCCCAAGCCCGCTGCGGGGATCGTCAGAACCCCCGGATCCGGGCCTTTTACAAGCGTCTTTGTGCAAACGATTGCATTTGAGGAGGTAAGCCATTGTCTGTGCCGTTGCCGGATACCGGAGAAATGACAGGCCGGCTCAATGCAGCCCTGGCCGGCCTGGCGGAATTCCACGCCGCGGGCCGCCCGGGGTGGACCCGCGAGGTCTTCAGCGAGTCCTACCTTGACTCGCGGCAGTGGGTGGCGGATCAAATGAAGGCCGCCGGGCTGGAGGTCCACAGGGACGCGGCGGGAAACCTGGTGGGAAGGCTTGCAGGACGGAACCCCGCCGCCAAACCGCTGGTTACCGGTTCCCACACGGACACCGTGGACGGCGGCGGACGGTTCGACGGCGTCGTCGGCGTGCTGGGCGCCCTGGAGGCCGTGCAGATGCTGCGCGAATCCGGCGCTGTCCTGGAACGGGATCTGCTGGTTGTCGACTTCCTCGGCGAAGAATCCAACCCCTTTGGCCTCAGCTGCCTCGGCAGCCGCGCCCTGGCAGGGGAGCTGACAGCGACTGACCTGGCCCGCACCGACTATTCGGGCCGAACCCTGGCCGCGGCCTATTCGGACTTCGGCGTGGATCCGTCCGCGCTGCTGTCCTTCGAAGGCTGGACGGGAAGCCGGCGTCCGCATGCCTACCTCGAGCTGCACATTGAGCAGGGACCCACCTTGGAAGCACGCGGCAAACCCATCGGCATCGTCACTGCCATTACCGGCATCGAACGCCTGGTGGCCAGTTTCACCGGTACGCCCGACCACGCCGGAACACGTCCCATGGACGACCGCCGGGACGCCATGGTGGCTGCCGCCGAAGCGGTGCTGGCCATCCGGGCGGAAGGCTGCGGCGCACCGAAGCACGGCGTGGCCACGGTGACCCGGTTGGAAAATGCGTCCCGGTCACCCAACGTGGTGCCGTCGCTGGTCCGCCTCTACGGGGAAGTGCGCAGCGTCGACGAGTCCTGGCTTGCCGGCACCCGCGGCCGGCTCGCCGCCGAGATCGCGGCCAAGGCCGCAGAGCACGACGTCGAAGCGGACCTGAGCTGGTCCACTGACAACACCGTGGTCCGCGCCTCGGACAGTGTTCAGGATCTTGCCGGTGACGCCGCCTCAGCTGCCGGCATTGACTGGATGCCCGTTCCCAGCGGCGCCACACACGATGCCGTGCACATGGCCGCACTGGCTCCCATGGGCATGATCTTCATTCCGTCCGCCGCCGGCAAGAGCCACTGCCCGGAGGAATTCACGGCCACTGACCAGATAGCAACCGGAGTCCGTGTTCTGGCGGACACCCTGCTGCAACTGGATTCGCACCAGTTTTCCAGCACTCCCCCCACAACCCAAAGGAGTACCTTATGAGCCCTCTCCTTCCCCGCGACGGCAGTTCCACCAACATCCTCGGGGTGGCAAACACGCCCATCCTCTGGGTCTTCGCTCTGGCGGTGTTCGCCGTCGTCATTATCCAGAGCCTGATCTACATGAAGGCCGCAGCCAAGGCCGGACCGGCCGCGGACATTTCCCAGACCGAACTGCGGGCCTCTTTCCGTGCCGGAGCGGTGGCTGCCATCGGTCCGTCGCTGGCCGTGGTGCTGGTGAGCATCGCCCTGCTGTCCCTGTTCGGCACCCCTGCCGTCCTCACCCGGATCGGCCTGGTGGGCTCCGCGGCGACCGAGACGGCGTCGGCCTCCATCGCCGCCGGCACCATGGGCGCGGAACTGGGCGGAGCGGACTACACGCAGACCGTCTACGCGGTGGCGTTCACCGCCATGAGCCTCTCCGGCGCCATGTGGATGGTCTGCTGCCTGATCTTCACCCCGCTGCTGCGGCGCGGCGACACCAAGCTGCGCCAGGTCAACCCCGGCCTGATGGCGATTATCCCCACCGCCGCGCTGCTGGGTGCGTTCGCGAGCCTGGGCGTGGCCGAACTGCCCAAGAGCGGAGTGCACGTGATAACAGTGGCTGCCTCCGCCGCCGTGATGGGCATGTGCCTGTTCCTGGCAAAGCGGCTGCAGGCACCGTGGCTGCGCGAGTGGGGACTTGGCATCTCCATCGTGCTCGGCCTGGTCATCGCCTACCTCGCCCACACCGCCGCTGCCTAACCCCCCATCCTCGAAGGAGAACGGCTTATGTCCACCACCGCCACGAGCACCAACGCCTCCGCACTCGCCGAATTCGACCGGACCACCTCCCGCTGGGGCCAGCTGACGATGATCGCGGCCCTGCTGCTGTCCCTCGCCGGGCCCGCCTACCTGGTGTTCTTCGCAGACCTCGGCGTCACCGGCACCATGGTGCTTACCGCAGCCCTCGCCGTGGGGGCCTCATTCTTTGTCCTCTGGTTCGTTGAACCCATCACCTACTACCCGGTGCTGGGACCGGCCGCCATGTACCAGGCGTTCATGATCGGCAACCTGGCCAACAAGCTGCTGCCAGCCGCGATGGTTGCCCAGGCCACCATCGGCGCAAAATCCGGTACCAAGAAAGCCGACTTCTCCGCCATCATGGCCATCTGCGGCGCCGCCATGGTGCACGTGCTGTCCATGCTCTTCTTCGTGGGCCTGCTGGGCACCTGGCTGCTGAGCCTGATTCCGCTGGAGGTCATGGAGGTCACCCGGATCTACATCTTTCCGGCCATCATCGGCGCCGTAATCGTGCAGCTGGTGGTCTCTGCCAAGCAGCCGCGCATCACCTTTGTGGCCGTGGGCGTTGCACTGCTGGTCGTCTTCGTCCTGGTCCCGCTTGTGCCGGCCCTGGCCAAGCTGGCCACCGGTGTCAGCGTGCTGGTGACCGCAGTGCTGGCCTGGTTCGTCCGGGACCGCAACGCCGCCGCCGGCAAGGCCGAACTGGTCAACTAGCACCGCCTAACCACAACGACGCCGGCGTGCACCGCCGCACGCCGGCGTCCTCACTCCTCCGGGCCACGCCCGCAACTGAAAGGTTCATTCCATGAACACCACTACCGCAACCGCAGCACCGGCCATCCTCTCCGCCTACAGCTATACCGCCGCTGACCAGCAGAAAATGCATGACACGTACCGCCACCTGCACGCCAACCCTGAACTGTCCATGCAGGAATCGGACACGGCAGCGTTTTTGCTGCAGCGGCTGCAGGAGCTGGGGCTTGACGCGTTCACCTGCGGGGGAACCGGCGTCGTCGGCGTCCTGCGCAACGGGGACGGACCGGTGGTGGGATTCCGTGCGGACACCGACGGGCTGCCCATCGTCGAGAACACCGGCCTGGACTTTGCCAGCACTGCCACCGGCACCCTGGAGGACGGCACAGCGGTTCCGGTGATGCACGGCTGCGGCCATGACACCCACATGTCCGTGGCCCTGGCCAGTGCCGAACTGCTGGCCCGCAGCACCGATGCCTGGTCCGGAACCGTGGTGTTCATCTTCCAGCCCGGCGAGGAGACCGCCGCCGGAGCACAGGCCATGGTCGCTGACTGCCTGTGGAACAAGGCGCCGAAGCCCGAAGTGATCTACGGACAGCATGTCTGGCCCGGCGTTGCCGGCGGGCTGGAGATCAGCAGCGGCACGGCCATGGCCATGGCGGACTCCTGGAAGATCACCGTCATCGGCAAGCAGGCGCACGGCTCGCAGCCGGAGAAGTCCATAGATCCGATCGTGCTGGGCGCGCACATGATTGTCCGGATCCAAACCATCCTCTCGAGGGAAGTCCCGGCGCGGGACTCCGCCGTGATCACCATCGGCACCTTCCACGGCGGGCTGAAGGAGAACATCATTCCCGGCAGCGCCGAGTTCACCGTGAACGTGCGCACCTTCGAACCGGCCATCCGGGAACAGGTGCTGGCCGCCCTGCGGCGGATCATCGCTGCGGAGGCCGCAGCCTCCAACGCCCCGGAGCCGCTGATCGAGGAAATCTCCAGCTTCCCGCGCTGCTACAACGATCCGGAGGCCACCGCCGAGGTGCTGGCCGAGCTGCGCGCGGCGCTGGGCGAGGACAACGTCAGTGTGGTTCCGCCGGTGATGGGCAGCGAAGACTTCGGCCTGCTGGCGGACGCCATCGGGGTTCCTTCCGTCTACTGGATGTTCGGTTCCACCAGTGCCGAAAGGATCGACGCCGGAGAGGCGGTGGCAGGAAACCATTCCCCGGAATTCGCTCCCGAGCTGGAGCCGACCCTGAGCACCGGACTGGCAGCTGCGCTCGCCGCCATCGGCACGCGGCTGGCTGCGGACGGACGGGCGTGAGCATGGGGATCTCACCGTCAGCCGAAGCCATCCAGGCCATGTCCGCCGTCGAGCTGACCGGTGCCATCAGGGCCAGGGAACTGTCAGCCCGCGAAGCCCTGGACGCGCATCTGCAGCAGATATCGGCAGTGAACTGCCGGATCAATGCGGTGGTCACGCTGGATCCGGAGGGCGCCCAGGCGCTGGCGGCCGCTGCCGACGAGCGCACCGCCGCCGCGGGAGCCTCAGCGGCGGACAGTTTGCCGCCGCTGCACGGGTTGCCGATGACGCACAAGGACACCCACAACACGCGGGGGATGCGCACCACGCAGGGGTCCGTCCTGTTCCGGGACTTTGTTCCCGATGCCGATGATTTGATCATTGCGCGGCTGAAGGCTGCGGGGGCGGTGACCACGGGTAAGTCCAATGTCCCCGAGTTCGCCGCCGGTTCACACACCTTCAACGACGTCTTCGGCACAACCACCAACCCGTATGCCCCCGAGCTCAGCGCCGGCGGCAGCAGCGGCGGGGCGGCGGCCGCCCTGGGCGCGCGCATCCAGGCGATCAGCGACGGCAGCGACATGGGCGGTTCGCTGCGGATCCCGGCGTCGTTCTGCAATGTGGTGGGTTTCCGGCCTTCCGCAGGAGTGGTGCCCACCTGGCCGTCCTCCGATCTGTGGAGCTGGCTTGCGCGCAGCGGGCCGATGGCACGGGACGTGGCGGACATTGCGCTGATGCTGACCGCAGTGGCAGGACAACGTCCCGGGCCGGAAGTCCTGCCCTCCATTCCGCCGGAAACCTTCGCCCAGCCGCTGCAGAGGGACCTGACCGGGCTGAAAATCGCCTGGACCCCGGATTTCGGCCTGGGCATCCCGGTGGACAAGCAGGTGCTGGCCGTCTTGGAAGCCCAGCTTGGAATCTTCGAGGAGCTCGGGGCCAGCGTGGAACAGGCCTGCCCCGACCTGCGCGATGCAGACCTGGTGTTCCGCAACGTGCGGGCACTGGAGTTTGTGCACTCTCTGGGAGATCTGGTCCGGGACCACGCGGAGCTGATCAAGCCGGAAATCCGCTGGAACGTGGAGCAGGGCAGGGTCTTGACGGGCCAGGACATCGCGGACACCGCGGCCGCGCGCACCCGGCTGGCACTGAAGGTCCATGAATTCTTTGGCGGCTACGATGTGCTGCTGGCACCTGCGGCACAGGTGCTGCCCTTCGACGCGATGCTGCGCTACCCGGAGACCATCAACGGCGAAGCACTTCCCACGTACCTGGACTGGATGCGCTCGGCCTGCGTCATATCAGCCACCGGGCTGCCGGCGCTGTCCATGCCTGCGGGATTCAGCGTTGACGGGCTTCCCGTGGGGCTGCAGATGGTGATGAACCACGGGGAGGACTTCCAGCTGCTTCAGGTGGCGGCGGCCTTTGAACAGGCCACCGGATATGCCCGCCGGGCCCCTGCCCTGACGACTGGGGACGGGGCGGGCATGGGCTGATTACTCCATGCGCTCCAGGACAAACACCGGAATCTCCCGGTCCGTTTTGGCCTGGTAGTCCGCGTACGGGGGATAGGCGGCCACGGCGCGCTCCCACCAGGCAGCCTTCTCCTCGCCGCTGATTTCCCGGGCGCGCATGTCCCACTTCTGCGGACCGTCCTGCAGTTCCACGTGCGGGTTGGCCAGGATATTGAAGTACCAGACGGGATGCTTGGGGGCGCCGCCCAGGGAGGCGACGACGGCGTAGTCGCCGTCGTGCTCCACCCGCATCAGCGGCGTCTTGCGCAGCTTTCCGGACTTGGCACCGACTGTCGTCAGCAGGATGACGGGGCGGCCGTTGAGGGTGGTGCCCTCCGTTCCGCCGGAGCTTTCAATCAGTTCCGCCTGCTGGCGGGCGAACTTGCTGGCACTGGGGGCGTATTCACCGGTAAGAGGCATAGGCACAGTCAACCGCTTTGCCGGGGCAAGGTCCAGTAAGCCTTGCTGTGCCATGATGATTGCTGCCGCGGCCTTAGCTGCCGCGACACACGCCAAAGCACTTCAGAAAGCACGAATCCCGGGGGAACAATGCGGCTACATCATGTTCAGGTCTCGATCCCGAAAGACGGAGAGGACCAGGCGCGCAGCTTCTACGCCGAAGCGCTGGGACTGACCGAGGTTCCCAAACCGCCGTCGCTGGCCGGCCGGGGCGGCTGCTGGTTCCGGGCCTTCGAGGGCGACAGCGTCGTGGCTGAAATCCATCTGGGCGTCGACTCACCCTTTGTTCCGGCCCAGAAAGCCCACCCCGCGCTGGTGGTGGCATCCGCCGAAGAACTCGAACAGCTGGGCGCACGGATCGAATCCCGCGGGTTCGAGGTGTCCTGGCAGGAACGGCACACCTTTGAAGGCTATGAGCGGTTCCATTGCCGCGACCCCTTCAACAACCGGGTGGAAGTCCTCTCGCCGCTGGCCCAGTAGTTCCGGGCCGAGTAGTTCCGGGCCAGCGGGCAGCGTTTAGCGGACGGGCGTCCAGCTGCCTGCCTTGTCCGCGCTGCGGGATACGGCTCCGAGCACTTCCTGCACCTGCAGGCCGTCAGCGAACGACGGCGCGGGCTGGGTTCCGGCCGCAATCGCCTCCACCAGGTCCTTGGCCTGGTGGACAAAGCCGTGCTCGTAGCCCAGTGAGTGCCCGGCGGGCCACCAGGCCGAAACGTAGGGATGCTCCGGTTCGGTCACCATGATCCGGGTAAAGCCCTGGCGGTCCGGGGCGGCCGCCGTGTCATAGAAGTCCAGGTAGTTCAGGTTTTCCAGGTCAAAGCGGAGGGCGCCGAGGCTGCCGGAAATCTCGAGCTGCAGGGCGTTCTTGCTGCCGGTGGCCATGCGGCTGGCCTCGAAGGTGCCCAGGACGCCGTCGTCGAAGCGGCCGGTGAACAGGGCGGCGTCATCCACCGTGACGGACGCGCGTTCGGCGGCACCGCCGTCGTTCCCCGGAAGGGGACGGGTGGGAACCAGGGTCTGCAGGGTGCCGCTGACCTCGGTCAGGTGATGGCCGGTGACGTACTGGGCCAGGTCCACGATGTGCGCGCCCAGGTCGCCGAGCGCACCGGATCCGGCGTGCTCCTGCTGCAGCCGCCAGGACATGGGAGCATCAGCATCCACCAGCCAGTCCTGCAGATAGCGGGCGCGGACCTGGCGCACCGTGCCGATGGCGCCGTCAGCCACCAGATTCCGTGCGTGGGTGGTGGCCGGCAGCCGCCGGTAGGTGAAGCCCGTCATCGCGCGGACACCGCGGCCGGCAGCGCGCTCGGCGGCGTCGGCCATGGCACGGGCTTCCTCCACGGTGTTCGCCAGCGGCTTCTCGCAGAGCACATGCTTGCCGGCCTCCAGCGCGGCAACGGCGATCTCCGCGTGGGAGGCACCCGGAGTGACAATGTCGACGACGTCGATATCCTCCCGGGTGACGGCCTCCCGCCAGTCGGTGGAAACCTCGGCCCAGCCCCATTGCTGCGCGGAAGCCTCTGTGCGGGAAGCATCGCGGCCCACCAGCAACGCCATTTCCGGGCGCAGTGGCAGGTCGAAGAACCGGGGAGCCACCCGCCAGCCCTGCGAATGCGCAGCCCCCATGCATCCGTGGCCCACCATGGCTATCCGCAGCGGCTTTTCCGTGGTCATGTTTTCTCCTTGCGTCAGCCGGGGGCGGGGTGTGCTTGCGGTCACCCTAACAGTTTTCGACGATGGAATGCCGGGATTGTGCTGCCGGTCGACATAAGGACCCTGCCGCTGTGTTTGAATGACACGGTGATCGATACTCGGAAGCCCCTGCCCGCCGTCTCCGGGACCAGCGAGCTGTTCCAGCTGCTCCGCGACGGCAGGCCGCGGACCCGCACCGAACTCGCGGATGTGCTCGGTGTTGCCCGCTCCACCATCGCCCTGCGGGTGGAAGCGCTGATGGCACTGGGGCTGGTGGCGCCGGTGGACGACGCCGTCTCCACCGGCGGGCGGCCGTCGTCGCGCTTTGCGCTGCGCACCGAAACCAAAGTGGTGCTGGGCGTGGATATCGGCGCCTCGCACCTGCGCGTGGGACTCACCGACCTGGGCGGCATCCGCCTGCAGGACGGCTCCCGGAACGTGCGGGTCACCGACGGTCCGGAAGCGGTGCTGAACGCCGTAGCGGAAGTGGGGGATGAGCTGCTGAAGCGGGCCGGCCGGTCCGCGGCGGACCTGCTCGCGATCGGCGTCGGCGTTCCGGGCCCGGTGGAACACACCACCGGCCGGCCGATCAATCCGCCAATCATGCCCGGCTGGAACGGTTTTGATGTCCCCGGTTATCTGCAGGAGCACTTTGAGGTCCCGGTGCTGGTGGACAACGACGTCAACGTGATGTCCGTGGGGGAGCGCGAGCTGGCCTGGTCCGGAGTCCAGGACCTGATCTTCGTGAAGGTGGCCACGGGTATTGGTGCCGGCATCATCTCCAACGGAACGCTGCTGCGCGGCGCGGACGGAGTGGCCGGGGACATCGGGCACATCCGGGGGCCCCGCGGAGAGGACCTGCCCTGCCGCTGCGGAAACCACGGATGCCTGGAAGCGGTGGCATCGGGTCCGGCCGTGGCGCTGAAGCTCCAGGCGCTGGGACGGGCTGCCAAGGACAGCCTCGACGTGGTGGATCTGGTGCAGCAGGGCGACTCTGAAGCGGTGCAGGTGGTTCGGCAGGCCGGGCGGGACGTGGGCGATGTCCTCTCCGCCTGCCTGAGCATGATGAACCCGGCGGTGATCGTCATCGGCGGATCCATGGCCTTGACCGGGGAGCACTTCATTGCCGGGGTGCGGGAGGTCATCTACTCACGCAGCATGCCGCTGGCAACGCAGCACCTGCAGATTGTGCAGTCCGCCTCGGGGCTCGACGCCGGAATGGTGGGGGCGGGCATGCTGGCAATCCAGCATGCCCTGTCACCGGAGAGCATCGACGCCATGCTGGCGGCGGGGGTTTAGCGCGCACCTACCGCACTTATCCCATTGCAGGCGCGCTGCTGCGGCGCGCGGGGTCGGTGAGACGGTGCATCATCCTGGCGCTGCTGGAACCTGAAAGAATGGAAGGTCCGGCGGTCGGTGTGCCGCCGGGTACCTTTTATCAAACACAGTCTCACGCCCTTGGAATGGAGCTCCGCCACATGTCATCCGACTCATCTGCCGCCCGAATCTTCGGAATCTCACCGGAAAACCGTGTCACGGTCTACGGCGCGCAGGACCGTCCGGAGGTTGCCGAGCTCCTGCCTGCCCAGGCGAACATCGCTGCGAGGGGCTCTCTGATGCCGGCCGACGTCGTTCTGCTGTTTGCCGGTTCGGCCGCGGACCTGGCGCACGACCTGTCCTCTGCCGCAGACGCGGTGGAGCCCGGCGGAGTGCTGTGGGTTTGCTACCCCTCGGGAGTCGAAGGCCAGGAGCGCGACCTCAACCGCGACACCGTGGTCTCCCTGATGGAGGATAACGGCTGGGAACCGCTGGCGGATGCGTCGGTGAATGATGAGTGGTCCGCAGTCCGCGGACAGCCGACGCCGAAGTAGCCGCCGGTCCCGCCGTTAGCTGATCAGGCCTTCACTTTCGCCGGCCATTTGTTCACTTGTTCGGCTGCGGGTACTGCTCATCCCTGGTGACGACGTCGGCCCTGGGGCGGGGGAATTCTTCATGGGACCCTGCCCTGGCCGGGAATTGGGTGTTTGGTCGGTCGGGGTATAGCCTGAAAATGTTCATGCAAATGCATGAAGTTGGACTTGGAAGCCCTGATTGACCCAAGCCCTCCAACACCCCAGGCAGGAGTATCGCAGCCATGACCAGCACCGCCCGCTTTACCGATCGCGTCATCCTCATTACGGGCGGAGGTTCCGGCCTCGGCCGCGCCGCCGCTCTCCGCCTTGCCTCCGAAGGCGCAAAACTGGCGCTCGTCGACATCTCCCAGGCAGGCCTCGACGAGACCGTGAAAGTAGTCCTGGAAGCCGTTCCCGAAGCCGAGATCCTGAGCACCCTCGCAGACGTCTCGAAGGAAGCCGACGTCGATTCTTACGTTGCGGCAACGATGGAGCGCTTTGGCCGCATCGATGGTTTCTTTAACAACGCGGGCATCGAGGGGCGGCAGAACCTCACCGAGAACTTCACCGCCGACGAGTTCGACAAGGTCGTTGCCATCAACCTCCGCGGCGTGTTCCTTGGCCTGGAGAAGGTCCTCAAGGTCATGCGCGAACAAGGATCCGGAATGGTGGTCAACACGGCCAGCGTCGGAGGCATCACCGGCATCGGCAACCAGTCCGGATACGCAGCTGCCAAGCACGGCGTCGTGGGGCTGACCCGCAACTCGGCTATCGAATACGGCCAGTACGGCATCCGCATCAACGCCATTGCTCCGGGTGCCATCTGGACCCCCATGGTTGAGAACTCCATGCTGCAGCTGGACGCTGAGAACCCGCGCAAGGCCGCTGAGGAGTTCATTCAGGTCAACCCGACCAAGCGCTACGGGGAAGCGCCGGAGATTGCCTCCGTTGTCGCCTTCCTCCTGTCGGACGATGCTTCATACGTGAACGCCGCCGTGCTGCCCATCGACGGCGGACAGTCCATCAAGTACTGACAAGCAACACAACAGGCGGTAAACAGCAGCTCGAATCGCTGCCTCCGCCTGGTTGTTCCCCCTCCGGCACCTGCCGGGCCTCGCGCCCGGCAGGTGCCGTTTTTTGTTCGCCGGCACCGGAGCCGCCCGGCGTCCGAAGGATGTACCGGGGCGCCGGATGGACGGGAAAGATGCGGACGGGCGGCGGGAAGATGTTGCGTTTGCATAAAGATAGCGAAACCTCTTGTTCCGGCCCCTGCACTGGCATATGTTGTCTTGGCCTGCAAATAAGTCGGCGGGGTTCCCGTTGGCAGTGGCGTTACAGCGTTGTATCCGTCCGATCCGGCCGCTTCAGAGGCGAAGAAGCAGTGGCAGGATCCTTTTCAAAAGGCTCAACCATGACCCGTATCAAGCATGTTTCAACCCTCTTTCTTGCCCTTGGGCTGGCCGCCGGCATGTCGGCATGTGCACCCGCCGGTTCCAATGACGCCTCGGAGGACGGCGACTCCGCCGTCGAGTGCAACGTAGGCATCTCGATGCCGACCCGCAGCCTGGAGCGCTGGATCAACGACGGCGAGGGCCTGAAGGAAAAGCTCGAAGCCAAGGACTGCGACGTGGACCTGCAGTACGCCGATGACAAGACAGATCAGCAGATCAGCCAGATCCAGAACCAGGTCGCCGGCGGAGCGAAGATCCTCGTGGTGGCCGCCATTGACGGCAAGACCCTGGGCCCCACCCTGGAGAGCGCCAAGGATCAGGGCGTCACCGTCATCGCTTATGACCGCCTGATCAACGGCACCGACGCAGTTGACTACTACGCCACCTTTGACAACTACAAGGTGGGCCAGCTGCAGGGCGAATTCCTCGAAGAGCAGCTCGCCCTGGCCGACGGCAAGGGCCCGTACAACCTTGAGCCGTTCGCCGGCAGCCCGGACGACAACAACGCCGGCTTCTTCTTCAGCGGCGCCTGGGACGTCCTGCTTCCCTACGTCGAGAAGGGCCAGCTGGTGGTGCCGTCCGGCAAGTCTCCGGCCAGCAACGATCAGTGGACCTCCATTGGCATCCTCGGCTGGCAGTCCGCCGATGCCCAGGCTGAAATGGACAACCGCCTGCAGTCCTTCTACACCGGCGGTGACCAGGTCGACGTCGTGCTCTCGCCCAATGACAGCCTGGCGCTGGGTATCGAGGCCTCGCTGGACGGCGCCGGATACAAGCCCGGCACCGACTGGCCGCTGATCACCGGACAGGACGCCGACGTCGCGAACATCAAGGCGCTGCTGGCCGACCGCCAGTCCATGACCGTCTGGAAGGACACCCGCGAACTGGGTGCGCAGGTGGAAACCATGATTGACGCACTGGTGGCCGGCAACGACGTCGAGGTCAACGACACCGAGACCTACGACAACGGCGTGAAGGTGGTCCCCACTTACATCCTGGATCCGGTTGTGGTGACCAAGCCGGATGTGCAGACCACGCTCGTCGACTCGGGCTTTGTCAGCGCTGACGACATCGGGCTCTGACCTACCTTCCGGAACAGCGGGGCGCGGCAGGTCCGCGCCCCGCTGACCCTGTATCGAAACGAGAACGGCATGAATGACGTCATCCTCTCCATGGACGGCATCGTCAAGGAATTCAACGGCATCAAAGCGCTCGACGGCGTCTCGGTGGCCGTGGAACGCGGTGAAGTGCACGCCGTCTGCGGCGAAAACGGTGCCGGTAAATCCACCCTGATGAAGGTGCTCAGCGGGGTGTACCCCCACGGCAGCTTCGCGGGAACCATCACGCTTGAGGGCAAGCCGGTGTCCTACGGCTCGATCAATGACAGCGAGCGGGACGGGATCGTGATCATCCACCAGGAACTGGCGCTCAGCCCGTTCCTGTCCATCGCGGAGAACATTTTCCTGGGCAACGAGGTCTCCCGCGGCGGAGTGATCGACTGGAACCAGACCAACCTGCAGGCAAAGGCGCTGCTGGAGCGCGTGGGGCTGCAGGAAAACCCGGCCACGAAAGTCCTCGAGCTGGGCGTGGGCAAGCAGCAGCTGGTGGAAATCGCCAAGGCACTGTCCAAGGAAGTGAAGATCCTCATCCTGGATGAGCCCACCGCGGCCCTGAACGACGGCGATTCGGCCCACCTCCTCGGGCTGATCGACCAGCTCCGGGACCAGGGCATCACCTCGATCGTCATCTCGCACAAACTCAACGAAATCCGCGCCATCGCGGACAACGTGACGGTGATCCGCGACGGCCAAACCATCGAGACCTTCCCGGTGGCTGATACCGCCGACATTGAAACCCGGATCATCCGCGCCATGGTCGGCCGGCCCCTGGACAGCCAGTTCCCGGACCGGGAGCCGCAGATCGGCGAAGAGAAGTTCCGGGTGGAGGACTGGACGGTGCACCACCCAATCGACGTGGACCGCGTCGTCGTCGACAACGCTTCCTTCAATGTCCATGCCGGGGAAATCGTGGGTTTCGCCGGACTCATGGGCGCCGGGCGCACCGAACTGGCGATGAGCATCTTCGGTCGCTCCTACGGATCCGGGATCTCCGGACGCGTCTTCAAGGACGGCACGGAAATCCGCACCCGCACCGTCAGCGAAGCCATCCGCAACGGCATCGCCTACGTCAGCGAGGACCGCAAGCGCTACGGGCTGAACCTCATTGGAAGCATCACGGTGAACGTTTCAGCATCCGCGCTGCGCAAACTCGCAAAGCTGGGCATCATCGACCGGCACCGCGAATATTCCGTCGCGGATGACTACCGGAAGCAGATGAACATCAAGACGCCCACGGTGTCCTCCGTCGTGGGGAACCTTTCCGGCGGAAACCAGCAGAAAGTCGTGCTCAGCAAATGGATCTATTCCGGTCCCGATGTGCTGATCCTCGATGAGCCGACGCGCGGAATCGACGTCGGCGCCAAATTTGAAATTTACGGAATCATCAACGAACTGGCAGCGGCGGGCAAAGCCGTCATCGTCATCTCGTCCGAACTGCCCGAACTGATCGGGCTCTCGGACCGCATCTACACCATCGCCGAAGGCCGGCTCACCGCCGAGGTGCCCCGCGCCGAAGCGACCCAGGAAGAACTGATGCGCCACATGACCGCCGCCCGGACCCTAGGAGCACAAGCCTCGTGAGCACCACCACCCCAGAACAGGCGAAGGCACCGCTTCCGCCGCGCGGGACGGCGCCGGCCAAAAGACGCCGCCGCGTTGATCTCCGGCAGTACGGCATACTCGCCGCGCTTGTTGTCATCATTGTGCTGTTCCAGATCCTTACCGGCGGACGGCTGCTTTATCCCGGAAACGTCTCCAACCTCATCCAGCAGAATGCCTATGTGCTGATTCTGGCCATCGGCATGGTCATGGTGATTATTGCCGGGCACATCGACCTCTCCGTGGGATCGGTGGTCGCCACGGTGGGCGCCGTGGCCGCGCTGTCCATGAACAGCTGGGGCCTGCCCTGGTGGGCCGCCGTCGTCCTCTCCCTTGTGGTGGGCGCACTGATCGGTGCCTGGCAGGGCTTTTGGGTGGCGTTCGTGGGGATACCCGCGTTCATTGTCACCCTCGCCGGAATGCTGGTCTTCCGCGGCGTGGCGCTGGTGCTGCTCACCGGCGGAACGGTCAGCGGCCTGCCGCGGCCGTTCAACGCCATCGGCTCCGGGACCCTTCCCTCCACCGGATCCCCTGACCTGGTCACCCTCGGGATCGGCGCGATTGCCTCGATCGCACTGGTGGTCCAGCAGCTCAAGGGCCGCGCGGATCTGCGCCGGCTCGGCCTGCCGCGGGAGCGGACCGTGTCCTTCGTGTTCAAGATCGGCGTGGCCGTGGTGGCCATCATGTACTTGTGCTATTTGCTTGCCTACAACCGCGGCACGCCGATCATCCTCATTGTGCTGGCGGTGCTGGTGCTGGCCTACTCGTTCATGCTCAGCCGCACCGTGTTCGGCCGGCACATCTACGCCATGGGCGGGAACCTGAACGCGGCCATGATGTCCGGCGTGAAGACCACCTGGGTGAACTTCTTCATCTTCGTGAACATGGGCTTCCTCGCCGGTCTGGCCGGCGTGGTCAGCACGGCCCGCGCCGGGGGAGCGGTGGCCTCGGCCGGCACCGGCTTTGAGCTGGATGCGATTGCTGCCGTGTTCATCGGCGGCGCCTCCGTCCAGGGCGGCGTGGGCACCGTGATTGGCGCCGTGATCGGCGGCCTGGTGATGGGCGTGCTGAACCAGGGCCTGTCCATCCTGTCCGTGGATGCCGCCTGGCAGCAGATCATCAAGGGCCTCGTGCTGCTGGCAGCGGTGGCCTTCGGCTTCAGCCGGCGCAAGAGCGCGCGCTAAGTCTATTTATTGCGGAACGACGACGGCGGCCGGTTCCCTGGGGACCCGGCCGCCGTTTGCATGGGGCGGGTCACTACCATGGACAGAATGCAGTCCTCAGGAAAACAATGACCGAGCAGGAACGCGGATGGCTCGCGCGCAAAGTGCTTCCCGGTGGAACAGAGCCCGATCCCCGGTTCACGCTGGCCAATGAGCGCACCTTCCTCGCCTGGATCCGCACCTCCCTGGCCTTCCTCGCCGGCGGACTGGCTTTGGAGGCGTTCGCTCTCGAGGCGTTTCCGGAACCGTTGCGCAAAGTGCTGGCCATCCTTCTGGTGCTGACCGGGATGCTGCTCAGTGCCGGGGCTGCCGTACGGTGGGTGGCCATTGAATCCAGCATGCGGCATGGACGGCCGTTGCCGCTGCCGCTCATTGTTCCGTTCCTGGGGCTGGCCGGGGCTGTTACGGCTGGGGTCATAGTCGCCCTGATTATCCTGGGCTGATGCGTGACCAGGAGCCGGTCCCCAGGCATGAGGATCCCGGTCTGCAGCCCGAGCGCACCGTGCTGTCCTGGGGCCGCACGGTGCTGGCCCTCTTCACCGCCGCACTGGTGTTCCTGCGCTGGCTCCCGCACTACGGTCCCTGGATTCTGGTGCTGGTCGCCGCCGCGGGCGTGGTGGCCCTGGCCATTTACTTCACCCAGCGCCGCCGCTATTCCGTACGGGTCCGCGGGATTGCCGGCGAACGATTCCACGCCGACGTCGGGTCCGTCTGCTGGCTCAGCGGATCAGTCCTGCTGATCGGCCTGCTGGGCCTGGGCGTCCTCCTGACCGCCTGACCCGTTCGTCTTGTTTCACAAGGTGAGATCCCGTTTCTGTATCCTGAAATTTATTGATCGAGCGGTTGGGCCGGCCCGGCCGGCCCGGGCGGGCCGGGCTGTCTCGGAAGCGGCACAACAGAGCGGGGAACGGGCATGAAAATCGGAGCAGCAGGCACGGGAGTGCTGTGCTAACCACTGTCCTGTTCAGCATTCTGCCGCTGTTCCTGATTATGCTCATTGGCTATCTGGCCAGCCGTTCGGCAAAATTCGGTGCCGGCGCGGAACCTGCCATCAGCGCCTTCGTGTTCTACATTGCGCTGCCTGCGCTGCTGTTCAAAGTGGTGGCCGAAGCCAAAATCAGCGAGGGAGTTCCACTGCAGTTTCCCCTGATTATCGTGGCCGCCTGCGCACTGTTCTCCGCGCTGAGCATCCTGGCCTCCCGGTTCCTGTTCCGGCAGGACCGCCCGGCGGCGGTGCAGTACGCGCTGGGTTCCAGCTTCGGCAACGTCGCCTACCTCGGCGTCCCCGTCATTCTCGGAATAGTGGGGTCCGACGCAGGGCTCGCCGCCGGCATCGGCCAGCTGACGCACAACCTCTTTTTCATGCTGCTCTATCCCATCTTGTTTCCGCTGCTGGCCGCTGCGAAAACAGAAGGGTCATTCGGGGCAAAGATCCGGACCGCCGCGGACAAGGCCATCCTGAAGAACCCCGTGGTGTGGGGCATCGCCGCCGGGCTGCTCGTTGCGGCAATCGACGTGCCGCTGCCCGGACCGATAGCGGACACCACCAACCTGCTTGCCGCGGCCGCCGCCCCGGTGGCGCTGTTCGCGATCGGGCTGACGCTCCGGCGCACCGTGACGTCGCTGCGCTCGGGGCACCTGTCCTTCGCTCCGGTGATCGGCGCGTCACTGGGGAAGCTGATTGTTTTTCCGGTGATCACCGTTCTCATCGCCGGTCTGCTGCCCGGGCTTCCTTCCGACTGGTACCAGGTGCTGGTGCTGCTGGCCGCGATGCCCACCTCGGCGTCGGGCTTTATCCTGGCGCAGGCCGAGACCGACAATGCCGAAGCAACGGCCGCCAACATTGTGCTTAGCTCCATTCTGGCCCTGGTGACCATTCCGGTGGTGGCCGTGGTCTTCCTGGGCTGAACCGCCAGCCGCCTCGCCCGAAACCAGCCGCTAAGCGTTTTCTCTTCCGTCCGCACGGGCCGAGCGCCTACTCTGGCGGCGTACGAAAACGCCCCGGCCCGTCCGGGATCCCACATGTTTGAAGGAGATCACCATGTCCAGCACCATGAATCCCTACCTCAGCTTCCGGGACAATGCCCGGGAGGCGATGGAGTTCTACCAGAGCGTATTCGGCGGAACACTGGAAAGCAGCACCTTCGGTGACATGAACATGGCCGAAGACCCCGCCGAGGCGAACAAGATCATGCACGCGTCCCTGAAGACGGACAAGGGGTTTGTCCTGATGGGCTCGGACACACCGGCCAGCATGAACCTGGACGAGGGCAGCAGCTACTCGATTTCCCTGAGCGGTGACGACGGCGAAGAGCTGCGCGGCTACTGGGACAAGCTGCTCGACGGCGGCCAGATGACGCTGCCCCTGGAAAAGGCACCCTGGGGCGATGTGTTCGGCATGCTGAATGACAAGTTCGGCACCAGCTGGATGATCAGCATCGAAGGACAGGATTCCTAGCCGGATTGTTCCTCACCCGACCGGCTCCTACCCGGATTGCTCGGCCGCCCATTCGGCGACACGGCGGGCGCTTTCCTCCTCGGACAGGTCCTCGACCCGGCTCATGATGGACCAGCGGACGCCGAACGGGTCGCGGATGCTCGCGAACCGGTCTCCGGACACAAACGTGCTCAGCGGTTCACGGATGGTTGCACCGGCGGCCTCGGCCCTGGCGACCGTTTCATCGACATTGGCGCAGTAGAGTCCCATCGAATAGCAGTCCTCGTCTCCGACGGGCATCGGAACCAGGCCGTACTGGGGGTTCGGTTCTCCCAACTGCAGCCGGCCGTTGCCGAAGTCCAAATCGGCGTGCACCACCACGCCTCCCATCTCGGTGACGTCCACCGTCCGGGCGCCAAAGACATCGCTGTAGAAGTCGATGGCGGCCCGGGCATCCGGGACGGCCAGGAACGGGGTCAGTGTGGTGACGCCGTGCGGAATGCCCGCGGAGGTGTGGTCACCGGAGACGCCGGCCTTAGGGGAGGCCGGGGTATGTGAAGCGGAGCTTGGGCTTGAACTGGGGCTGTTTGTTGTAGTCATGGTGCCAGCGTAGGCAGCGTCCCCGGGGCCGGGCTTGAAGATTCGCGACAGGTATAAATCGGGCAGCAACAGCGATGGAAGGGGAGCGGTGGAGGAGCAGTGGCGCGGCACGCTGTACCCGGCGCGGCTGCCCGTCTTCCACCGTATTCTTCCGGCGGAGGAGCTCGCGGACCGGGTGCGCTGGTTCTGGATTCCGGAGTGGAACCTGGCACCGGGCCGGGTGTCCCGGCAGGAAATCCTTCCCTTTCCGGCGCTGAACCTCGTGGTCCAGCCCGACGGCGTCACGCTGTCCGGCCCGGCGACCCGGCGTTCCTTCCGTGATTTGTCCGGACGGGGCTGGGCGGTGGGGATGCTGCTGCGTCCGGCGGCGGTGCCGGTGTTCGTCCAGGACCCGGGGAGCCTTCGTGATACCGAAATCCCGTTCGAGGCTCCGGAGCTGCTGGCTGCTGTCTCAGCAGCCATATCGGCGGACGACGAACCCGACAGCAAAGCCCGCGACGACGATGGCGGCGCGTCCCGCCGTCGTGCTGACGCGGTGGCGGCGGCAGCCCGTTGGTTGGAAGACAATGTCCGGGCCCCCGGCGCCGATGCTTTGCTGGCCAACCGGCTGGAGGACGTGATCCAGGCGGACACGTCACTGCTCCGGGTGGATCAGGGTGCCGAGCTGCTGGGGATCTCGGTCCGGACGGTGCAGAGACTGGCCCGGCGGCATGTGGGACTGCCTCCGCTGGCCATGATCCGCCGGTACCGGTTGCAGGAGGCGGCGGAACGGGTGCGGCTGAATCCGGAAACTCCGATTGCGGACATCGCTGCGGAACTGGGCTACGCCGATCATGCGCATCTGGCGGCGGCGTTCCGGGAGGTCCTTGGCTTCACGGCCAGCAGTTACCGGCGGTCCGCAGGCGGGTCATAGTCCTCCCGCCAGTTCCGCTGCCAGGTTCCCTGCCGGCTCCGCAGCTCTCTGTTCCCTGCCGGAAAGGCCGGGCGGCCGGATGCACTAATGTTGCCTGTCTGCAATCCACTGACCCCTCATGAAAGGCACCATGGTTTCCACTGCCATTGCTCCCGAGCTCGTTCACGGGGCCGCGGAACTCGAAACAACTCCGCGGGGACTGCGGCCGCACCGCCTGCCCGCCCCGGTGCGCATGCGTTTCCCGGACCCGCAGCTGCTGATGGCCGAGTCGCAGCCTTCCAGCGTCCGGCTGGCCTTCTCGACGACGGCGGAGCAGCTGGAACTCGTCATCCATCCCACCCGGGTGGTCTACCTCGGGGCCGACCGGCCGCGCGGCCACGTGGACCTGATGGCCGACGGCGAACTGGTGCACAGCGACGAACTCACCGGCGGCTCGTACACCGAAGTGAACATGTCCACCGGGGCCGCCCGTCAGGTGGAGGGACCCTCGCACACCAGTGGATTTCCCCGGCTGCCGGCCGGGTCCAAGCTGGTGGAAATCTGGCTGCCGCACAACGAGTCGGTGGAGCTGGTGGAACTGCGCAGCGACGCGCCGGTTCAGGCGCACCGCCCGGACCGGCCGGTCTGGCTGCACCACGGCAGCTCCATCAGCCACGGATCCAACGCGGCAACGCCGTCGGGCATCTGGCCCGCCGTGGCGGCGCAGCTGGGCGGCGTGGAACTGCACAATCTGGGCCTGGGCGGAAGCGCCGTCGTCGACCCCTTCACCGCCCAGGTGATGCGCGATACCCCAGCCAACATCATCAGCGTGAAGCTGGGCATCAACGTGGTGAACCTGGATGCGATGCGGCTGCGGGCTTTTGTGCCCGCGGTGCACGGGTTCCTGGACACCATCCGTGAGGGGCATCCGGAGACGCCGCTGCTGCTCGTGTCGCCCATTTTCTGCGGAATCCATGAGGACACTCCGGGGCCGGGTGCGTTTGATCCGGCGTCGTTCGCCACGGACCAGGTGAAGTTCATTGCCACCGGGTCGCCGGCGGGCGTGGCCGCCGGCCAGCTGACGCTGCGGGTGATCCGTGAGGCGCTCGCGTCCCTGGTGGAGCGGCGGTCCGAGGACGCGAACCTGTACTACCTGGACGGTACTGAACTGTTCGGTGCGGCCGATGCCGACGAGCATCCGCTGCCGGACGCGCTCCACCCGGACAGCGCCACGCACCGGCTGATCGGGGAACGGTTTGCCAAGTATGCGTTTGCGGGTGAGGGGCCGTTTGGGCAGGCCGCCAAACGGGTTATGAGGTAGGCGAAGTCAGACAAGAAAGGAGGGGTGGGGGCGGGGGTAAGCCCGCCCCCCCCCCCCCAACATCAAATAAAAAATACGCCTAAATTTACCAAATATATTGCTTTACGTTTGGCATATTTTTTTTTTATTTATATG